>JBBDIO010000293.1:0-10717 GCA_040880365.1 Litorilinea sp.
GGCCCTGGGCTGCGAGCTGCTCCACAATCGCGGCCACATTGCCCGGCACCACCAGCTCATACCACAGCAGGCGCGCCATATCGGCGGGAGGCGGCGGCACATTTGCCCCGGCCCAGAGATTTACGCCCAGGTGGTGGTGATATTGGCCCGCGGCCAGAAACAACGCCGATCCGCCATACCGTTGCATCAGGCTAAGCCCTAGTCCATCGCGATAAAAACCCAGTGCGGCGTTCAGATCGCTGCCGTGCAGATGCACATGGCCCATACGCGTGCCGGGCTGCACGCCTTCCCAATCGGGATTTTCCAAAGATAG
This sequence comes from Litorilinea sp., assembly GCA_040880365.1. GTDB lineage: Bacteria > Chloroflexota > Anaerolineae > Caldilineales > Caldilineaceae > JBBDIO01. Next base: position 314 of record JBBDIO010000293.1, read on the forward strand.
CTCGCCCAGAATGCCATACAAATCCAGCGGGTCGCTCACCATCTGCAATTCGCCATCGGCAACCGGCCATTGAGAACGCGGACGGTCGCGGTATAATTCAATACCATGCCCATCGGGGTCGCGCAAATAGATCGCCTCACTCACCCCGTGATCGCTTGCGCCCTCCAGCGGAGTCTGCGTCTCTACCAGGCGGCGCAACGCGTGGGCAAGGCCCAGGCGTGTGGGCGACAAAAGCGCAAAATGATATAGCCCGGCATAGCCTCGTGAAGGCCAAGGCCGGGCAGCCGGCACCTGATGCAACTGGATCAACTCATAGCCATGCGCATCCAGGCGGGCATGATTATCGTCTATGCGGCGCGCAGTCAGCCCAAGACTCTGGGTGTAGAACTCGATGCTTCGATCCAGATCGCGCACAGTCAACGCAATGCGCCCCGGAATGGTATCGGGATGAATGGCAATAGATGCAGATTCTTCAATGGGTGCAGGCATTGGGTCGACTCACTTTTCTGTCATGGGAAAGAGAAGTAGCGCAACCTGGGAGATGATTGCATCGTTATAATCAATAATCATGCGCCATGCGAAAGGTTTCAAAAGGCAGACAAATTCCATGGTAGGACACCGCGCATTAAACATTGCGCATGTACACTGGCGCGGCGCAACCGATCATACCCCGCAAAGCATCAACCTGGGAAAACGTTTGCAGTGAGGTACAATAGCTATTATGAATCAGATGCTTCAACTAGGCCAAACCGTTCAAAGTCGGTCTGCCGACATTCAACTCACAGTCAAGAGTTTTGTCGGCGGCGGCGGACAAGGGGAAGTCTACGCCGCGGAAGTTGGTAACCCAGCCGTGGGTGACCAATCGGGTAGTGCCCAGCCTGTGGCGTTGAAATGGTTCTTTCCCCATTATTTGCGTCAGGATAACCGCCTGCGCGAACGGCTGGAACGCGCGATCCAGACGGGTGCGCCCAGCGACCGCTTTCTCTGGCCCATGGAAATTGTCAGTATGCCCGGCATCAAAGGCTTTGGCTATCTCATGCCGCTGCGCGAGGCGCGCTTCCAGGGCATGATCGATCTGGTGACTCGCCGCGCAGAGCCATCGTTCTACGCCCTCGCGACCGCAGGCTTCGAGCTTGCCAACAGCTTTCTGCAACTCCACGCCAAAGGGCTGTGCTATCGCGATATTTCGTTTGGCAATGTCTTCTTCGACCCAACCACCGGCGAAGTGCGCATTTGCGACAATGACAACGTGGACATCGATGGCAAGCCCGGCACCATCGGCGGCACGCCCCGCTTCATGGCGCCCGAAATTGTGCGCGGCGAAGCGGTGCCCAATGCCCAGACCGACCTCTTTTCCCTGGCTGTGCTCATGTTCTATCTGCTCATGAACCATCACCCCCTGGAAGGCGCAAAAGAAGCCGCCATTCGCTGTTTCGATCTGCCCGCGATGACGCGGCTCTATGGCGAAGAACCTGTCTTCATCTTTGATCCCCAGGATAGCAGCAATCGCCCGGTCCCGGGCCTGCACGATAACGCCGCGGCATTCTGGCCCGTCTACCCCACATTTATCCGCGACCTGTTTACGCGCGCCTTTACCATCGGCCTTCACGACCCCGCGCATGGGCGCGTGCGCGAAAGCGAATGGCGCGCCGCATTGGTCCGTCTGCGCGATAGCCTCTACTATTGCGTGAACTGTGGCGCCGAAAATTTCTACGACGCCGAGGCCCTGCGCGCCGGGCACACGCCGACAGGCAATGGAAATTCTGCCGCGAGAGCTGCCGGTGATGTCTCTGGAACGGCTGCCGCCTTGCACAGTGGCGGCGTTTGCTGGTCTTGCGCCCAGCCGCTGCGCCTGCCGCCCCGCATTCGCATCACGCGCGCCGGCACCGCGACCGTCGTCCTGCTCAACCACGACCGCAAACTCTATGGTCATCACTTCGACAGCGCTGCCGCCTACGATTTCAGTACGCCCTGGGCCGAAATCGCGCTGCACCCCAGCCAGCCCAACATCTGGGGCTTGCGTAACCTGTCGCCCGAAAAATGGGTCGCCACCAAAGCCGATGGCGATGTCACCGACGTGCCCACCGGGCGCAGCGTGACCCTTGCGCCCGGACTGAAGTTGCAGATCGGCGCCAGCGAAGCGGAAGTTCGCCTGTGATGCTTCAGTCGAACGCCGGTCCGCCCCAGTTCTGCGCGATTGGGATGGGCGCTTTCACGATTGGCACAACCGGAATGGGCGCTACCCCCCGGCAGGCGCGGTAGCGAGTAGACTGCACCCATGACCATGCACGAAAAGCCACGCCGCACGCTGGCAAAAATCATAGAGCAATATGGCGATGAACTGATTGGCGATCCCCGCCGCACCGAAGCCCTGCTCAACGACCTTTGCGGCAAATATACGCGCGAGATTTTTGTGCTGGTGCAGGCCCAGCGCCGGCGCGTGCCGCGGGAATTGCGCGATGCCCCCGGCTGGATGCCCCTGGGCACCACCATCAGCCGTCTGACCCAAAACCTGGAAAACCAGCTTGCCCTGACCCCCGAAGCCGCGGCCTGGGCAGTTGATGCCTGGACGCTGGCATTGGGCCTGCGCGAGGAAACGCCGCCTGTGCCCTGGTACCAGCGGCTTCCCGGTGTGCGCGGGGCCGATTCCGAACCCGCCACACAGCCCGCGAAATCTTCCGCGACACCTACTGCGCCGTCGCGCGCCGCGCGCCCGGGTGGAAGGCTGAAAATCCCCAACCGCGACCCCAATCCAATCAGCGGACAAAACGCGCCAAATGATGTACAATCCACGAATACCAGCGCACACAATGGGGGAAAGGCTGGTCCGACATCAGCCGCCGCGCCGCTATCTGCATCCAATGCCAGCCGCCCACGAGTGCGCAGAATTCAGGTTCCGACCTATTTTCGCAAACAAGCGCCCAGTCTGCTACTCTGGACGACCGTCTTTTTGATGAGCCTGACGCTGGGTTGGGCCGCCTGGAACGACGCCCCTATTTCTTTGGGATTGCCCAACAACGCCACTCAGGCCGATCGCGATGCGCTGCCCACAGCGGTTGCCACAGAGACTGCAATAGAAAATGGGCCTGCCAGCCTGCCGCCGGTAGCAATTGCGTCACAAACGCCTGTCGTAGGTCATGCGCTGCTCAATACGCTCTATGCGCCACCCGTCGCGGCACGGGTCATCGCCGATCCGGTTTTGAATATTCGACAAGCGCCCTCGCTGGATAGCGCACGTGCCGGCGGTGTGAGCATCGGCGCCAATGTAACGGTCATCCGGTACAGCCCCGACGCCCAATGGGTCGAGATCAATGCGCCCGTTGCCGGCTGGGTCAGCGCCGAATTTCTGGCATTTACCGGCCAAAGCGAAAACGCAGGTAGCATTGATGTACGGATTCGCCTGGGCACAGGTCGCGTTGCGCCCCAACGCGGGGCCGCATTGTTGCACACAATGCCCGCAATTGCCGCCACCGAGGGCGCACAACTCGCCGCCGGGACCGATATTATCGTGATTGCCACCACCCTGAATGAAGAATGGGTCCAAATCGCCGCACCGACAGTCGGCTGGCTTCAGTCCAGCGCCATCGAATTCTATACCGATGCCACACCAGCCGCAGTGGGCCTGCAACCGTGAGCATACATGAACCTTAAATTCACCGGCAACATCTGGTTTTGGAAGGGTCCGGCTCCCTTTTATTTCGTCACCGTGCCGCCGCCCGAATGTGAAGAACTGCGCGCCATATCCCCCACCGTCACCTATGGCTGGGGCATGATTCCGGTGACAGCTAAAATCGGCAAAACCGCGTGGACGACGGCTCTCTTTCCCAAAGATGGCAGCTACATCGTACCCATCAAAACACGGATACGCGTGGCCGAAGAGCTTGACGAAGACGACACGGTAACCATCGAGCTTGAGGTAGGCTGACACCCGCCTGCGTCGGAAAACGTCCACGGGGCATCACACCCAATAGGGTGCAAGCCGGTGCCCCTGTTTTGACGGAGTTTCATAAAAACGTCACTTGGAACGGTAAATTGCTGATTCACAAAGGCCTGTCACACGGGGCCACCCAAGCCTAGCCTAGATCGCAGAGAAAAACCGACTGCCATGTCACATACAACGTCCGACGAGTTTGATGATTTTGAAGAGTTTGAAGAGTTCGCATACGAAGAAGACTTCGGCACGGATGAGGTCACAGATGAGGTCACGGATGAGACCAGAGCCAGGTCATCGCGTTCGCGCAAAACTGCCCACCGCGACAACCTGGGTCTGATGGCAACCGAATCGGAGACCGAACGCGCCGTCCTGGTTGCCGTTTCGCTGAACAATCGCCCGGAACTGCTGGATATTGACGACTCCCTGGCAGAGTTGGGCCTGCTCGCGACCACTGCCGGGGCGGTTGTGGTTGGCGAAATCTCCCAGCGGCTGAACGACCCCAACCCGGCAACCCTCATCGGGACAGGCAAACTGGAAGAATTACAGAGCGCGGTTGCCGAATTGCAGGCCAATCTGGTCATCTTTGATGACGAGCTTTCGCCCCGCCAACAGCGCGAAATCGAACGCGTGCTGGGCGAAGAGATCAAAGTGCTGGATCGCACCGCGCTGATTCTGGATATTTTTGCCCACCATGCGCGCACGCGTGAAGGCGCGGTGCAGGTAGAACTGGCCCAATATGAATATCGCCTGCCGCGCCTGACGCGCGCCTGGACCCATCTCGCGCGCCAGGCGGGTGGACGGGCCGGTGGCGCGGGCGGCGGTGTGGGTGTGCGCGGGCCGGGTGAAACCCAGCTGGAAGTCGACCGCCGGGAAATCAGCCGCCGCATCGCCTTTCTCAAAAAGCAGCTGGAAGATATCCGCAAACATCGCGACCAATATCGTCGCCAGCGACGAAAATCGGGCATTCCCGTCGTGGCGCTGGTCGGCTATACCAACGCGGGCAAAAGCACATTGCTCAATGCCATTACCAGCGCACACGTGCGCGCCGAAGATCAGCTCTTCGCCACCCTGGATCCCACCACGCGGCGCATGGCGTTGCCCAGCGGACATGTAGTGCTCATGACCGATACCGTCGGCTTTATCCAGAAACTGCCGACTCAGCTGGTCGCCGCGTTCCGCGCCACGCTGGAAGAAGTGACCCAGGCCGATGTGCTCATCCATGTAGTCGATGCGTCGCATGTGAACATGGATGCCCAGGTGGCCGCGGTGGAAGAAGTGCTGGAAGATTTGGGCGCAGGCGGCAAAACCGTGCTCACTGCACTCAATAAAATTGATCGCCTGGACCGCAGCGATCCCAGCCATGTCACCTGGCTGGAAGGCGCGGTACACGACTATGCCAACGCAGTGCCCCTCAGTGCGCGCACAGGCGAAGGCGTGCCCGCACTGCTGGACAAGCTGGACGAGATACTGCGCCTGCAAATGGTGCCCGTCGATTTGCTGATCCCGTATGAAAAAGGTGAACTGGTGGCGTTGGCACATGAACACGGCTTTGTGGAAAACGAAGAACACACCAACACCGGCACGCACATCTCCGGCCGCTTGCCCGTCGATTTAGCCGGTCGCTTTTCCGCCTATTGGACGGGCAACCACCCCGAAACACAAATCGAAGCGGAATAGGGTTGAAGGCGCGTTGGATCGGGCTGGCCCAACTAGCAAAACTTAAAAAGGACCCGCCATGAGCAAAGCAACCGTCGTCGTCACCCGTCGCATTCCCGCCCCTGCGCTGGCATATATCAACGAGCACTGCACCATGCGTCTGTGGGATTCCGACGACAGCATTCCCCGCGCCACCCTGCTGGATTGGGTCCAGGGCAGCGACGGCATTTTGTGTTTGCTCACCGAAGCCATCAACGCCGAACTGCTCGAAGCCGCCGGTCCGCAACTGCGGGTGGTGAGCACCATGTCCGTAGGCTTCGACCATATTGATATGGAAGCCTGCCGCGCCCGCGGCGTGCAGGTGGGCAACACACCCGGTGTGCTCACCGAAACCACTGCGGATCTCACCATTGCGCTCTTGCTCGCCACCGCGCGACGCCTCACCGAAGCCCACGACGCGGTGCGCAATGGCGAATGGTCTACCTGGCAGCCCGAATGGATGGCGGGCTATGATGTCTATGGCAGCACAGTCGGCATTATCGGCCTGGGACGCATTGGTATGGCATTCGCCCGCCGTCTGGCCGGTTTCAACTGTCGTCTGCTCTATACCAACCCCACGCCCGCCCCCGGCCGCGCCGCCGAAGTAGGCGCCCTCTATGTGGAAATGGACGAACTGCTCGCTACCAGTGACTTTATTTCCATCCACTGCCAGCTTTCGCCAGAAACCCGCGACCTGTTTAATCCCGACGCATTTGCCAAAATGAAAAAGTCGGCCATTCTGATCAACACCAGCCGGGGCGGTGTTGTCGATCAGGACGCGCTCTACACCGCGCTGACCACGGGTGAAATCGCCGGCGCGGGGTTGGATGTGACCACCCCCGAACCGCTGCTCGCCGACCATCCCCTGGTAGCCCTGCCCAACTGCCTGATCCTGCCCCACATCGGCAGCGCATCGCACGCCACACGCACAAAAATGGCCCTGCTGGCTGCGCAAAATTTGGTGGCGGGTGTCGCGGGCAACTCGCTGCCTGCCGCAGTCGGCTAGCTGCGCCAGCAAGCTCGCCGGCGACCCAGACCATGATAATAGGGCTATATATTCCCGGCACAGTGGGCTTATCAACTGGATAGGCTGCCGGGCAAACGCAACAACACTTCCGATTCCACCGTCCACAGGACTTTGGTCAATGTTGCTGCTCAAGTGCATAATAAAGGATAAACAGGCAAAAATGCCCGATAGATGAACGGGCCATATAGTTTTTTAGAATTTTCAAAATCGGTGCCTTGTTTCATATGCAGTGTCCAGGGGTGGAACCTGCTCAATTGCCTGCGCACAACCAGTGCCGGCTTGGGCCTCAATCCGTGCAGCGAGAAAGCGTAAATCGTCATCCAGCCCACCATGCCACCCCCCGCAGCCCTGCAACGCAGACAGCACCAACGCTTTAGGAGCGATGCCATGAGCCAAAACACGTTAACGATTACCGACAATCGAACAGGGAAATCCTACGACGTTCCCATTGAAAACGAGACTATTCCCGGCGCGGCCCTGCGCAAGATCAAGGTCAATGACGACGATTTTGGCCTGATGACCTATGATCCGGGCTATGGCAGCACCGCCTCGTGCAAAAGCGCCATCACCTATATCGATGGCGACGCCGGCATTCTCCACTATCGCGGCTACCCCATCGAACAGCTTGCCGAAAAGAGCAACTTTCTTGAAGTCGCCTATCTGCTGATCCACGGCGAATTGCCCAATCAGCAAGAATCGGAAAAGTGGCAACACGACATACTGCACCACACCTTTGTGCATGAAAATATGGCCCGTATGCTGGAAGCGTTCCGCCACGATGCGCACCCCATGAGTATGCTCATCAGCGCGCTCTCCATCATGTCTACCTTCCACCCCGAAGCGCAGGAAGTAGAAGACGAAGACATGCGCAACAAACAGGTATTGCGCATCCTGGGCAAATTGCCCACCGTCGCCGCGTTCACCTATCGCCATCGCATCGGTCGGCCCTACAACTATCCCAATTCCGACCTCGACTATACCAGCAACTTCCTCTATATGCTGGATTATATGAACCAGACCAACTACGAGGTCAACCCCGTATTGGCCAAAGCGCTGGATGTGCTGTTTATCCTGCACGCCGACCACGAACAGAACTGTTCGGCCGCGGTGATGCGCAACATCGGTTCTGCCATGTCCGATCCCTACAGCTCCATGTCGGGCGCGGCAGCCGCACTCTTTGGGCCGCGCCACGGGGGCGCCAACGAAGCAGTCGTCAATATGCTCACCGAGATTGGCGATGTAAAAAACGTGCCCGCCTATGTAGATCGCGTCAAGAATGGCGATTTTCGCCTGATGGGCTTCGGCCATCGGGTCTATAAGAACTACGATCCCCGCGCCCGCATCATCAAAAAAGTCGCCTACGACGTTTTCGAAGTCACCGGCACCGATCCCTTGCTGGATATCGCGATTGCCCTGGAAGAAGTCGCGCTGAAAGACGAATATTTCGTGGCGCGCAAGCTCTATCCCAATGTAGATTTCTACAGCGGCATCATCTATCGGGCTATGCGCTTCCCCACCGACATGTTCACAGTCTTGTTTGCGCTGGGCCGCGCGCCGGGCTGGCTCGCCCAATGGATCGAGCTGGTTACCGACCCGGAACAGCGCATTGCACGCCCGCGTCAGATATATCTGGGGCATGGCGAACGAGACTATGTAGCGCTTAGCCAACGCGGCTAGCGCAATCACGCTATGACATAAAATAGCCAACCGCCGTGCAAGGGAATGCCGGAGTTCACACTGGCCCTTGCACGGCGGTTGGCTATTTATGCAATTGTCTGTTTTATAAGTGTCGAGCCACGACGCATCTTGTCATGGCAAAGAAAGCACACCGCATGGCGCGCATCCTAATCATCGACGACAACGCAGAAATACGCTTGATATTGGCCGAAGTTCTGGACGAGGCGGGCTATACCACAGTCACTGCACCTTCGGGCAAACATGCAATCGACTTTCATCTCGACGCCCCGGTAGACATGGTCATCACCGACATTTTTATGCCCGATACCGATGGTCTCGAAGTCATCTATCAATTCCGCCGGCGCTTCCCCGATGTCAAAATCATCGCGATTTCGGGCGGAGGCGCGCGCGGATTGACCGAACTCCTGACCGTAGCCAAGCGCATGGGCGCCCAGCGAACTTTTATGAAACCGTTTGAATGGCAGGAAATTCTAAATGCCGTCGCCGAGCTGGTGCCGCCGGCAGCCGACACGGTCTAATGCCTCACAGTGGCGCATCGGCCTAGTGGCGCATCGGCCTAGTGGTGCATCGGCAACAGTAGAGCACGAGTACTCTGTAAACTTGAATTGTGCATCTTTCGTAGGTCACGCCTCCTGGCGTGACAATCAGCGTGACAGCGTTTGTCACCGCAGGAGCGGTGACCTACACGATTCGTACACAAACTTAGTTTGCAGAGCACTAGCGGCTATTGGAGCAGATTGCGGATTTTTTCAGTCAGTTGCTGAATGGAAAAAGGCTTTTGCAACCAGTCTACCGTCCCCAGCTCCATCAACTGGCGACCGACGTCGTCCAGTGGATAGCCGGTCATGAACAGCACACGCAAGTTGGGGTGTGCCTCGGCGAGCGTCTGAAACAGCTCGATCCCGCCCATTTCCGGCATCATCACATCGGTGAGCACCAAATTAATGGCATCGGTCTGTGCGCGAAACACACGCAACGCATCTGTTCCATTGGTTGCCTCCAGCACGTCATATCCATATAACTCTAAAATCGCCCGGGTAGCCTCGCGCGCTGCCGGGTTGTCTTCCACCAGCAATATCCTCCCCGTTCCCTCGTTGGCAACGATGTCATCGCCAAGCTGTTCCGGTTCGCGGCTCGCATCGAGGAGCAAGGGCAGCGTGAGATGAAATCGGGTGCCCGCGCCCAGGCGGCTATCCGCGGTCACATGCCCACCATGCTGGCGCACAATGCCATAGACTTGCGCCAAGCCCAACCCCGTGCCTTTGCCAACGGCTTTGGTCGTAAAAAACGGGTCAAAGACATGGGGCAAATGTTCGGGGGCAATGCCCATCCCCGTATCCTCTACCGACAGCGTAATCCAACGGTCGGGCGGCAAATCCTGGAGTTCCACTGGATGTTCCGCGTTTGCCGTGTGTCGAGCCAGGCGGATATGCAGGCTACCGCCATCGGGCATGGCATCCCGGGCATTCACCGCCAGATTCATGAGTACCTGCTGGAGGCGCGTGGCATCGCCCTCCACAATGAAACGCCCGATTGCGCCTCCCGCATCTGTGACGCCAACATCCGATTCCGCATGTGTATCCGTCAGGGTACACATGCCCGACGGCCCCTCTACGGCAAAGGTCAGGCGGATATTTTCGGGCAGAACTCGCTGCCACATATCAAACGTGCCGCGCACCAGCCCCACCAAATCCACAGGCCCGCGTTCTATCACCGACATGCGGCTGAAGTCCAGCACCTGGCGCACCAGCGCGCTGGCATGTTGCGCCTGTTCGCGCACCACGCCCAACCGCTTTTGCTCGACGGCACCCAGATTCGCACTGCGCTGCAACATCTGCACATAGAGGACAATCACGGCCAGAATATTATTAAAGTCGTGGGCTATGCCTGCGGCCAACTGGCCCACAGCCGCCAGGCGATCCTGGCGCTGGAGCTGATCCTGCAATTCCCGGTCACGCGTGATATCGCGTATCACCAACACCCAGCCATCCGTCTCACCCTCGATCTCGACCGGATTCGCCAGCACATCATAAACGCGTGACGGTTCGCC
>JBBDIO010000294.1:0-10653 GCA_040880365.1 Litorilinea sp.
TCCACGCGCATTGGGCCTTGCCCAATGGGTTCATTGCCGCCGTCGTCGCGCGCCGGCTGGGGATTCCGCTGGTGGTCTCCATTCCCGGTTCCGATGCGCAGGTCGCGGCGCAGAATCCGCTCTTCCGGGCAATGGCGCGCTTCACTTTTCGCCAGGCCAGTTTGCTGACCGCCAATAGCGAATCTTTGCGCGATGCGGTGGTGGCTTTGGGCGCAGACCCGCGCAAGTTTGATATGATTATCTATGGCACAGACCCCAACGCGCTGACGCCCAGCCATCGAGGCACGGATGCTCTGCGTAGCCAACTGGAGATTCCCGCGGCCACTCCCGTATTTTTGACGGTGGGGCGTATGGTCGCCAAGAAAGGTTTCGATGTGTTTTTGCGTGCGCTGGCGCATCCTCGCCTGCGCGATTTGCCTCCGGCGCAACAGCCCATCGCGGTGATGGTGGGCACAGGCGATGAGCTGGCGAATTGGCAGCAGTTGAGCCGCGACCTCGGGATCGACGCGCGTGTGCGGTGGGTGGGTGTGGTGCCAAACAATGAAATCGGCGTCTATTACAATATGGCCGATGCGCTGGTTATGCCTTCGGTGAGCAAACCCGCCGATGGTCTGAATGTGTGTGTACTGGATGCCATGAGCTGTGCCCGGCCGGTCGTTGGCTCTACGGTGGCGGGCAATCAACTGGCGATTGCGCATGGCGAAACCGGCCTGATTGTGCCCGAAGAGGATGTGGGCGCGCTGGCCGATGCGCTGGCACAACTGGCCACAAATGGGGATTTGCGGGCGCAGATGGGGGCTGCGGGCCGCCGGCGCATTGAAACGGAATTGGGTTGGCCCCATCTGGCGCGGCGCTATGCAGCGCATTTCGCGCGCATAAGTGATGGGGCGTCATGATGCACAGAAATAATGCACAGAGATAATGCACAGAGATAATGCACAGAAACGATATACAAAGAAACGATAGATGAGCGAAATCGATCACCTGGCCTACTATGCCCGCAAACGTGTACTGATCACCGGCGGTTTGGGCTTTATCGGCTCCAATCTTGCGCGCCGCCTGATCGACCTCGACGCCCATGTGACGTTGGTCGATTCGATGATCCCTGACTATGGCGGCAATCTCTTTAATATTGCGGGCTATGAAGACCGCGCACGGGTGAATATTGCCGACGTGCGCGACCCCTATTCCATGCGCGCGCTGGTGCGCGACCAGGATGTGCTCTTTAATCTGGCCGGGCAGGTCAGCCACCTGGATTCTATGGAAGACCCCTTCACGGATCTGGAGATCAACGCGCGCAGCCCGCTTTCGATTCTGGAGGCGTGTCGCTATGAAAATGAGCGGGTGAAGATTGTCTATGCCGGCACGCGCCAGCAATATGGCAAACCCCAATATCTGCCCCTCGACGAAAATCACGTTCAGCAGCCGACCGACGTGAACGGGGTGAACAAGGTGGCGGGTGAGTGGTATCACATGGTCTATTACAATGCCTATGGCCTGCGCACGGCTTCGCTGCGCCTGACCAATACCTATGGCCCGCGCCAACTGTTGCGCCACAACCGCCAGGGCTTCATCGGCTGGTTTGTGCGGCTGGCAGTAGAAGGCAAGACCATTCAACTCTATGGGGATGGCAGCCAGTTGCGCGATTTGAACTATGTGGATGACGTGGTGGATGCTTTTCTGCGCACGGGTGCATGTTCGGAATCTGACGGCCAGATCTACAACCTGGGCGGCGACGCGCCCATCAGCCTGCTCGTGTTGGCGCAGACCATCGTGGAGATTGCCGGGCAGGGGCGCATTGAGTGTATCCCCTGGCCCGAAGCGCGCAAACGGATCGACATTGGCGATGTCTATTCCAGCTATGGCCGCATTCAAAACGCGCTGGGCTGGCAACCAACTACGCCCCTCACCGACGGGCTGGAACGAATGATCGCCTATTACCGTCGTCATCGGTATCACTATTGGTAAGGCAGGATGGGGTAAGGCGGTATGGGGCAGGCGGTAGGACAGAGTAGGACGCGGTAGAATACAGGGTCGCCCGTTACCAGTTGCGCCGGATTTCGTCTTTGTTTTATATTGCAGGATTTATGTTGCAGACTACCAAAGGTAGGTCACCGCTCCTGCGGTGACACGGGCAGCAGAGAATGTCACCGCAGGAGCGGTGACATTCTATTATTGCAGAAGGCGGGACGTGCTAGCTTTCGTCTTCGGGGACTTCGGCGCCGTTTTCCGACTGGGTGAGGAATTCGTAGGTGCGGTGGAATTCTTCCAGCCGGCGTTCGACGGCTTCGTCGCTGTCGCGGCTGGCAACCTGGACCAGACCAGCCAGCGCCGCGCTCAGCGCGACGATGCTGGGCAGCGGGCCGGGCGCATCGGTCGGCGCATACATAACCTGGTCGGACATGCGGTTGACAGGGCTGGCGAGCGAACCGACCACGCCCAGGGTGGCGCAACCACGACTGCGCGCATAGGCCAGGGCCTTGGCAACATTTTCGCCATATTCAGTCGCACTGATGCCGATGACCAGCGTGCCGGGTACAAGGCTCATCAGCGTGCCGGCCATGCGCACCGGATCAAAGGCAATGGCCTCGGCCGAGATGCCTCGATGGCGCAGTTGCTGGGCGGTCATTTCGGCCACAGCATCGGCGTAGCCTTCGCCGACCAGCACAATATGGGTCGCCGCGGTAAACAAATCGGCCACGCGGCGCACATGGTCGGGCGGGTTGTGGGTCAACATCTGGCGCAGATTATGCTGCTCTTGTTCGGCGCGATCCTTGAAGACGCCCGCAGGATCGGTGGGCACCAACTCTTTGGGTTCATAGGCCGCATAAATTTCAGATTTGACCTGTTCGCGGATATCGTTGAGCAGTTCGGGATAGCCGTTGTAGCCCAGACGCTGGGAGAACCGGACTACGGTCGTGGTATCCACGCCCACGGAATATGCCAGCTGGGCCGCGGTCATAAACGAAACTTCATAGTAGTTGCTCATGATATACTCGGCGACTTTCCGGTAGCTCCGGCTCAAGTGGTCGTAGTATTCACGAATTTTTTCTCTGTACATGGTGCGCCAGGTCCCATTCGGTTGCCGGATGATAAAGCCGGAAGGTTTGCAACAGAGTTTTGCAGAATGTAGCCGGGGGCCAATTCGGTTTGTCGCAGCCGCTAGTAGTATTTCGCTAGTAGTATAGAGTCGCAACAGCATGAAGGAATCAATTATTCAGAAAGTATAATTTGTTCAAACTCATTTGTCAACCGGTTAAGATATTCGAGCGTCTGAATGTACAATTTACTGCCATGCAGACTTTCTGAATGGCTCTGCAAAAAGTTGTTACTTTGCAACTTGTCTTTTCCACCCATGCGATGCACAGGATTGTTGCCTGTTTTCTTGGCATGGCGGGTTTTGGCATAACCGCGCATCGAATAGGAAAGGGTGGTTGTGATTTTTTGGATGGGCAGGTATGGATTACGCGGATGTTCAGTTGAATCAACATAAATTGCAGAATGTGGGTGATGCACGGGTGGGTGGGTCGTCTATTTCTGTATCACCCGGCGCGTGTTCTGTGTCAAGCCGCGTGTGGCGGCATAGGCTGGTTGTTATCGGCCTGGGGCTGGTACTGCTGCTGCTGACTGCGTGTGGCAATCGTGTGGCGGCTTCGGCAGATGACGAACCGACCCCCGCGCCGACCCCCGCATCGGCCTCGGTCATTGCCCAGGTGAATGGCACGCTCACGCCTGTGGTGACATCTACCGTCACGTCTATCGCTACTGTGCTAACACCAGAGCCAGCGACACCAACCGTGACACCAGAGCCAGCGACACCAACCGTGACGGCGACCCCCCATGCCGGGCAGGAGTCGCCGCTGGCCGGCGTGTCGGAGCAGGTAGGCGCGACATTTCCGGGCCTTGCGTCTGCCCTGGCGCGCACGACATTGCGCACGCAGATGGGCTTTTTGCCGCCGGTGCCGGTGCTGCCGCGCCTGCGTGTACCCGAATCACCGCTTGCGCCGCCACACCCAAGAACCCCAGTGGGCATAACCGATGGCGACACGGGCAGATACACGGTACCCGCCCCAGGGACGGCTACCGTGTATCTGCCCGCTTTGCCGCACGCTTCCGACACACCGGGTGATACACTGGGCGACACCATTACGACTTCACCGGCCACGCGGGATCGGCTGGCGACAACGCTGGCGGGCGGCGTGATGGGCGCGCTGCCCACGCCTACCCCAACACCGAATCCGCTGGCGCTGACCGAGTGGCTAGCGCAGCCGGTGCCCGAAGACCCCGACGTAGCGGTAGATGCGCTATCGGTGCTCGTCGCGACGCCCACACCCGCGCCTGCGGCAGCGGCTCCTCTGCCACCTCTGGAGCCGACGCCGGTCTGGGCCGCGCACGCCAATGCTACTACGGGCGAAACGCGCAGCGTGCGTGTGCCCATTTTCATGTATCATTATCTGAGCGAGCCGCCACCGGGCGCGGATATTTATCGTGTCGATCTTTCGGTCACGCCGGGGCGCTTTGCTGCACACCTGGATGCCCTGCAAGCCAATGGCTATACCACCATCAGCTTTTACCAGTTGCATGCCCACCTGACCCAGGGCGCGGCCTTGCCCGAAAAGCCGGTCATTCTCAGCTTCGATGACGGCTATCGGGATAATTATGTGCACGCCTTTCCCTTGTTACGCGCGCGGGGCATGGTTGCCACCTTTTTTGTCAATACCGACTTCATCAATGAGAATATGCTCGCCTATCTGACCTGGGATATGGTGCGCGAGATGTATGCAGGCGGCATGTCCATCGAAGCTCATGGCCGCAATCACACCTCGCTCAAAGATCGGGATACGGACTATCTGGTCTGGCAGGCGTTGGGTAATCTGGAAGCCATTGAGCAGGAAGTGGGGGTACGGCCCCGGTTTATCTCCTATCCCGCGGGGCAATATGATCAGTTGACGATTGATATTTTCGCCAGCGCCAATTATTGGGCGGGCGTGACTACGGTGCAGGGCGCGACCCACAGCAGCGACCGCCTCTTCGAGATGCGCCGGGTGCGAGTGCGCAATACGACCACCGTCGACGAATTGCTGCGCCTGGCAGCCCTCGATTGGTAAGAAAGCAGACAGTAGATGAACACTGGGCAGATAAGTAGTGGGGAGCCTGTTTCCCGTGCGTTGGCCGGCAAGGTTGCGGTGATTACGGGCAGCGGACGCGGCATTGGGCGGGGCATTGCCCTGGCATTGGCGGCGCAGGGCTGTCATGTGGTCGTCAACTATATGCGGCGGCGGCGCGAAGCCGAGGCCACGGCCGCTGCGGTGGCCGCGCTGGGGGTGAAATCGCTGGTCGTGCAGGCGCATCTGGGGCGCAGCGACGATGCGCAACGGCTGGTCGATGAAGCCGTGGCCCAGCTGGGCAGCGTGGACATTTTTGTGGGTAATGCGGCCAGCGGTGTGCTGCGCCCCATGACCGAACTGACCGCACGCGAGTGGGACTGGACGATGGGTATCAATGTGCAGGGGTTATTGACCGCGGTGCAGCGTGCCGTGCCCCACATGCGCGCCGCCGGCTGGGGGCGGATAATCACCCTCACCAGCATTGGCAGCCGGCGCGTTTTTCCCGATTATGGCATGGTGGGCACCAGCAAGGCTGCCCTGGAAGCCATGACCCGCTATCTGGCAATCGAACTGGCGCCCGCGGGCATCGGCGTGAATTGCGTCAGCCCCGGGCTGGTGGATACGGGCGCGCTGGAATCGTTTCCGCGCCGCGCCGAGATGATTGAACATGCCCAGCGCAATACGCCGGCGGGGCGGCTGGTGACGCCCGAAGATGTGGGGCGGGTGGTGGCGTGGCTCTGTGGACCCGGCGCGGCTATGATTGTGGGACAGACCATTGAGGTGGATGGCGGCTATAGTCTGGGCATGTTGCAGCGCTAGACCCACCGCGATCTAGCGCGCGACTAGCGCGTGACGATGCGAATCGTGGGGAAGCGTCGGGTATCGAATTCGTGCAGACGGGCGCGGCCCAGGGCAGTGACTTCGCGGTGGATGGTTTCGGCCGCGGCGCGCAGCTCTGCAATATCCAGACCCTGGCAGACGGGTGGCAGCGCCCGCAGACGCGGCAGCCCGCGCCGCAGCATCTTGAGCGCGCCGGGCCAATTGCCCTGTTCGATGTGATAGAATCCTACACCAACCTGGAGGATGCCCTGATACATATCACGGATGGGGCGGGTTTCTTCCATCCAGGCATGTTCCAGCCATTCGTGTTGTTCGTAATATTGGCGGGCGTTAAATTCCTTGATGCCTTTTTGGGCTTTTTCACTCAGGGCTGCATCCCAGCCGTCGGGATAGATCGTGGGCGGGGTAATCAACCGGGCGATCAGGTCGGGCAGCTTGTTGGCAAATTGGGTGGCGGTCCAGATGGCGTCTACTGGGGGCGCAGCATCTGTGCCCGTGTCTGGATCCGGGCCGGGTAGCGGGGCAGGCAGATCGCCAAAGAGCACGATGGGGACGGCGCGGGTGTGGGGCCGCAATTTGAGCCGCCGAATGGTCTTCTGCCAGTCCGCCGCCTGTTGCTGATAGGCGTCTGCATCTACCAGCGCACCTGCGGGAAACCAGAAATCTACCGCGGTGATAAACTCCTGGCGGGTGGGGGCCGCAACGGCGCGACCGCCCAGGGCAGTGACCGCCGCGCGAATGGTTTGCGCCGTGGCAGCGTGGGGCGTGGCAAAGACGATGATAGGACGGGGATCCCAATCAACATCCGGGCTGGTGTGCCCCGTGTCTGTGACAGGTGTATTGGAAGATGGGTCGGCGGGCGGGGAACTGTCGGTGTCGCTCATCTCATGCGTCATCTGGCAACTTTCACTTTCTATGGGGTCTTTCCATAGGCTAATGGTATACTGAACTGTGGGGCCTAGACAAGGAATAATCAATGGCGGATGACAAAGCAGAACTGAGTTACGAAGACGCATTTAATCAATTGGAAGAGATTTTGAACGCGCTGGAAAACAGCGATTTGCCGTTGGAAGAATCTCTGAAGCTGTATGAAGTGGGCGCACAACTGGCGGCCTATTGCACACACAAACTAGACGAAGCCGAACTGCGGGTGCGCAAATGGCAGCCCGGCGACGAGGCTGCTACGCTTTCCTCGCTAGAGGATTGGCAGGAATCTTAAACCTCTATGGCGGCTTCTATCTCCGCGTTGTGGTCGAATCTGGCGCTCTGGTTGCCGATTTCTGCGGCATTGGGGGTGCAGTTCTATAAATATCTGTGGGAATGGCGGCATACCGGCGCCCCCGATGTGCAGGTGCTTTTTCGCACAGGCGGTATGCCCAGCAGCCATTCGGCTATGGTGACCAGCCTGGCAACCGTATTGGCTGTACAACATGGGTTAGGTTCACCCCTGTTTGCAGTAGCAGTGATCGCCGCGCTGGTTGTGATGTATGATGCGCGCGGGGTGCGCCACCAAAGCGGACAACATGCGCGCATCCTCAATCAGATTCTGCGCGAGCTTTTCAGCGGTCAACCCATCAGCGAACAGGAATTGAAAGAGCTTTTGGGCCACACGCCCACCGAGGTCATTGTGGGCAGCATCGTGGGCATCAGCTACTCGCTCCTGATTTTATATCTGGTTGGGTAGGCGCGGGCGTAGCGATTTTGTCGGGGTAGAAGTTTCCATTTACTCGTCTAAACGAGTCATGGTTAATTTTTATGAAATTTTTGATATTTATTTCTTGCCGGACGTTTGCGCCCTATGGTATGCTGTTGCGCATACGATAGGCCTCAAGCAGCGCCAGCAGTGGAGGAATAATGCGACGTGTAATTTTGATTCGACCGCGCCGAGATGGGCGGATATTAGGTAAAGCACCGGGTTCACCCTATACGCTGATGCGGTTGGCATCTCTGGTACCCGATGAAATTCCGGTGGAAATCTGGGATGAGAATCTGCGCGATTTGCCGCTGGACACAGTGCGCGACGGCGATCTGGTCGGCATTACCTCGATGACCACCGACGTGGAACGTGCCGAAGTGATTGCGCACCAGATGATGAAGCAGGGCGCGGGCGTGGTGGTGGGCGGTGTCCATGCCACACTGATGCCCGAACATGTGCAGACATTTGCGCATAGCACTTTTGTCGGCGAAGGCTATTTCACCTGGCAAGAAGTGTTGAAAGATTATGCGGCTGAAGGCATCAAGGGCATGAAGCCCATTTATAAAGATGAAGAATGGGCCGAGTTGGCAGGCGTCGCCACGATAACGGATCGGGTCATCAATATGATGAACGAGAGCCGAGACTACTGGACGCCCTATCTGGAGATTACCCGCGGCTGTCCGCGCAACTGTTCTTTCTGTACTGCCATTCGTGTCAGTGGGCGGCGTATGCGTTTGCGTCCCATTGATGAAGTGGTGGATGAAATTGAACGACGCGGCATCAAGCGTTTCTTCCTCACCGATGATAACTTCGGGCTGAACTTTCACACCGATCCCGACTATTGCGCCAATTTGTTCCAGGCATTGAGCAAAATGGATCTGACCGGTTGGACCTGCCAATCGGAAATGAGTATTTCTCAGTATCCTGAACTGTTGGAAATGGGCAAATCCGCACACCTGGACAAGCATTTCATCGGTTTTGAGAGTGTGAACCCCGATAACCGGCGTGAACTGGGCGGGAAGTCCAAGGGGCTGGCGCATTCGGCAACAGAGGCGATTGACATCATTCGCCGCACCGGCACCGGGGTAGTGGGTCTCTTTGTCATGGGCTTCGATGAAGATACGCCGGCAACTTTCCAGGCCATGTGGGATTTCATCCGCAAATCGGATCTGGACAGCGTGAGTATCACCATGCTGACACCGTTCCCGGGTACACCGTTCCGCGAACAATTGGTGGAACAGAATCGCCTGTTGGATATGCCGTGGAGTACCTATGATACGGCGCATCTCACCTTCGAACCTAAAAATTTCACGGTGGAGGAACTGCGTTCGGCCTATGACTGGCTGTGCCGTAAGACCTATAGCCCCACGCAGATTGCGCGCCGCGGGCTGCGTTCGCTCATGCGCTATCCGTTGAACCAGGCTGCAAAGAAGGCCTTTGGCAGCTTTAGCACCGATTATGGCTATCGCCGGACATATGCTTACCGCAACACATAGTGTTGCAGGATGCTTACCGCAACACATAGTGTTGCAGAGTGCTTACCGCAACGCATGACGTTGCAGGATAAAGTCGTAGCATCGGGTGTGATTTGTTTGGCCGGGTGCTTGTGAGCGAAGTTGGGTCTTCCCTCTAAATTATTAAAGAATCAGCAGACCAGAGTAGCATTTTCGCAGCTACTCTGATCTGCTTTTTTTTAATTATTTGGAGGACACAGTATGCAAGTATCGTCACACAGGTGCGCGCATTTACACTGGTGCGTGCATTTACACTGGTGCGTGCATTTACACTGGTGCGCGCATGAGGTCATCGAGAATGAGCGAGACGGCACCCATCAGACAATCTTCCGTGCCATATTCCGAGGGCAGGATGCTCAGTGCGGCGCGCATGGGGTAGAGGCTGTTTTGCTTCACTGTCTCGCGGATCATGGGGATGAGGGTTTCGTGGGCAAGGCTCAGCACGCCGCCCAAAATGACCAGCTGGGGATTAAAGACATTGACCAGGTTGGCAATGCCTAGCCCCAGATCATGACCGACTTCCTGCAACACCGATACTGCGGCCAGATCGCCGATTTCGGCGGCTTCCACAATCGCGCCAAAGGTGACGCCTTCCAGATTTTTGCTCAAGGGTGAGGCGCTGCCCGCGGCGACGGAACGGCGATAGCGCTCCACCACGGCTCGCGGCCCGATGAGGGTTTCCCAGCAACCGCGTTTGCCACAGTTGCACATGTCGCCTTCGGGGTCCATGGTCATGTGTCCCACTTCGCCCGCATAGCCACCCCGCCCGCGGAAGATCTTCCCGTCGATGATGATGCCGCCGCCGATACCCGCGGCCGCGCCCAGATAGAGAAAATTGGGCGCATCTTTGGCAACGCCGAAATAGTGTTCGCCCAGGGCGGCGGCGTTGGCATCGTTTTCCACAATCACGGGCAGCCCGAAGCGTTTGCGCCACGGACCGACAATGGGAATCTCCTGGCCGCGGAAATTGGGCGAAATCCGCAACACGCCCTCGGTCACATCTACCAGACCCGGCACACTGATGCCAATGCCCAATACGCGCCGTTGTTGTTTGGCGGCTTCGCGCAGCGCATGTTCTACCAGCCGGCCCGCGGCGTGCAGATAGCCGTCGATAGGCTCTTCCAGGGGAAGTTCGAGACGCCCCTTCCAGATGTTCCCCGCCAGGAAATCGGTGAGGATCACCTTGCTGATGCCCACGCCCACTTCGACCCCGATCATGCATCCGCCGCTGGGGTTCAGCTCCAGTGATAGTCCGGGTCGTCCGATTTTATCCGTCTGGAGTTCGGTCTCGTGGACCAACTGTTCTTCGAGCAACTGGGCGACAATGCTGGAAATGGTGCTGCGGTTGAGACCGATGCGCTTGGCAAGATCGGCGCGCGATAGGGGCGCGCTCAAACGTAGCTCGTTGAGGACGAGCGACGCATTGCGCTTGCGGATAAATCCCTGGTCGGCTTTCCCGGTTATCGCCATAGTACAAACCACCATCCAGGCCCAT
>JBBDIO010000295.1:0-10623 GCA_040880365.1 Litorilinea sp.
AGACAACCTGGCCCTGTGTTTGGAGATGGACCGGCGGCGCGACGCCATCCTGGCGCACATGGGGCTAGGCGACGTGGCCGCAGCCCAACAAGACGACGCGCAAGCCGCGCAACACTACGCACAGGCGCACGCACTGGCAACCGAAATTCAGGCTGCGCCCGAAGCAGCGCGCGCCGCCCTCTCTCACTCCGAGGCGCGCGCCCGGCTGGCAAAAACCGGCGCGGCTATTCCAACTGATAGTGTTCTGCCAGATATTCGTTCCAGCCTGCCGTAAAGGTTGCCAAATCCACACCATAGACGGCGGGGGTCAATTCCTCCCACGACGCAAAATGGGTGAACCCCCGGAACAACGCGGGGATTGTCTGTTCGCCATAGGTTTGCACACCATACTCAATTAACGTTTCGGCAGCCAAAAACCGCCAGACCACATATTCACGCGACGGACGTCCCGCCTGTTCATTATCTGAAATTTCGCGCGGAGAAAGCGGAAAGCGTCCGGCGCTTTCGGTGCGGAAGATCTCCACGGCCTGTGCGTGCCAGGGCGAAGGCTGATCCAGCAGGTGGGTGATCATCCAGCGGCGCAGGCCCCAATTCATCACCGTCCAGCGAAAGAGAAAGCGGCCATCGGGTTCTTCGGCGGAGTTGAAAACCCGATAGGCCAGCCGGTTGACCAGGCTTTCGGTCAGATTCTCGCTGGGTGTCAGCCCTGCCGGCACAGTGGCAAACGTGGGCGACGTAATCTGGACATGATTGCCGTCCCACGCCCAGCGCCCCATACGGTCGGGCTGCAGTTCCACGGTAAATTCTTCGTAGCCCACAGGCGGATCAATATCCAATAGCCGATGGATTTCTGCCATCGCCGCCGCGACCCGCGGCGCAGCCGCGCGCACGGTATCCGCATCGCGGGCAAAATAAATGAAGTGCAGGTTGCCGGTTTGCAGCGTCCGCCGTTCTCCCCAATAATCGGCATATAGCCCCGGCACCGTGCGCACCCAGCCCTGCTCGGTTTCGCGGTAGAATCGAAGTTCGTGCAGCTCTTCCACATCCGACCATTCGGTGGCAGGCTGGCGCGCGGTCACTGCCACTCGCATAAATCCATCGCCCAGAGACTCAATCTGTTGCAGTTCTGCGCCATATTCCAGACGGCTTCCCGGCTCGCCGCGCCAATGCCGCCGCCATTCGGTCGCCCAGTGGTCTTCAATCGTGGGATCCACCGTCGCCAGAAACAGATCGCGATCCAGGCTATACCACGCTCGATTTTCCCGATCCAGGCTCCGTTGAATCCCCGCGGCGGCCCGATCCCATTCCAGTTGGCGCGGGGATAGGGAAATGCCCGTCGCCGCCAGCACGACCACCGTCAACAGCGCCAACCCGCGCAGCATATTGTTCACCAGCCGCTGTTCGCGTGTGGAAAACAGCCCAGCATCTGCACCGGCATTGGGGTCGAGATGCCCATCTGCCCAACGGTCATACTCGGCTTCGCCAATGCGCCATTCAAATGTGATACGTTGTTGAGTCATGCAGGTGGGCCTCCATAAACAGTCGCGGTCACAACCAATACGACCGAACCGATCCACGTGGATGCCGAGCGGGATAGCTTGCCGGGTGGGTCAACTTGTCGGGTGGGATAGCATCCCCGGCAGGCAGGGATGGGACAATGTGATATAGTGTAATGCCAGAGTTCCCGCGAAAATGCAAGCCGCATTTCATTGTCGCCTGCGCCCCGGTGTACGCCACATCCGGTGTACGCCATCTATAGTGCTTGCATCCTGTCCTCACCCGACTCACGTTCAGAAACCTTTAACACCCGTTCAAAGCGAAAGCACCCATGCGCGAAATACTGCCTGCTGCTCTTGGTCGCACCGATATTTCTCCCCACACCAGTAATTCCGATGTTTCCCATGTTTCCGACGTCTCGCATCTGCAACGCGCGCTGATCGAATTGCAGGCCGATTCTGTGCGTGCGATTGCCGGCTGTCTGGGGCTGGTGGGCTATGTGTGGCTCATGCTCATCGTCTCGCCCGATTCGGGCTACAGCGTCGCGCCCGCGGCCTGGGTTGGGACGTTCCTGCTCATGGGCGGCTCGACCTTCAGCCTGTGGGCCAGCGGCCAGTGGATCCAGTGGTCCAAACATGTATTAATCTGGAGTACGCTGGCAAGTGTGGGCTGTGCCGCGCTGGCCTGGCCGGGCAGCGCAACACACTATCTCTTTGTCTTGCCCGTCATCTTTGCCGGCGTACTTTTCAACTGGCGCACCGTCGTATTAGCGACGCTGGCTTCCAATGTAGTGCTGTTCGCGCTGGTCATCTTCGGCCCGGCCGCCGAATCGACCGCGACGCTGCAACCGCTGCACGAACAGCTTGTCTGGCCGGCACTGGTAGTAGGTCTGGCTGCGTTCAGCTCCACGCTATCCACCCACAATCTGTTTGTGGCGCTGGCCTGGTTTGCCGGGGCCTATGAGCAAGCCCACCGCAACGAACGTCTGGCGATGGAACAACAGGGCGAACTGCGGCGCGTGCTCAAGGCACTGGACGAATCGGCCTATCGTGTGGAACGCGCCAACGTCATGCTCACCTTTGCCCGCAACCAGGCCGAAGAAGCGCGCCTGCTCAAGCAGCAATTTGTGCAAAACATCAGCCACGAATTGCGTACCCCCTTGAACATGATTGTGGGTTTTACGGAATTGATGGTGAAATCGCCCGAATTCTATGGCGACGCGCTGCCGCCCATGTATCAGCGCGACCTGGGCATCGTCTATCGCAATGCCACCCATCTCCAGACGCTGGTCAACGATGTACTGGATCTGGCGCGCATCGAATCGGCCCAGATGCGCTTTTATCCTCAGGAAGTAGCGCCGGGCGAGTTGGTGCTGGATGCCGTAGAGATGATGCGCGGGCTGATCGAATCGCGCGGGCTTGCCGTCGAAGCCCATGTGCCCGACGCTCTGCCCACCCTCGCCGTCGACCCCATCCGCATCCGCCAGGTGTTGTTCAATCTGCTCAACAATGCCGCGCGCTTCACCGAGCAGGGCACGCTGCGCGTGGAACTGACCGCGGGCAAAGACGAGTTGATCTGTTCGGTGCAGGATAGTGGACCGGGCATCGCGCCCGAAGACATGGTGCGCATCTTCGACGAGTTCTATCAAACCGACGGCAGCATACGCCGCCGGCACGGTGGCGTCGGGCTGGGGCTGGCGATCTGTCGCCAGTTCGTGCGCATGCACGGCGGGCGCATCTGGGTAGAAAGCGAATTGGGCGCGGGCAGCACCTTCTATTTCAGCCTGCCCCTGGAATCGGGCGTGCTGCGCGAGTTCCACAACCCGGGGCAAAATGCCGCTACGTTTAGCTTTGGAACACGCGTGCAATCGGTCGTGGTGGTGGTCACCAACAATATGGCTGCGGCTCCCCTCTTTCACAGCCAGCTTGGCGGCGCGCGCATCCTGTTGGCGGCCAGCCTCGAACAAGGCCGCGCCCTATCACAAAAGACCTTGCCCCAGGCCGTCGTCATCGATCTGGCCTGTCATGATCTCACACCCAAAAATCTGGAAGCGCTGGCCCAAGAGTGGCAACTGCCCCAGATCCCTTTTGTCGGCCTGGCGCTGCCCAATCTCAATATGATGCACGAACTGGCCGTCGACAGCTATCTGGTGAAGCCCATCTCGCGCCAGGATTTGCTGGATACCCTGCGCAGCCTGGGCACGGCCATCGACCGCATTCTGATCATCGACGACGACCGTAACTTCGTGCGGCTGCTCCAGCGCATGCTCCAAAACTCGGCGCGCCGCTACCAGGTCAGCGCGGCCTACAGCGGAGAAGAGGGTCTCGCATTGGTGGAACATGTGCGCCCCGACCTGGTGCTGGTCGACATGGTTATGCCCGGTATGCATGGCCGCGAATTTGTCAACCGTCTACACGCATTGCCCGGTTTCGAAGACCTGCGCATCGTGGTCATCTCGGCCCAGGATGAGATCGACTATACACGCTTCCATGCGGGCACGGTCATCGCCACCAAAGGCCGGGGACTTGCGCCGGGCGAGGCCATACGCTGGGTACAGGCTCTGCTGCATACCCAACCCAGTGACCCACCACCCGGCACTGGGCATATGCCCAACGCAGCAGCTACGCCTGCATCTGGGCCGCAACCGTATCCAGCACATGTAGCAACGACTCTTCGGTGAAGGGCTTTTCCAAAAATGCCGCCGCGCCTAACGCCAGCGCCAAATCCTGCTGGCGCAAGATGCTGCATACCACCAGCGGAATCGCCTGTGTGGCAGGATGGTTGCGCAACGTTTGCAACAGATCCCAGCCGTCGCGTTCGGGCATCATCAGATCGATGATAATCACATGGGGCACGAGCCGGATTGCCAGATCCTGGGCGACCTGTGCGCTCTGCGCGGTGAAGACCTGATAGCGGTGCGAGACCAGGAACCGCTGAAATAGCTCCAGCGCATCGGCATTATCGTCTACGATCAATATCTTTTGCTTGTGTTCCACGGGCAACCCCAACGTAAAGCCGTGCAAAGAGCCATCTTCCACGCGCGATACAAGTTGGATGCCGCCGACCGTCGCCAGTTCCTCCAGCGTGGAAAATTCCTGCTGCTGGGTCGCGCCTGGAGACAGCGCCAGCGGCGGCGCCAGCGTAATGCCCAGTTCCACACTTGCGGCGTGGGCACAGGGTTCTGCCGTGATCTGAAATTGCACACAGGCGTCGCGGCCACGTTTGAGCAGATAGCCCACCGCGCCTACCAACAAGTGGCGCAGAATGTTGGGATCGACCGTCACCTCCAGGCGCGTCTGGGTGGGCAAGAGTTCCAGCGTTATGCCCTGCTGCTTTGCCACATCGCCCAACAACTCCACCACACCCGCCAGCACACTTGCGGGCCGTGTGCCGGTGTGGTTTTGCGCCAGATGCGCGGTTTCGCTGCGCAATAGCTCAAAGTGATCGGCCACGGGGGGTGTATCCGGTTTAATCAGCGGCCCAGGGAGAGACTGGCCCTGTAGATCATCCTGTACGTACGTTTCTTGCAAAGCAGCGTCTTGCCGCGCATCACCCTGTACCGCATCACTCTGTACTGTGTCACCCTCTGACGTACCACCTGACGCATCAGTGTGGCGGCTTGCCATATAACGTTGCCACAGAATATCGCTCACCGCTTCGATGGCCGTGTCGCGCTCGCGATAAAAATGGCGGCGGCTGATTGCCAGCTGATCGGCCACCACCTGCGCGTCAATTCCTTCCAGATAGCGCATGGACATGAGCCGATAGCGTCGCCACGGCGGCGACATGGGTGGGGCCTGCGCGCCCGGATCCAGTTCATCGATCACGTCGATGAGGATCTGGTGCAGATGCCAGGCCTTGTCTTTGCGCCGCATCTGGGGCGCAGCAATGACCAGATCGGTGAGCGCGTGGGAACGCAGATATACCAGGTCAAAAAGATGCTGATAGGCATCTCCGACTGCTTCTGTAAATTCGCTTCGATTTGGCATGGGTAAAGGGAACTAGCGCGGAAACCGACGCTGGGCAGACACACGTATCACAGGGAATGTCACATCATGTCAGAAACGTGTCACTCAGGGGCTATACAGCGACACGTCACATTGCTAGTATACTGTACGCTTCCCAGATTCAAAATCCGCCCAATTCAGAACCGAACAAGTCTTATGTTGAAACCCGAGTCACGTCTTGAGTCACAGACCAACATTGGCAATATGGACTTTGTTCAATTTTGACTATGTTCAACCCGCACAACAGGTCAGCATCCAGTTTTGAAGAGGAACCAAGGAAAGGTACCCTATGACACAGGCAAATCGAGCTTCACACTTGACGCGTCGCGACTTTCTGCGCTATGCCGGATTGGCAGCCGCGGGCGGCGCATTGGCGGGCTGTGCGGTCCCCGCGGCGGCGCCTGCCGGCGAACCCGGCGCGGCAGCAGATGCAGCCCCCTCCACCGCCGTCGAAGAAGTCTACGCCATGACCTATACTGCATTTGCAGATATGGGCCAGCGCGAGGCGACCGAAATTCTCAATGAACAGGTCAGCGGCAGCGGTGTACAGTATGTGTTGGAAGAAGTCGCCGAAGGCTGGGAGCCGAAGGCAGTCTCTATGGTGCGCGACGACGAAATGTATTGGAGCGCCAACGGCATCGCCAACGCCGGTCTCCAGTGGAACTACATCCAGATGGGCATTGTACAACCCCTGGACGACCTGCTGGCGTCGTCAGAGATTCCCTGGGCAGAAAATATGCAGGAGCAATACATTGCGCCCAACATCTACGAAGCCACCCAGTTCGACGGCCAGACCTACTACGTGCCCATGAAGCTCAACATCCACCTCATGGGCTATCGCCAGGACTATCTGGAACGCGCCGGCTACGACGCCATTCCCGAAACCTGGGCCGAATTTGAAGGGCTGCTGGAAGCGCTCAAGACCACGCTCGCCGATGAGCAGGTTGTGCCCTTTGGCGCGCGCAAAGAGATGTTCCGCACCCTGGGCACGGCCTTCACCACTTTTGTCGAAAATCCCTACGACGAAAACAACATGCTGCGCATCGACAGCGAAGAATTTCTGGCCTGCATCCGCATGTTCAAAGACTGGTTCGACGCCGGCTATACCAACCTGGAAGTGCTCCAGGACCCGGTCGCCGACTGGCAGATCGGCAAAGTCGCCATCGGTATCGACTCCCACTCGTGGATCCGCATTGGTCGCTCCATCTGGGGCACAGAAAATGTTCAGGGCACCGTGCCGCCCAAGGTCAACCCCGAAGACCCGCCACGCACCTGGGCGCATCTGGATTCGGCCTTCGTTTTCAACAATGCGCCCAACCCGCGCGCCGGATTGGACTGGCTGCTCAATGTCCACGGTCCCGAAGGCGCGCCCGCCGACCGCTACTGGTCGGGCACCTTGTCCTTCTCGGGTATGCCCGTCCACCAAAATCAGTACGACCGCCTGATCGGCACCGGCGAATATCCCGAACTGGTCAAAGGCTACGAGGCGCTGCCCAACAGCGTCTTGCAACCGTTGGAGGCCGGTCGCTTCTACCCCATCATCCAGGCCAAGATCTGGCCGTGGCTCGAACGCTATTGGGGCAACGAAGTCAGCGCCGAAGTCGCCATCGAAAATACCCTGGCCGAAATTCAGGAAGAGCTGGACAACCTGGTTTCCTAGCCTTCCCCCGTTCAAAATGCACAATCGACGCGGCGCGCCCGGTGGCTCATGGCCGCTGGGCGCACGCCGTTCAAAGAACTTTGGTCCCAAATCAGGAGTTGGGTAATGCGTGCAAGCCTATCGGAACGACAATTTCCCCATGTGAAGCCGGGCGGCAGCCCACGCGGCAAGCGACAGCGCGGGCAAGCACGCCGTTTGGCCGTATTGGGCTATCTGTTCATTCTGCCGGCAATGGCCCTCTATCTCACCTTCAGCGCCTATCCCCTCATCCGCGGCTTCATGATTGCCTTTTCCGACTATCGCTATCTGGTGCCCGACTATCAGCCGTTTAACGGCATCGACAATTTCATCCAGATGGCAAACGACCGCGTCTTCTGGGAATCGTTCCGGCGTTCCATTTTCTATACCATGATCTACACGCCGCTCAATATCGGGCTGGGGCTATTGGTCGCCCTGCTCATCTCCAAAATCTTGCACCCGCTGGAATCCGCGCTCTATCGAGTTATCTCCTATTTGCCGGTAGTTTTGCCCATTGCCGTGGCCTTGCTGCTCTGGAAACAGATGCTGCATCCCCAGTTTGGCTATATCAACCACTTTCTGCGCGAGATTGTGGGGATCGCCAACCCACCGGCGTGGCTGGCCGACAAACAATGGGTCATCCCCACCATGGCAGTCGCGGCCGTCTGGAAAAACATAGGCCAAAATATTCTG
This sequence comes from Litorilinea sp., assembly GCA_040880365.1. GTDB lineage: Bacteria > Chloroflexota > Anaerolineae > Caldilineales > Caldilineaceae > JBBDIO01. The sequence goes on from JBBDIO010000295.1 coordinate 7,876, forward strand.
CTCTTTCTGATTGGCCTCTACAACATCAACACCGAATACTACGAAGCTGCGTCCATCGACGGCGCCAACAACTGGGAACAGTTTCGCCATGTCACCTTGCCGCTGCTCAAACCTACGCTGACGGTTGTCCTGGTGCTGGCGGCCGGGGTCATCGGCACCGCCGAAGAATCGCTGATCCTGTTCGGCATCACCCAGGCCGGCCCCGAAAATGCAGGTATGCTGGTTGGCCGCTATGCCTATGAGATCGCATTCCGCATCGGCGATCATCGCTGGGGCTATGCCGCGGCCATCAATCTGGCAATGGGTGTGCTTTCTATGGCAATGGCAGGCGTCTTCTTCTGGCTGACGCGTTCCGAACGCCCCGAATAAGTCCCCGATGCAGACACGGATCAGGCACGGATCAGACACCGAGTAGGAAAATGAACTATGGATAAAGGTATGACTATCGCTTCAGGAGAATCGGCAGACAAAGCAGCCCGCAGAAAACCAGCAACCAGCAACCTGTGGGTGCGCCTCTGGCAAAGGCGCTATAGCTGGCTTTCGCGCCTGGTCCTGTGGCTCTTTCTCGCCATCTTCCTGTTGCCGTTTGTGTGGTCGGTTTCCGCCTCGCTCAAATCGCGCCAGGAACTCTATGTGGAACGGCCCTCGTTGATTACGACCGATCCCACCCTGGCCAACTACACCTATGTATTGCGGCGTATGCCTGCGTTTGTCACCCAGTTCCGCAACAGCAGCATCGTGACCGTGGGTTCGGTTCTGTTGCAAGTCGCGGTGGCGGCGCTGGCCGGCTATGCGTTTGCGCGCCTCCCCTTTCCCGGCCGCAATCTTATCTTTTTCAGCATCATCCTGCTCACCTTTGTGCCCAGAGCCGGCGGGCTTATGGTGCAATATGAACTCATGAACTTCCTCAATTTGCGCAACAGCCTTCTGGGTCTTATTCTGGCCTTTGCGGCCAGCGTGCCAATTCCCATCTTCATCATGCGTCAGACCTTCATCAATATGCCCACCGCCTTCGAAGACGCGGCGCTAATCGACGGCTGCAATCGTTTTCAGGCTTTTCTGTGGGTCATGTTGCCTATGGCGACCGGCGGCATGTTGGTGGTGGGGCTTTTCGAATTTATTCGCGTGTGGGGCGAATACCTCTTCACGCTCACCATGATCGACCGCACCGAACTCTATACACTGGGCATCGGCATCGCCATGACCTTTATGGGCATGGCCCTGGAAGATGGCGAATTTACCAGCTATGGCGCCGAAGCCGCGGCCTATCTGCTCACCTCCGCGCCGGTACTCATTCTGTTCATTGCGTTTCAACGCATGTTCATCCGCGGTATGATGGAAGGGCTGAAGCTCTAGCGTGCGAGAGAACCCACAGCACAAGAAAAACATAAAAACACACGCAACATACATACAAAATATTAAGGAGACCCTGAAACATGGAACGGATTCCGCTCGCCATTGTGGGCTGCGGTGGTATGGGACATCGCCATCTATTTGCCCTGGCCGAACTCTATAACAATGACCTTTCCCAGTTTGAACTGGTCGGCGCATGTGATCCGGTCACCGCCAACGCCGAATCGCTGGCAAACCGGGCCGAGGAGTTTTTTGGCCGCCGACCGACCGTCGTCGGCAACATGGAGGAACTGAAAAAACTCGATATTGCCGCGGTGGATATCACCACCACGCCCCGCTATCACCACACTCTGGGCGTCGAGGCGCTGCAACACAACTGGCACGCCATGATCGAAAAGCCCGTCGCCCTCACCGTGCGCGCCTGCAACGTAATCCGCAACGCCGCGGCCCAAAGCAACCGGGTTGTCAGTGTGGCCGAAAACTATCGCCGCGACCCTGTGAACCGGCTGGCAAAATCCCTGCTCGATACGGGTGTCATCGGCGACCCCCACTTCATGTTTCACCATTCATCGGGCGGCGGCAATCAGATGATGATCTCTGTCTGGCGTCACCAGAAAGATCAAAGTGGCGTGCTGCTGGATGTGGGCGTCCACTTTGCCGATATTCTGGAATATTTCCTGGGCGAAGTGACCACCGTCTACGCGCAAATGCGGCTCTATGAACCGACGCGCTACAATCCGGTGGCGCTGGGCGCAGAACCGACTGCCAACCCGTCGGGCGTCTATGGCGAAGCGCAGAAGGCCATGCCCGCCGAGTTCACCGCCACCGCCGACGACGCTGTTTTCGCCGTGATCAATTTCAAAAACGGCGCGGTCGCGAACTATGTGGAAAATCATGCGGGTCACGGCAAAGCCATCTGGGATCGCCAGATCCACGGCTCCAAGGGCAGCATGGACATGCCCAACGACCGCAGCGGCAAATCTCTGCGTCTGACGCTGGATCGCACCACTATCGTAGAAGATGCCGCCGTGCTCGACCTGGCCCCCGCCGATTTCACGCTCGACAAGGCGACTTCGGTGCTCTTCGGCGGCGACCGCCTGTGGCGCTACGACTTCCCCTTCGAACTGACCGACCGCAAGCTGATTGCCGTGGAATATGCCGACTTTGCCCTGGGCATCCTGGGCGAACGCCCGGTAGAAGTCGACCTGGATCAGGGCGCGCGCTCGGTGGCCCTCTCCTATGCGCTCATGGAATCGGGCTTTGCCGGCGGCAAAGTATTGGCCGTGGATGATGTTCTGGGCGAACAGGTCAACGCCTATCAGGCCGACATTGATCAGAGCCTGGGATTGGCTTAAACTAGCACAGGTCCGAACCACTTCGCATACCGGAAGGGGG
>JBBDIO010000296.1:0-10544 GCA_040880365.1 Litorilinea sp.
CAACAGCCGCTTTGAAAGCATCCAGCGCGGCGTGGTGGATCTGCGCGATCTGGTCTACTATGCCTCCCTGTGCGGACTCTTTCTCGCGCTCAATATTCTGGCGCTCGATATGAAACGCTGGAACGCCGCGCCCGCTACCGCACGCTACCGACGCGTTGCCCTGCTCACCGTGGGCCTGATCGCGGCCAACCTGCTCGTGCTGAATATCTGGCTGGCGCCCGTTGTGGGCGCACGGCTCGACCTCACCGCCCAAAAGGAATACACGCTTTCGCCGCCCACGCGCGATCTGGTTGCCACGCTCCAGGAGCCATTGCTGATTCGCGGGCATTTCAGCAGCCGTACCCACCCCCTGCTCGCGCCCCTGGTGCCCCGCATCGCCGACACCCTGCGCGAATACGAAGCTGCATCCCAGGGCATGATCCGTGTAGAAATCGTAGACCCGGCCCAGGATCCCGAACTCGAAGCCGAAGCCGCCCAGACTTACGGGATTCGCCCCACGCCCTTCCAGATTGCCGACCGCTACGAATCCGCAGTCGTCAATGCCTATTTCGACATTCTGGTGCGCTATGGCGACCAAAGCGAAGTGCTCAACTTCCAGGACCTCATCGAAGTCGAAGCCTTCCGCGATGGCGAGATTGACGTACGCCTGCGCAATCTGGAATACGATCTCACACGCGCTATCCAGCGCACCGTCTACGGGTTCCAGGACCTCAACAGCATACTGGCCTCGCTACCCGCAGCGGCGCGCATCACGCTCTATTCCACCGCCGCCACCTTGCCGCCCGATTTGGTCGAAACCGAGCAGACCGTGCGCCGCGTGGCCCAGGCCATTGCCGACGAGGCAAGTACAAGCGGATCGAATGCAGCAGGAACGGCCGCGCCGCTTACTTTCTCTGTCATCGATCCCGATGATCCGACCGCGCCCGTCAACCGCCAGGAATTGAACGAAGTCTATGGTTTGCAGCCATTCATGGTCTCGCTCTTCAGCGATGAGACCTTTTATTTCCATCTGGTCATCGAGCTGGAAGCCACGCGCCCACCAGAAGGGAACACAGAACAAGCCGCCACGGCTGCCCGCGATGCCCAGATACTCTATCCCACCGCCGGGATTACCGAAGGCGAGCTACACAATCTCCTCGAAAGCGGCCTGCAACGTTTCTCATCCGGTTTTCTCCAGGTCGTCGGAATCTGGCAGCCCCCCGTGGAACCCGACCCCGCGCTGGCCCAAATGGGCCAGAATCAACCACCGGCCTTCGCCACCTGGGATGCCCTCGGCCAGATTCTGCAAGAAGACTACGAGGTGCGCCGCGCCGATCTGAGCACAGGCCGCATTGCGCCCGATATCGACGTCCTGCTCCTCATTGCGCCCCAGAATCTCACCGATGTCGAACGCTATGCCATCGACCAGTTTCTCATGCGCGGCGGCGCAGTGGTCGCAGCGGTTGCCAATTTCCAGCCCATCGCCGATCCGTTCACCGGGCAGCTCACCCTCGAGCCGACTACCACCGGCATCGACGATATGCTGGCGCACTACGGCGTCACCGTTGCGCCCACGCTCGTTCTCGATCCCCAGAACGAACCATTTCCCGTCGCGGTCAATCGCGATGTGGGCGGCTACACAGTGCAAGAGATCCAGTCCCTCAACTACCCCTATTTTGTCGATGTTCGCAGCGACGGCATGAACGCCAACAGCGCACTGGCTGCCAATCTGCCCGCCATCACGCTCAACTGGGTGTCGCCCGTCGCCCTGGATGCCGAACGCACGGCAACGCTGGAAACCGCCACCCTGCTCAATTCCACGCCTGCCGCGTGGACCAGCGCCAGCCTGGACATTCAGCCCAATACAGAACTCTACCCCGAACAGGGCTTCGCCATCAGCGGTGAACAGCAGAGCTATCCCCTGGCCGTTTCGCTCATGGGCACGTTTGAAAGCTATTTCACCGACCCGGCCCGCGTGCCTGCCCTGGGAGAAAGCGAAAGTAGCGCAGAAAGCCCAACCAGCCCCGCGGCCACAATCCAGCGCTCGCCCAACGCCGCGCGCCTGGTAGTGGTCGGCAGCGCACATTTTCTCAATGACACCGTCTTTACCATTTCGTCACAGATTGCGCCGGATCGCTATCTCAACAGCTTGCGCTTTGTGCAAAATGCCGTGGATTGGGCCGTGGAAGACCTGGACCTGCTCAGTATCCGGGCGCGCGGCGCGTATGCCCGGCTCCTGCGTCCGCTGGCTAACGGTGAAGAAACCTTCTGGGAGCTATTCAACTATGGCTTCGCGGTGGCGGGGCTGATTGTTATCGGCCTCACCTGGGCCAATTTCCGGCGCAGCGAGCAACCCATGACCCTCACACCCCGGCGCGCCGCGTCCGATGCATCGCCCGAAATGTCGCCCGATTCGCCCCCAGATTCGTCCACGGATTCACCCCCTGCCCCAAAACCAGAGGTGACTCATGACAACGCATAAGTTCACATCCACGCCCGGCCGCGAGATCCAGATCGGGCAAAACCGACTGCGCCAACCGGCCATTTGGCTTGGCCTGTTGCTGGTGGGACAACTGCTCCTGGTCGCCATTGCCTATTGGCCGTCCGGGCCTGTCGCCGCCATCGGCGGGCCACTGCTGCCCGATCTGGATCCCGCGGCCGTCCAGCAGATCCAGATCGAAGGCCCCGACAATCAGTCGGTGACCCTGGTACGCGCCGCCACCGGCTGGGCCGTTGCCGAAACCGACGACTATCCGGCCACACACACCAAAATTGACGAACTGCTTGGCAACCTTGCCGCGGCAAATACCAACCGGCTGGTCACCCAAACCGCCACCAGCCACAGCCGGCTCCAGGTGGCCGCCGACAATTTCAATCGCCGCATCACGTTGACCACCGGCGACGATGCCACACACGTTGTCTATCTGGGCATCGCGGCGGGCGGCGCGGCCACCCACGTGCGCACCGGCGACGCCGATACTGTCTACCTCTCCGGGCAACTCGCCCCCTGGGAACTCGAACCGTTTCTCAGCGGCTGGGTCAACACCCGCTACGTGACCCTATCCGCCGACACGGTCACAGGCCTGCGTCTGGAAACCCGCGCGGGCACCCTGACACTGGAACGCACGCTTGCCGGAAGCTGGCAAGCCGCGCCTGCATCTGATGACGCGAGCGCAGAACCAGAATCAATGCTGGATGCCGCGGCGGTCGATAGCCTGCTTAGCCGGCTCACCTTCCTCAGCTTCCAGGATGTGCTGGGCCAGACCCCACCCGTGGATTTTGCCACCCAGCCGCCCACGGTGCGGGTCGAGCTTACTGTGCAATCTACGGATGCAGAAAGCCGCGAAGACACCCCTGAAGATGGCAGATCTGAAGATGCCACGCCGGAAGATGACGCGTCCGCGGCGACGCGCACGGTTGTCCTGGAAATTGCGCCCCTGCCTTCCGCCGAATCTACAACCGAATCCACAGCCGAGGCCGAAACTTATTTCGTCAAATCTTCCGAATCCGATTATTATGTGACTGTAGGGTCGCAAACAGTAGACGCACTGGCCGACCTGATGCTGGATGATCTGCTGGGCGACACCGCCACACCGGGCCAACCCGACGCGCCAATCCAGCCCAATGCGCCCCCGCCAGAGAGCATTTCGCCGGACGAGAACTAGCCCGACCGCCTTTGGGCGCGCAGGAACACGTCAGCACACGTCAGCGCAGTTTGAACATCAACCCACCCCATCACCCAGTCAGGATTGCACATGGATTGGATAGTCGCGCTCATCTTCAGCGTAGCGGCCGCGGTTGTGCCCACGCTGGTCTACGTGTTCATCTTCTATTGGGCCGATCGCTATGAGCGCGAGCCGCGCTTTTTGCTGGCTGTGGCCTTTTTATGGGGTGCAGTGCCCGCCATCATCGTCAGCCTCATCAGCCAAATCGTGCTAGGCATTCCCCTGGGTGACCCCAACGACGGCCTCGCCAACAATCTGGCAATGGGCGTGCTCATCGCCCCCATCACCGAAGAAATCTTCAAAGCGGCCGCGCTCTATCTGATCTACCGCTGGCGACGCCACGAATTCGACGGCGTGCTGGATGGCCTGCTCTATGGCGCGCTGGTGGGTTTTGGCTTTGCCATGACTGAAAATTTTCTCTACTTCGTGGGCGCCTATGGGGAAGGGGGATTTGGAGAGCTTACCGTCGTGGTCATTCTGCGTGCCGTCATCTTTGGGCTGAATCACGCCTTCTATACCGGCCTCATCGGGATCGGCTTTGGCCTCGCCCGCACCACACCCCGCCCTGCCATGCGCAAAGTATGGCCCATACTCGGTCTGCTGGCAGGCATTCTTGTCCACGCCATCCACAACCTCAGCGTCAGCATCACCGAGATTTTCCCGTTCAGCTTTCTGGTGAGTCTGCTGCTGGCGGGGTCAGGTCTTCTGCTTATCTTCCTGGTGATCCTGCTTTCCTGGCAGCACGAACGCAAGATCATCCGTACCGAGCTGGCGGGCGAACTGGGCGTCGTGCTTTCCGCCGACGAGCTGGAGACGCTCCTGGGCAAATGGCGGCAACCGATTTCCCGCAAAGCCCCCGGCACGCAGCGCCGCCAACAGTTGGCCCAGTTGGCCCTGCGCAAGCATCGTCTGCGCCGGGTAGGTACCGCACGCGAGCCGCACCTCACCGCCGAAATTGACCGGCTGCGCCAGGCACTCTCGCAACTGGCCTGAGTGCATCTCATCATTGTTAGCTCGCCACAGTAAAAACGGCATCACCACACCGCCTTCAGTCGGCCGCGGCCTTCGCCTGCTCAACAATTTCGCTGCGTTGCACGCGCGTGGCCGACCAACCCACGATTTCACCGATTTCCGCATAGCTAAGCGCCGCCAACTGCGCATACGTGCGAATACCGGCATCTTTCAAACGCCCATCGATGACCGGCCCCACGCCCTTAAGTTGCATAAAATCATCTTCTGTCGCAACGGTGTCGGGTTCAACAGCTACGGACTCACTATCAGCAGGCACATCACCGGCGCTTTCCCCCACAGCGTCAATATCTGCGAGTGGTCCGCCTTCCCAAATCATCCGTGCGATTTGTTTCTCCACCTGTTCTGGCAAAATCGCTCCAGCCTGGGCACCCGCAGCTCCATCTGCAACCGGTGTCACGCTGTCAGCCGAAACGGGTTCGACGGGTTGCGAATCCACCACTTTGCCTGTGCGCTTCGGCTTGAGCACACGCATCACCCAGGGCAGCAACACGGCCCCCGCGCCAAACGATGCCACAAAGAGCAAAACCGTTCCACCCATAAAGCGGAAGACCCCGCCAAAGGCCCACAACAGGGCAAAGCCCCCCGTGATCAACACGGCTCCCGCGCCGGCCCACATCCAGCTTTCCATGGGGCGCACGGTGTAGCTTTCCAGGCGTGCGCCCACCATTTGGGCAAGCGCAGCCCACCCCAACAGGTTCATCGCCAGCAACACCAACATGGGCGCCAGGGCAATGGGCAACAGGCAGACTGTCGCCGCCAGCAATCCACCCAAAAAGACCAGAATCAGATTGGAGGCGAGGCCGACCACAAAGCTCATGGCCGATTTTTCCACCATGCGTTTGCGCACAGTAGCGACCGCATCGGGGCGCACATGCACTGTCAGCCCCACCACCACCGCCACAAACGCAGTGAAGAGGAGCGCACCCAATAGGCGTACCAGTAACATCCCCACCCATTGAATTACGATCAAGGGACCCGAAACCGCAGCATCCGTTGCGCGGGGGCCGCCATCACGAAATCCAAAGCCAAACGGCGTGGGCACCTGCGGCGGCGTCAATCCCAGATTGGGACCTTCCAACACGCGTCCGCCTACGGTGGCCCCCGGTGCTCGGGCAATTTCGCCCGCCAGCACGTTAATATCGCCGCCCACGCGCGCCGCATCGCGCAGCGTGGCATCGCCACTCCACAAGGCCAGGTTGCCGTCAATAGTCCCACTCACCGTGATATCGCCGCTAAACAGGTCCACGTTGCCGCCAACCGTGCCCCCCGGCTCAATATCCACATCACCGTTGAACACAACCAGATTGCCTGTGATCCGGCCTTCCGGCTCGATCCAGACATCACCATCATAGACAACTGTGTCCCCGGCGATCACCTGACCGCTCTCCACGCGCAAATCGCCCTGAAAAAGCCGATTCGACTGCGCCAACGCGGTCTGGCTCGGCAAGGCCAGCCCCAGCAGACTCAGGCAGACCACAACCATCGCCATACCCATCAGCCAGGCCCGACGCGGTCGCCCACGCATTAATTTCTGCTTCATGTCCATTGCTTGCCTACTCGCCTTCTCTGGTTGTCCTATTGCTATCTGCACAGCCGGTTATTTCTCGGTTCGGTGCCGGCTGCCTGCCAACTGTAGTCAACGTTTCAGCCACCCAGCGACGGCGCATCGCCATCAAGGCGCGTCGAACGGCGCAGCCATACGCCCCACAGCCCCAACATTGTTGCGGCAGCCGTGCAGTAGATCAATACGATAGCACGCGCTTGCGCCGTTGCCAACAGCGCGCCTGCCGACCGCAGCGCCGAATCGACAAACCCGGCCATCACCGACCACCAGAGCAAAGCCGTCTGTCCAAATTCGCCCCCAAATTCGCCCAGCCCCGCCATCTGGCTCGAAGAGAACAACGCAACCAGGCCCAACACGCCCACCAGGCCAGTACCCAACAGCAACAGCGCAGCCAGACCAATCGCGCTGCCCAGCCACAGCCGCTTGCGGCGTTCCTGCCAGGCAATCTGCTGCATCACATTGGCCGAAAATTGGGCGGGCGGCGTAACCCGCGGCGCGGCCGTCAACCGGCTGTCCACTGCTTGCCACAACGCCCAAGTCGCCGCAGGCTCAGGCACATCGACCGTCGCTGCCTGTTCCAGCATCTGCTCAAAACGCCGAGCCGCTTCCGGGGTCAACTGATCGTCCAGCGCCAGCGACATCAACGTCTCGAACGTTTTCTCGTCGAATCCCGTATCATTTGCCATCGCCACCACTGTCCCGTGTTTGCTCATCTCATTCACCTTGTTCCACCATCAACCGTCCAACCCACATATATGTTCAGCAGCCAATCCGCACTGCATCTGAATCGCCTCAATATAGCTGCGCGCTGTCCCACTAGCCGCGTGCCGGTGTGGCAAACCGCAATCTTGCCGCGCTGCCTGCCATGCCTGGCCCGTGCTGCGCACCCGACCGCGCCTCCGCAGCCGCGCCGACGCCGGAGATTTGCGCGGCTTCGTTTGTGCGCACCAGCTGCGCCAACTGTTGGCGTGCCCGAAACAAACGGCTCTTCACCGCCGCCACCGTCAATTGCATCGTCTGGGCAATTTCTTCATAGCTATACTCTTCCCAGTAGCGCAATACCAGCGGCGTCCGATAGTCGGGTTCCAATCGAGAAATCAATTCCTGAATCTCACCGCTTTGCTCGGTGCGCAACGCGGCCGGTTCGGGCAGAGGCGCATCGCTCTGCAAATTTTCCAATACCGGGTTGTCGTCGATGGAAACAAAAACCGCCCGCCGCTTGCGCAGCCGATCAATACAGTGGTTGTTGGCAATCGCAAACACCCACGTACTGAATTTATGGCTGGGATTATATTTTTCCAAATTGGCATAGGCGCGCAAAAATGTCTCCTGCGCGGCATCTTCTGCCTCTTGAGGATTGCCCAACATGCGATACGTAAGGTTATACACAGGTCGTTCATAGGCGCGCACCAGATTGCCAAAAGCACGCTGATCGCCCTGCCGTGCGGCCTCGACCCATTCTGCTTCGTCGTTCGTCATTGCCTGCATTCCTGCCCAAGCGTTCGGTAAATCTCTGGCGACCGCCACTGGCCCCGGCACCGGCGCGCTTGCCGCGCACGGCCCAACACCAGACGGTTTCACAATTTACTACGCAGACCGCGCAAAAAAGTTGCACAAATTTCATCCTACCACAATCTTTTTGATTTCCACTGGCGGCGTCGGGTATAATCGAATACAGATCAGGTGAGGGCGGAGATAGCTTCGCCCTCACAAATTTTGCTAGAGTATGAACCATTGAAGGATCATTCCCATGCGATTGACTTACCCATTTACCGCGATCGTCGGTCAGGAGCGCATGAAACGCGCGCTCATTCTGAATGCGATCAACCCTCAAATCGGCGGTGTGCTCATTCGCGGCGAACGCGGCACAGCCAAATCCACTGCCGCCCGTGCGCTCGCCGTGCTGCTGCCCGACCTGGAAGTTGTGGAAGGCTGCCCGTTCAGCTGTGATCCCACCCGCCCGGACCTTTTTTGCGACCAATGTCGGGAACGCATGAAAAGCGCCGGCCAACTCGATTCCGAATTGCGCCCGACACCCTTTGTAGATCTGCCCGTCAGCGCCACCGAAGATCGGGTCGTGGGCACGCTGGATATTGAAAAGGCCATCCAACGCGGCGAACGTCACTTTGAACCCGGCATCCTCGCCGCGGCCAACCGCGGCGTGCTCTATGTAGATGAAGTCAATCTGCTGGACGACCACGTTGTCGATCTGCTGCTGGATAGCGCGGCCATGGGTGTCAACGTGGTCGAACGCGAAGGCATCAGCTTCCAACATCCCGCCCGCTTTGTGCTGGTCGGCTCCATGAACCCCGAAGAAGGCGACCTGCGGCCCCAGTTGCTGGATCGCTTCGCCCATTCGGTCGATGTCATCGGCCTCACCGACCCCGGCGACCGCGTCGACATTCTGCGCCGCCGCATCAACTTCGAGCAGAACTCCAATACGTTCCTCGGTGCCTATGAGGAAGCCGAAGATGAGCTGGCCAAACGTATCATCACTGCACGCGACCGCTATGATATGGTCACCTATTCGGAAAAAGACCTCTATACCATCGCCGCCCTGACCGCCAGCTTCAAGGTCGACGGTCACCGCGCCGATATCGTCATTCTGCGCACTGCGCGTGCCCACGCCGCCTATGAGGGGCGTCTGGAAATCAACGACCGCGACATTCTGGTCTCGGCAGAATTGGCCCTGCCCCACCGCATGAAGAAGCAGCCTTTCCAGGATGCCGTGCTCAACGCGGAACAGCTGCAAAGCAACATGCGCCAGGCACGCGCCGATGCCGAACAGAATGCGACCGAAGAACAAGAGTCGCTGGAAACAGCAGGAAGCGCCACCTCAGACGAAAAAAAAGTCTAGAGGGCGATGAAGCGGATATGAGCGACGCGGCCGATGCCGGTGAGGGCGGAATGGCCCAACCCGAAGCATCACCGCAGCACAGTTCATCGCCCGGAGATGAAAAAGGCGCACGCAAACAGGTCGAAGTCGGCGAAATGTTTGAAACCAAGCGGCTGGATACGCCGCTGGACAAAATGACCCGCGAGCGCGCCGGCAAGCGTTCCTATACCCGTACCGACCGCAAACGCGGCCGCTATGTGAAATCGCGCCCCGCAGGCGACCGCCCCGAAGACATTGCCTTCGATGCCACTCTGCGCGCGGCCGCGCCCTTCCAGCGCAAGCGCCACGAAGAGAGCACCGACGACCTCGCACTCAAACTGCGCAAGAGCGACCTCCAGCGCAAAGTACGCGTGCGCCGCACAGGCAATCTGATTCTGTTTGTGGTCGATGCCAGTTGGTCGATGGCAGCCAGCGAACGCATGGAAGCCACCAAAGGCGCAATTTTCAGCCTGCTGGTCGATGCCTATCAGCGCCGCGATCAGGTAGGCCTGATTGTATTCCAGCGCGACAAAGCGCGCCTGGTTTTGCCGCCCACCAATAGCGTGGATCTGGCCCAGAAAGCCCTGCAAAATCTGCCGGTAGGCGGCAAAACGCCCCTGAGCAGCGGGCTGCATCTGGCCTGGCAGGTCATCGAAAGCGCGCGCCGCCGCGATGGCGAAGTGCGCCCGCTCATGATCCTGCTCACCGACGGCGCCGGCAATGTCAGTATGACCGGGATGCCTGCCCAGGAAGAAGCCAACCGCATCGCCGAGTTATTCGATGCCGCGGCCATGCGCTCCATTGTGGTCAACATGGAACACGCCGCCTTCGACCGGGGATTGGCCCAGAAACTGGCAAACGCGCTGGGTGGGCCGTGTTATAACCTGCCCGAACTGCGCGCCGACATTTTGCTTTCCACCGTCAAACGAGAAATCGACAGCTAATATGGCAACCACCTCCCCACCGCCCCGCCCACCCCGTTCTCTCCGCAGCCAGCCGCGCAACGCGCAGGGCCAGGCACAAGACCCGGCGCAGCCGCGTCCCCTGCCCGGCAGTTGGGAAGGCATCCTCGGTCTGGCGCGGGAACAGGCGCGCAACAGCAACGCCCAGGCCATCGGCAACTTTGAAAAGGTCATCAACGGGCTAGCCAAATTGCCCGAAACCCGCCGCCGCGCCGCCGATGGTCGCTTGCAGACCGTCTACATGCAAGCAGTTGTGGGCTTGCAGAGTTTCCATGCCACCCGCGACCGCTTTAGCGACGCCATGCGCGTCATTCAGGATGCCCTGCCCCAGGCGGGCGACGAAGAACGCGACTATCTGGAGCAGCACCTGATCGGCCTGCAATTTATGGCAGGCGAAAACGATGCTG
>JBBDIO010000297.1:0-10526 GCA_040880365.1 Litorilinea sp.
TAGGGACATTTGTTCATAACCCTATTTTATCATCAGTTACTATTTAGGCACTCCCAAAGTGTGGTTCTCGGGCAAGTTCGAAATTGCCAACGATAATTACCAGCGATAGCTATCAACGATACGGAGCAGACCCTACGCTATGTATACGCGTCGAAAGGCAGCCCCAGCGTATCCAGCGTCTGGCGCAATTCCTGGTGTGTGGGGGGTGTCAACTCGATGCCCTGGGCCGCGCGGCGAATGCGCTCCTCGGCGGCGCGCGCGCCCGGCAGGCGCACACCTGCAGAGCCGGGCCGCGGCGGCACCTGTTGCAAACCCGCGGTCAATGCCGCTACCTGCTCGGCAAAGGCGGCGCGCCCCACAAAATAGTCGGGATCGATTGCCAGCGCAAAAATTGCATTTGCCTCGCGCCCCGTGTCGACGCCTGTGACCACCCCCGCACCGCCCAGCGCGCCTGCCAGCACTTCCACCAACAGTTGCAGGGCAAACCCCTTGTGCCCTGCCAACGTGCCCCCCAGCGGCAACAGGAATACATCATCGGGTTCCGCAAAAAAGCGCGCGGGGTCCAACACGGCTTCCCCGTCACGGTCGATGAGCCACCCCGCGGGAATTTCGACGCCGCGCTGCGCGTCCATGCGCAACCGCCCCACCGCGGTGACAGCCGTGGACATGTCGATGAGAATCGGCTCGGCATCGCCGCGCGGGATGCCTGCACCCAGGGGATTGGTGCTGAAAAAACGCGCCAGCCCCCCATGCGGGGTAACGGTCGGCAGGCCGCCCGAATCATTGGCGACCAGCAGCGTGAGCAAGCCCGATTGCGCGGGTTCACGCAGATAGCTGCCCAAACGTCCGATATCGTTGGAATTGACCGTGCTCACACAGCCAATCCCTACCTGGCGTGCCTTGGCGCAGGCAACTTCCACAGCCCGCGTCGCGGTGACAGGTCCCAGCGCATTGCCGGCATCCACATAGGCCGCGGCGGGCGTTTCGCGCAACAGCGTAAACGCGCCGCGCGGATCGATTGCGCCCCCACGCAAGGCCGCGGCATAGCGGGGCAGACGCATAACCCCATGCGAGTCATAGCCCGCCAGTGTCGCTTCCATGAGCGGCGCAACGGCGCGCGCCGTGTCTTCCGGCGCAACATCCAGCGCGGTGAACACATCGGTCATCAGCCGCCGCAATGCCGCGGCCGCCAGGGTGATTGGAGGAAATGAGTCGTTCACACGAGTCTCCTTCTTTACTTTGCGTTGATGCTATGGAATTGTCTATAGGGGCAAGCATACACCTGCGACATCGGCGTATCCGAGCTGGCTGGCATCCCCCAGCCTGATGCACTCGCGCAAAACAGCACCGGGGCGGACGCATGTATGTGCGCCCGCCCCGGTTAACTCTACAATTTATTCCAGTGGCAACACCACCCGTCATCACCACGGTTTAGCCCTGTAGCAACACCCCCCGCGCGGTGTTAGCCCTTGGTTGCGCCCAGCGCCAAATCTCCCCGCTGATAGCGCTGCAAGAAGAAATAGATCACGATCAACGGCGTCACCGACAGCGTGGCCCCTGCCATGATCACCGGCCAGGGCGTCGAAAGCCCCTCACTCACGGGCAGCGTGGAGATGGCGACCATCAGCGTGAACATCTCGCGCGAACGCATAAACAACAACGGCCAGAAAAAGTCGTTCCAGCGGGCAATGAACGCAAGCGACGCCCACGCGGCCAGCGCCGGAGCCACCACCGGCACGACCACATTCCAATAGATGCGAAACTCGCTACACCCATCCAGGCGCGCCTGTTCCATCACCTCGTTGGGAAAACTGGTGATGTATTGGCGCATGTAAAAAATGCCGATAGCAGTGGCAGCCGTGGGAATGATGAGCGACAGCAGATTGTTGATCCACCCCAGGGCGCGCATGATGATAAAGATGGGGACCACTCCCGCTTCGGGTGGCACCATCATGGTTCCCAGCAACAACAAAAAGAGCCAATTCTTGCCGGGAAACTCGTATTTGGCGAAGGCAAAACCGGCCAACGAGCACAAAAAGACCGTGATCAGTGTGCCCGCCGTCGCCACGACAAACGAATTCAGTGTATTGCGCCCCAGCGGCAAGAGGGTGGAGACTCGTTCATAGTTCCACAACGTGGGCGATTGGGGCAAGATGGTTGCCAGGCTGCCCAGGTTTTCGGTAGCCGGTTTGAACGATACGCTGATCATCCAAAACAGGGGGAAAATGGCGATGATGCCCCATAACACCAGGGCGGCATAAACTAACAGGCGTTCGGGACGCAAAGCTTGCGACTTCATGAATTTGCCTCCATCAACCCGCCCTGGCGACGCAACAGATAGATCTGGGCCGCGGATACCAGCAACAGGATAAACGTAAGCGCCCAGCCCACGGTCGAAGCCAGCCCCAGCTTGAACAGACGAAAGCCGTTGATATAGAGATATTGCACCAGCGACAGCGACGAATTGCCCGGCCCGCCCTGCGTCAGAATCTGCGGTTCGGTAAAGATGCGGAAGGAATCAATCGAAATCGTGATGATACAGAAAAAGAGAATGGGCGCGAGGCTGGGAATCGTAATCGACAGAAAACGCTGCATCCCATTCGCGCCGTCAACTTTGGCGGCTTCGTACAGTTCGGGGTTGATGGCCTGCATCCCCGAAAGTATGATGAGTGCGAAGAAAGGCGTCACCCGCCACACACTGAGCACAATGATGGGAATTTTGGAAAGCTCCACACTGTTCAGCCACCGCTGGGGCGTCAGCCCCATACTGATGAGAAAGTGGTTAAAAATGCCGCTGTTAAAATCAAACATCATGATAAAGACAAGCCCCACCGCCACCGTTGCCGTGACATAGGGCAAAAACATGATGGTGCGATAGGCAGCTTTGGCGCGCAACCAGGTATTGTTTAACAGCGAAGCAATGAACAATGCCAGCGGGACGATCAGCGCCACATTGGCTAGCCAGTAGACTGTTGTATTGCCCAGCGCGGCGAGGAACATGGAATCGCGCAACAGGAAGCGATAATTGCGCAGGCCGACCGGCTCCACCGGCCCCAGCCCATTCCATTCGTGAAAACTGAGCCAAAAAGACCACAGCAACGGGAAAAACTGAAAGATTATGAACAAAATAAAGAAAGGGGAAATGAACAGATAGATCATACGCGCGCGCCACATCCGGCCAAGTAAACTCTGGGCTGCCGTCAACACATACTCCTTTCCTTACGTGAAAGGGGATGAGGCCGATCTCTCGACATCATCCCCTCGTCACATGATCCCCGCGTTAGATTCTGGTCAATTCAATTAGATAACGTCTATGTACAGCCTCACAGCCTGCGAGAGGCTATTCTGCTGCCGGGGCCTGACCAATGCGCTCGCGCAATTGGGCATCCATGTTGGCAATGGCCTCTTCCATAGTCTGGCTGCCTGCTACCCACTGTTCCAGCTCGGTGGAAATGATCTGGTCGGCTTCGGCATCCACTTCCGTCACCCGCAGGTTGACCGAAGGATTCTGCAAGCCAACGCCTTCCATCTGGCGGAAGGACTGACCGCCGTAATAATCCGAAGGCACCTGCCAATAGGGGTCTTCCAGCATTTCCAATGAAATCGGATTGGTGAAAGGCGCATTCAGCTCCACCATGAGGTCCGTCCATTTTTCGCGGGCCTCGGCGTTGAAGTTGAAGATCTCCCACAGTTCGATGAACAGCCCGGCATAGACCGGATCCGGCTTGTTAACCAGACACTGGATGCCTAGCACCGGCGCGCCGCCTACGCCAATTTCCTCAAAGACCGGCGCGGGCATGACCCGCCACTTGCCTTCCATATCGGGCAGGTTGGCGCGCAGGAATTCATCCCAGAATGCGCCGATGTAGAACGTGGCTACCTGACCGGCGCGCGTCGCTTCGTAGAGCGGCGGTTGGAACACGGTCGAATTATAGAGCAGACCCTCTTCGTGCAGGGTTTCCAGCGTTCCAAACGCCAGCTGTGCACCCGGATCGGAGCCGATTACCACATTGCCCTCATCATCCCAAATGCGGGCCTGGGCCTGGGGCATCAAACCACGTCGTCCCCAATAGCGCCAGGTGTAGAGACCGGGGTCAACGAAGGAAAGATAAACTTCGCCATCGCTGGCGGCCTGGAGCTGACGCCCCACTTCGATATAGCCTTCCATAGTCGCCATATCTGCCGGGTCGATATCATATTCTTCGAACAGTTCACTGTTATAGAACAACAGTTGCGGACGCAGGTCGGTGGGCAGACAGTAGATGCGCCCCTTGTAGTAGAGATCATCCAGCGAGCCAGGTACCAGCTGGTCTTCCATAGATTCTACATACTCGGTAATATCGAGCAAAATCCCGCCATCCGCCATTGCCTGCATACTGACAGGCGCCGAGGAAAGGGCATCGGGCAATTCATCCCAGGCCCCAGCCGTATACGAAAGCTGTACCTTCTGGCGGGCGTCTGCTTCGCCTTCGGTCTGCACGGTTTCGATGGTGACGCCGGGGGCGAGTTCGGGATTGTCTTCCAACGCCTGCTCATAGAACATCTGGCGGAATTGCGGTTGACCATAGCCGAAGATCACCATTGTGCCAGAAGGATAATCGCCAAAGGTCAGGCCACTGGCAGTCTCATCGGCGCCCGCCTCGGGTTCTGCCGCGCCCGGTTGCGCCGGTGCCACACAGGCGGCAAGCGCAAGCATCGCCACCAAAAATCCAATGATTGATAAATATCGTGTCGTTCGCATGTTGGTTGTCCCTTGTGTTAACGTGTCTTTTATCCTGCGGATATTCGCGGTCACAAACATGGTTATGCAGTTGCCGCCGTGGCAGTTGCCGCGACGGCGGTTCGAATATGCTCATAGGGCGTGTGGGTGGGCAGCGTACAATCTGCGCCCAGCAACAACCCCTGCGTGCCAAATTCACGGATGGTTGCGTGGACTTCAGCCTCAATTGCCGCGGACGGGCCTTCTACAATCGGCCCCCGATAGTCCACACCCCCCAAAATCGGACGGTTGAACAGGGCGCGACCTTCTATCAGGCTTGGATTCTGTTCCGAAACTGCCCAATTGACCGCATGGGCAGGGTAATCGGCATACAAATCCAGCCGGACCTGATCTTTGCATATGTGCAGCACATTGAGTTCGCCGCGCCCCTCAATCGCCTGCAACACGCGCAGATCATAAGGTTTGATCCAGGTCAAAAACTCTTCTTCGGTAAAGCGATACTGCTCGGCCCCCAATGCAGCATAGTAGACGCCGTGGGCGCCGGCATCCAGACAGGCACCGGCAAAATCGGCCAGACTATCGGCAATGGCATCCAGCGCGCCCAACACGGGTTCGGCGTTTTGGCGCAGATGCTCCACAACAGGGTTTCCCTGGGCAAATGTGGCTTCGGGGCTGTGGGTGGCGTGAAATGCCGAGGCGAACACCCCATGCACCGTCGCCATTACAAACACCTCATCGCCGATGGCATCCAGAACCTGGCGCAATTCGTCCAGCAGCCCCTGATAAAACGGGGCCGACACGGGCGCAGCGCGCAGCCCACGCCAGTCGGCGGGTTGGGCAATGTCAAAATCCACCCGATACAGGTGCTCGTTCATCACCTTGAGAAAATCCACGTCGGTATTGCGATAAAAATCCAGATGGGCGCGCACTGCCGGTGTACCCGTGTGCAACTCGGCGGGGAAGTGATACCAGAAGCCCGCGGGGACGCGATCCACCGGCTGCATCTGAAGCGCAGCCCGCACGCGATCCTTTTTGTGCATTCCACCAACCTTTCTCAATATCTGAAAGTTCTGTGTAAAAAGCCATTATAGCATAAATCCTCGCAGGCAGATTGATCGGGAAGTTGTGGTTTGGGGGCTACTTGCTGCCTGTGTCCCTATGCAGGCCGATTCAAAAATATATCCCAAAAATACACTTGCCAATAGTTGCAGGCTGCGCTACACTTTGCAACATAACAGATTCAGTTGAACATTTCTGTCTGTTATGCGTTAAGTCTGTGGGCTTGGCGTGCCCACTATCCAGCCAGGCTTCTGATTTTCCCAAAGAGTAAACAAAATGTGGTGGAAATATCCCCTGTTTCAATATCGTCTGTGCGCGGCACCGCTTGATGGGTATCAAGTGTGTGACGATATTGCGCGTTGCGCATGGTTCGCCATTCAATCGCGACAGATTCCCACCCTCTGCGTGAATTCACCGTCTATTTCACCGCCAAAAATTCATAGCCGTCAATTCATAGCTGCACCCGCCTGCTCAGCTCCTTCCGCGGCGCGAACGCCCCTCTTTGCGCCTGAACCGTGTTCGTACAGCGTCGCGGAAGCCTAAGCGCATCCTGATTCCTTGGGCCGGATCCAACAGTAATCGAATTCTGGAAAGAACTCCGTAATGCCGGAACGCATCTATCTTTCGCCACCACATATGTCGGGCTATGAACAAGAGTTTGTGAACCAGGCATTTGCTTCGAATTGGGTGGCGCCACTTGGTCCGCAGGTCGATGCGTTCGAGCATGAGTTCGCGCAAATCGCCGAATGTGGACATGCGCTCGCGCTCAATTCGGGCACGGCCGCGCTCCATTTAGCTTTGCTGCTGGCAGGCGTAACCGCAGGCGACGAGGTCCTGGTTTCGACCCTGACATTTGCCGGCAGCGTATTCCCCATCCTGTATCTCAATGCGCGTCCCATCTTTGTCGATAGCGAAAGTGAATCCTGGAACCTGGACCCGGAACGATTGGCCGCGACACTGCAACAGCGCGCCCGCCAGGGTCGTGTTCCCAAAGCATTGGTGCTTGTCCATCTCTATGGACAAAGCGCCGACATGGAACCGATTGTAGAGCTGTGTGAGCAGTATGGCGTCGCCCTGATCGAAGATGCTGCCGAGGCGCTGGGCGCGCGTTATCGGGAACGCGCCGTGGGCACATTCGGGCAATCGGCGATTTACTCGTTCAACGGCAACAAGGTCATCACCACTTCGGGCGGCGGCATGTTGGTCTCCGACGACGCCGATCTCATCACCCATGCGCGCAAACTGGCAAGCCAGGCACGCGAGCCTACCACGCATTATGAACATGCCGAAATCGGCTACAACTATCGCATGAGCAATCTGCTGGCAGGTGTGGGGCGCGGACAATTGCGCGTTTTGAACGAACGAATCGCCGCGCGCCAACATATTTTTGCCCAATATTATGCTGCGCTGGGCGCTTTGCCGGGGATCAAGTTTATGCCTGAGGCCGCATGGGGTTGCCATACCCGGTGGTTGACCACACTGACCATAGACGCAGCAAAATTCGGCCTGGATCGCGATACACTCCAGGCGGCGCTGTCTGCAGAAAATATTGAAGCGCGCCCAGTGTGGAAACCCATGCACATGCAGCCGGTGTTTGCCGGCTATGAAACGGTCGGCGGCGAAATCGCAGAAACGCTCTTTGCCCACGGACTTTGCTTGCCTTCCGGATCGAATCTGACCACTGACCAGCTACACCGGGTCGTGGAGGTGATTCAGACAAGCCATGCGACCGCCATCGCCTGACATCTCGGCGAACCTTTCAAAATCGTTTTACGCGCTTCTTCAACTCATAGCAAGAGGCAGAACCCTATGCAAGACCTCCGCAATCGTCATTTTCTACTACTCGATATCGCCATGATTGGCAGTGCAGTCTATCTCAGCTATGTGCTGCGGCTAGAGCAATTCAACATTCCCCAACGCTGGCGGGGCGGCATGTTTGTGCTGATTGCAGTGCTTGTGCTCATTTCGCCCCTGATTTTTCAACGAATGGGCGTCTATGCACGCTATTGGCGGTATGCGTCCGTCGAGGAAATGCTGATCTTTGGCAAAGCCTGGATATTGGCCGTCGTGCTTGGCGGCGCCATCACCCTGGCGATCGGCATGGTCTGGGGCGAACAGCTTGCCATGCCCCGCTCCATGCCCCTGATCCTTTTGCTGGTAGGCCTCTTTGTCATCGCGGGTCCGCGCATGTTTGTGCGCATCGCGTCGCGGCGCAACGGCAAAGGCAAAGGAAAATCGCTGGCGCGCCAAACCGAACCGGCCAAAAACATCCTGATCATGGGGGCCGGCGACGCCGGGGCCATGATCGCGCGGGAATTGCAGGACAATCCGCAACTCGCCCTCCAGGCCGTCGGGTTTCTAGACGATGCCCCCGCCAAACAGGGTATCATCATTCATGGGCTAAAGGTGCTGGGCAATCGCCATGCCATCGGCGACATCGCCGCACGCCAACACATTGACCAGGTGATTATCGCCATGCCCACCGCCGCGGGCAAAGAGATCCGCGATGTGGTGGATCTATGCGAATCTGCCGGTGTCAAGACCAAGATTGTGCCCGGTGTTTATGAACTGCTCAATGGCAAAATCAGCGTGAACCAGGTGCGCAATGTGGAGATTGAAGACCTTTTGCGGCGTCCGCCGATTCATACCGATACGGCCGAAGTCTACAATCTATTAGCAGGCAAACGGGTGTTGGTCACAGGCAGTGGCGGTTCGATTGGCAGCGAACTGGCGCGCCAGATATTGCGCTGTAACCCGGCCCAATTAATCCTCATGGGGCACGGCGAAAATTCCGTCTTTAACATCTACAACGAACTCAACGATCTGCATCTGGGTACCGATGCGCATAATCCTGCGCATAATCCTGCGCAGGATACCGGCGCACAGAACACCGATGCGCAGAACAAAGTGCACCATCGCGATCCATATCCGGGGCCAATCCTGCAACCCGTCATTGCCGATATCCGTTCTCCCGAACGTATCCGCGCCGTGCTGGAAGAATGGCGTCCCCAGGTGATCTTCCATGCCGCCGCCCACAAACATGTGCCGCTTATGGAGCTTAATCCTGCCGAGGCTGTGCTCAATAACATCATGGGCACCTACACATTGCTCCAGGCCGCCCATGCGGTAGGGGTGGAACAACTGGTCATGATTTCCACCGACAAGGCTGTCAACCCCACCAGCATTATGGGCGCGACCAAACGCGTGGCCGAGTTGCTTGTCCACCAATGTGCGCAGCTCTATAACCGACCCTATGTGGCGGTGCGGTTCGGCAATGTCCTGGGCAGTCGTGGCAGTGTGATCCAGACCTTCCGCCGCCAGATTGCCACACGCAGGCCCATCACCATCACCCATCCCGATATGCAGCGCTATTTTATGACCATCCCCGAAGCCGTGCAATTGGTACTCCAGGCCTCGGTATTGGGCCAGGGGGGCGAAGTATTCGTGCTCGATATGGGGAAACCCGTGCGGATTGTCCAGCTTGCCGAAGACCTGATCCGGCTTTCGGGGCTGGAAGTGGGGCACGATGTGGAGATTGTCTACACCGGCCTGCGTCCGGGTGAAAAGCTCTTTGAGGAGCTTTTTGTCAACGGCGAAAATTCTACGCGCACTGCGCACGAACAGATCTTCATCGGCGCCAATGCGGGGGATTTTGTGCCCCGCCACCTCGACGATATGCTGGCAAGTCTGACCCACGCCGCCCAACGCAACGACACACAGCAGATTAAGGCGATCCTAAAGGCAATTATTCCCGAATATCGACCGTTGTCCCTCGCCGGCAATGCGCGCGAGGGCTGCGAAGATGCCGACGAGAAGAATGAGGATGACAGTGATACAGATGAAAATAATGCAGACAGAGAAAATGTATCGAATCGAGAAATCTATGCGGGCGCAATGCCATAGCGCAGCCAGTAGAATCCCAGCTTGATGGCTTCATTGACGGCAAAAATCAGGCTGCGCTCATTGTCCCACCAGCGGTCGGCATCATACACAGGATCGGCGGGCGCATCGGCAAACAGTTGAATTTCGGGGAAGTAGGCCCGAAATGTTTGCAGTGCGCGCCGCGTGTGAAAGCGGTCGGTGACAATCACCAGC
Organism: Litorilinea sp.; assembly: GCA_040880365.1. GTDB lineage: Bacteria > Chloroflexota > Anaerolineae > Caldilineales > Caldilineaceae > JBBDIO01. The sequence continues at coordinate 9,875 of JBBDIO010000297.1, forward strand.
GAATCCCAGCCCGCATCCTGGGCAAGTATGCGCACGTTCACCGCTTCGTCAAACGTACTTTGTGCTTCGCCCGCTACCCGAATCGCCGCGGCGGGCAGGCCCAGTGCGTGCGCCGCTTCGACCGAAAGCGCAGTGGAACTGCACGCAATGCCTGCGCTTAGCAGTGTGCCGCCGCTGAACACGACCACGGGCGCGACGCCATCATGGTAGAGCGCCAATGCGTGGGCTGTGCGCGGAAAGCGACCGCCTTCCCCACCCAACACTACAATAGCATCCACCTGGGCGGGCCGCGCCGTGGCATCCAGCCATCGGCCCAGATTCAGCCCCAGCACCAGCAATACGAGCACGCCGACGCCATGCAACGCCAGCCAGATGAGCAGACAGCCGCGGGCAGTCACACGCCGACGCACGGGCGCGGAGTCAACCGTCATTGTCCGACTCCACAGTTGCAAAACGAACGGGCCGGGCCGGCACCCCGACCGCGACCGCCCCCGCCGGCAAGTCCTTGGTCACCACCGCGCCGGCGCCCACTTGTGCCCACGCCCCAATTCGCCGCCCCGGCAGAATTATTGCACCGATTCCCACCATTTCCCCGGTTTCCAAATGCACATCACCCCCTAAATGCGCGCCAGGCGCAACATGCACATGATCC
>JBBDIO010000298.1:0-1516 GCA_040880365.1 Litorilinea sp.
AAACCAACCACCGGCGCGACCGCCGGCAATCCAGGTCTGAGACGGCAAACTTCTCCTAACTTCTCCTGGCAAAACCCGCCGCCCCACACCTATCAGGACAGGCTTGTGAATCATACAATTACAACGTCACAAGCCTGTCCTGTTCCAGCAATGCTACTGCACTTACTACTGTGCTTCTGCCAGGATTTCGTCCATGACTTCTACAAAGGTCTCCAGCGGCAATGCGCCGGGCACAATACTACCCTCGCCATTATAAAGGATAATAAAGGTAGGCGTGCCCCGCACATATTGCCCGCCATCGGCCAGATCACTCTCCACGCGGCCAATGGCCTCGTCGCCTGCCATACAGGTGGTAAACGCATCGATGTCCAGATCCAGTTCGCCCGCGATTTCGATCAACACCGGCCCCGGATCGGCCACGCCCCAGCGTTCCACGGTTTCAAAGAGCAAATCGTGCATGGGCCAGAACTGCCCCTGATCGCCGGCACATTCGGCAGCCGCGCCTGCCATCGGCGCTTGCGGGTGAATCGAAAGCGGGAAGTGCTTGAAGACCCAGAACACCTCGCCCGTATCTACATAGTTTTCTTCCAGCGTGGGCTGGGTATCCTGCTGGTGACGGCGACAGAACGGGCACTGGAAGTCGGAGAATTCCACCACTGCAACCCGCGCATCGGGGTTGCCCCGATAGGCATCACCCGCCATCGTATAGCCGGGGCGGTCGGGATCGGGCGCCAGACCTTCGGGCATTGCCCACACGGGCGGGCCATCGTCGGCGGGCGGCTGGTCACCGGCCTGGGCAGTCTGGGGCGTTTCGCCTGCCAACAGCGTATCGATCAGGTTGGCGAACTGGTCATAGGGCTGTGCGCCCACCATCTGGAAGACACCATTATCTGCCCGGCGCACGATTTGAAAGCTGGGCGTGCCCGAAAAACCGGCATCGGCGGCTTCTTGCACACGCGCCTCTACTTCTGCCGTATAGGTTCCCGCTTCCATACAGGCCAGCATCGCGTCGGCATCCGCGCCCACGGTTTCCGTCAGCCGGGCAAAGACCTCCAGCGGGTCGGTCGCGGTGCTCCAATCGTCCACACTGCGAAAAATCTCGCTGCGCAGTTCCCACACATCCGCCGCCGAACCCTGTTCGGCCACACAGCGGGTCACCGCATGGGCCGTGGGCGCTTGCGGGTGGAGTTGCACCAGCGGGAAATCGTGGAAAACGACCAGCACGTCGCCCGTGCGCACATAGGCTTCATCCAGCGCCGGTTCGGTCTGCACAAAATAGCGATTACAGAACGGGCACTGATAGTCGCTGAATTCGATCATCACCAGCGGTGCATCGGGATTACCCCGATAGATACGGCCGTCTTCGGTGAAGCCCACGGGCAACCCGCGATAGGTTTCATCCGACGCCTCTGCCGCAATCGCCGCAACCGCCGGCAGCGTGGGCGGAGCATCGGCAACCTGTGCCGTATCCTCGCCGGCCTCTGCCCCAGCATCAGCCCCGGATTCAGCCTCAGCT
>JBBDIO010000298.1:1616-10501 GCA_040880365.1 Litorilinea sp.
ATCTGTTGCAGTCGAGGCGTCGTCCGCCGGCGTAACCGGATTACACGCCCCCAGCGCCAACACCAGAATCAACAAGCCCAGCACGACAGGCAACCGTCGTCCAAACCGTCGTCCAAGCCGATGCCCAGGGCGGTATGCCGCAAATTGTGCCGCAAGGCGTGCACTCACCGCCGATGATTTTTCACTCATAAAACAATCTCCCTTGCTAAAACCTTATCTGATAAAGCCGGTGCCTACCGGCTAGCATACAGCCGGTTTCTCCCAGCTATGCATCCACCCGCTATTCAATTCGCGCGGCTCGGCAATACTCTTCTACCCTGACACAGATGGCGCACGCGCACATGAAGGCTTGATTAGAATCTGGCGCACACACAATGTAAAAGAACGCCGCCCCCAAATCGGAGCGGCGTCTCGCCAAACACATCCACACTTACATCTGAAAGCTACGACCATTGTCGGGCACGACCTTTTGACTGTAATTCGTCACATAGGTCAATAATTTGCCGTGGAGTTTCTGCCACCCGTTGCTCTGCAAAATATCGGTCAGCTTTTCCTGGCTCTCAACGGCCCCAATGGTCAGCATTTGCGGACCTTCTCCGTACATGGTATACAGAACCTCGTTAGGTTCGATGCCGAGTTGCATCAATCTGGGTGCGAATTCCCGGACGACAAATTCCGAAAAATCCTGTTCGCGCCCCATTTTAATGTCCCATTGCATCAACAACTTGATCATAAATGTAGTTGAACCTTTCTGGCCCGGTGTAAGCTTGAACTAATGGCACGATACCAGAAGCACCCTGTAAATGCAACTTCCAGGCCGAAAATCCGGTTCTCTTTCATCTGCTACTCATCTGAACCCTGTGTGACGCCAAAATCCTGCATGAATAACCTGCTGTACCAACCAATTCGACCTTCGTTTTCCCAGATCCGATTTTCTCACATCCGGTTTTCCCGCGGCCACGCCCAGGCGCGCCGCAACCCGCACAGGCCCCCGCGCATCCGTGCGGCGCTTGCCTTGTGTGCGCTGCTGTGGATGATGCAGTGGCTGATGCTGCCCCCACCCACTGCCCAGGCGCGTTTCGCCCCGGCGGGCTTGCCCCAGACCGGCAGCCCCACCCCGACCGAACAGCACATCTACCTCTTTCCCGCCGAAACCACGCCCGTGAGCGTAGAAGTCCATATCGCCGAACTGTGGGTCAGCGCCAGCGGCGCGGAAAACTTTGTAGATGTGGATGCTACCTATCGGCTGAAGAACGCCGAGGCCACTGCCGCCAATCCCCTGCTCCGCATCGCAACCGCGGCAGGCGGCGAACGCGGCGTGGCGCAATTGCCCCACATCTCCAATGTATCGGTCAGCGCCGGCAATGAGACCGTGGGGCTAGAGCAATCGGCCAACGGCAACTACACCCTGCGCGTGGCCGTGCCTGCCGATGGCAAGCTCACGCTGCGCCTGCGCTATCGTGTGGCCCTGGGCAGCGCGCCCCTGGCGACTGTCAGCTATCCCCTGGACCCCTTGAACCGTTGGCCCGACGAGATCAGCATCCGCATCGAAGCCAAAGTGCCCGATACCATCGCCGCCGATAGCTGGACGCGGGTCGAACCCGATGGCTGGACCTATGGGCTGGCGACCGACCCGGGGCGCGTGGATGTGAAATGGCTCTATAACCTGCGCGCGCCCGATCTGGCGGTCATCTTTCAATATGCCAACCCCAGTCTGTGGCAGCAGATTCGCGCCCTGGAACTGACCCCCGCCGCCAGCCGCACGTTCCAGCAATATAACCGGCTGGGCGAATTCTATCGCCAGCTCTACGACGCCGCGGGCACACTGCCCCTCCTGCGCGAACGCTATTTCGCCCAGAGCATCGCCGCCTTCAACAACGCCGTGACCGTTCCCAACGCCGGCGCCGCCGAACGCGGCGAGGTTCACTATGCGTTGGCCCAGCTCTATCGTACCCATGCGCCCACCGTGGCCGAGCCGCAAGCCAACGAATATGCCCAACTCATGGTGCGCGAGGTGACTACCGCGGTCGAGCTGCTCCCTGCCGACGATGCGCGCCGTACCGAAATGGGACGCTGGCGCGCCGATGGCCTCATGCTGTTGCTCAACCAGGCGCGCGCCGCCAGTGAATGGGATCGCGCCCTGGCGATTGTCGACGAACTGGAAACCTTGCCCACCGGCAGCATCAGCCCCGACTTCATTGCAACCGAGCGCGCCGATCTGGAAGTGCAAAAGGCGCTGGAACTGTTGGCAGAAGGCCAGCGCGAAGCCGCGTTTGCCGTAGCGGGCGCCCAGCTTTCGGGCGCACAATTGCAGCCCCCGGCCCAGCTCCAAACCCTGTTCCTGCGCTGGGCCTTGACCGTGACCGCCACCGCCGACCAGATCGAAATTGTCGCGCTGGGTCAAACCGACCCCGAACACCATGAGCGAGCACTGCGCGCCGCCGAAGACATGGCGTCCCTCTTTAGCGCCGGCTCCACCCAGCGCAGCAGCGATGTCGTGGCCCAGGCCCAACCCGGCGATTGGCAGGGCGCCCCCGCAGTCAAGCTCTATATCGCTTTGCAAAGCGGCACCAATACTGCATTTCTCGCCAGCCTCACGCCCACCTCTATGGATTGGATCCTCCTGCGCACCCTGCTGGAACAGCTTGCGGTCCAATCTTCCCAAACCCGCGGGCTGATCTGGCAAACCCTCACGCTGCGCCAACCGCTAGACCTGCGACCCGCCACCACCCAATGGCATTCCATGGCAAACTCGCTGGATCGGCAGGCCGAGGAACTAGACGCTACCGCCGCGGCCGCGGGCCAGAACCAGGATGCCCTGGCCGCGCGCATACGCGCCGTCCACTATCGGGCGATGGCAGATCGCTGGCGCGACCTGGCCGCCCAAAGCCGGCTCTATTTTGAATTTCGCACCGACGCCATCCCGGGGCTGACCGCCCTGGCTTCTCCAGCGGCATCTCCACCCGCAGCCGCACCCAACACCGATGCGCCGATTGTGCTGGGTGCAGGGCTGCCCACCCGCGCCTGGTTTGCCGCAGTCGAAGGCCCCTCCCAGGTATTTACCATGCAGGCCCAATTGCTCAATGTGACCCAACTCCTGGTAATCGCCCTAATCGCCCTTGCCGGTATCCTGGCCTTTTCGGGTCTTTTGTGGTGGCTGTTATAGTAGGGGCGCAATCGGCAACCTGGTAGGAACGTAACCGCCCGCGCCTTTGCGCCCACATTCGTTCTCGGTAAGCACGCTCACGCAGCGCGGCTTTGTTTCGAGTTTACACTTTTCGCTATGGCAACCATCTCACCCACCTATTCACCCGACGCAACAACTCAAAACGGCAGCCCCTTCGATCCCGAACGCGCGCGCGACCGTTATGCCGACAACATCTATTTTCAAGATGGCGCAGTCTTCACCGGCATTCTCACCGCCCTGCTCTATCTGATCCTTGCTACATCCCTGGATGCCGCGGGCTATGTCCAGAACATGACCCTGCTGGTGCCTGTGGTCTTTGGCGCGTTGAGCCTGGCATTTTTCATGGCCTATAGTCGCTTCGACGGCTTCTTCGCCCTTTCCCACAGCCTGTTCACCTGCCTGGCGTGGATTCTTTATCTCACATCTACTATCGTGACACCCGCCGAAATCCGCCCCTTTCTGGATAACGGCATCCCCGAACTCCAGGCCAAAGCCTATTTCGTCCTGTTGCGCTGGCTCAACTGGATCGACGCGGCCATCAACGGTGTTGCCAGCGAAGACAACTATATATTCATCTTCGAAATGGCGTTTCTGGTCTGGTGGCTCAGCTATCTGGGCGTGTGGTCCATCTTCCGCTATGGCTATACCTGGCGCGCCGTCATCCCCGCGGGCGCAATCCTGCTCATCAACGTCTTCTACGCGCCCACGTCGATTCTGGGCTTTCTGGTGGTCTTCTGCCTGCTCGCAATCCTGCTCTTTGTGCGCACCCATCTCGCCGAACAACAACTCCGCTGGCGCGAACAACGCATCTACTATAGCCAGGATATCACGCTCGATTTTCTGCGCAACGGCCTCATGTATGCCGTGGTGGTACTGGCGCTGGCGTGGATTGCCCCCGGCCTGGGACGCAGCCTGCAAGTGCGCACCGTGCTCGCGCCGGTCAACGAACGCTGGGAAGCCGCCACTGAACGCTGGTCGCAGCTCTATCAGGGTGTTAACCGGCAACTCCAGCCGGGCGGCGCGGGCTTCGGACGCTCGCTTTCGCTGGGCGGCGAACGCAATGTGGGCAACAGCTTTGTCTTCAGCGTCTTTTCGCCGGTAGGTCGCTATTGGCGCGCCGTGGTCTACGATACCTATTCGGGGCGGCAATGGCTGAACACATACGAAATGGAAGTGGATCTGGACGCGGGCCAAAGCGCGCCCATTGCCAACTGGTCCATGCGCAGCCCCATCACCCAGACCGTTACGCTCCTGGCGCCGTCGGGCAATGTGGTCTTCAGCGCGCCCGATATTGTGCGCGTCGATGTCCCCATTTCCGCCGTGGTCAACCCCATCACCCAATTTGGCGATAGTAGCACACCCGCCGACATGAACGGGGATACAAACGGGGATACGGAGGGCGCCGGCACATGGGGTGGGCCGGTCGAAGTCACCTGGGCGCGCACTCGCCAGATGATGGAGGCGGGCGAATCCTATCGCGTGGTGAGCAACTATGCGCAAACCACCGTGCGCGCGCTGGAATCTGCCTCCACCGACTATCCCGCCGGCCTGCTAGAGGCTTATACCCAGTTGCCCGAAGACTTCTCGCCCCGGGTCGCCGCCCATGCCGTGGAACTCACTGCCGAACACGCCACCGTCTATGCCAAGGCCAAAGCCGTAGAAACTTTCCTGCGCACCTATACCTACAACGACATCATCGCCGCGCCGCCCGCCGATGTCGATCCGGTAGAATATTTCCTCTACGACATCCAGGAAGGCTATTGCGACTATTACGCCACCTCGATGGCGGTCATGTTGCGCAGCGTGGGCATTCCGGCGCGCGTGGTCAGCGGCTATGCCCAGGGCGTGCTGGATGAGGAAACCGGGCAATATTTCATTTCCGAACGCGACGCTCACACCTGGGTCGAGGTCTACTTCCCCGAATATGGCTGGATCGAATTTGAACCCACTGCCGGCGAATCGCCGCTGGATCGGCCCGCGGGCGATGATCCCACCAACACCGACATCCTTTCCGACCCGCAGCTTTCAGATTTCAACGATGAGTTCATGCCCAACGACGATTTCCCCGAAGAACTCAACAACGAACCTGTTCCCGAATGGCAGGATGAGAATCTGCTGGGCGACGAGCTATCGGCACAAGACCAGCAAAATCGGCTGCTGTGGGCCTTACTCACGCCGCTGCTCCTGGTGATAGGAGTATGGTTCATCTGGCGTATGCGCGTGCAGGGTCCCAACCAGTTCGATCCCGACCTGCCTTCTATCTTATACGAACGGCTGCAATCGTGGGCCGAACGGCTGGGGTTCCGCAACGAGCCGACGCATACACCCTATGAACAGGCCGACCGTTTTGGCTACGCCCTGCCCGAAGCGCGCCCGGCCATCGATTCGATCACACAAAGCTATGTGCAATTTCGCTTCCGCCGCCCACTGGCAGCTGCGCAGGCCGCGCCCAGCGGCGCCCAGGAAGTAGCCTCCGCAAGCATCCCCGTGGCAGACCAACCCACAGACGCCCAATTCGCAGAAACCGCGCAGGCGCAGACCCACAACACCGAAAGTGGTGTCACGACCGGCCCCCTGAATGTCTGGGAAGAATTGCAGCCCATTCTCTGGCGAGCGTGGATGCGCAAAATCTTCCGCCTGGATCGCCAATCCAACCCCACCGACAAACGGCGCGGCCGGGTATCACAGGATTTCACGCTGGAAAGCACAGCCGACAATGCACAGGGGGCAAGTGCGAGTGACGATGCGGATACGGCCCTGTTCCGCCCCCGATATACCAACGGAAAGGGCGACACGCGCCCCAACGGTCCGCGTTCAGCCGGCAGAGGGATACCCGGCACGAACGGCAAAGGCACTAGCGGCAATGACACAGGGGGAGCCGACGACGCCCCGCGTGATCCACGCTAGCGCTTCTGCATAATCAGACCTTCTCGGCGAGGAGGATCAAACGTTCGCTGCCACTGTCATAGGGATTGCCGTCAAAATCGCCCCAGACGGCACGCGTCGCCAACCCGGCGCGCGCCAGCATCAGCTCGGCCTCGTTGCGCCAAAGATAGCGCAGCGAGAACGGGCAGACGGTGCGCCGGATTTCGCCACCGGGCAGCACTTCTTCATAAATAAAAGTCGTATCCTGAATCTGTTCGGCCAAATCCAGCAGGCGCACGCTCCATTTGAGTACCTGCGCACCGCTATCCGGGTCGAGCCACTGGTCGGCCAGTTCCATCACGCCGCCCACCTCCAGCAGCCGCGCAATATCGGGGTTAAAAAGGTCCAGCAGCAGCACGCCGCCCGGCGCAAGGTGGTGCGCCGCGTGTTCCAGGGCAGTCAATTGCGCCTGGGGCGTGTTCAAATGCATGAACGTGTTGCTGGCGCAAAAGGCAAACGCAAAACGGCCTGCTTGCGTGTCGGATCCCTTTTTGGGGCCGTCGGGTAGGCTAAAGGTACGCAAATCGCCCTGGATCAACGTGGCGCGTGGGCGCAATCCCTGTGCGCTGAGCTTGCGCTCGGCCAGTGCCAGCAACGCCGGGCTGATGTCCACACCCGTCACACTGTGGCCCGCGGCCGCGAGGGGCGCCAACAGCCGCCCCGTCCCACAGCCCAGCTCCAGCACCGGCCCGTCCGCGCCTTCCGCCATTTCCAGAATTAAGGGCACATCCGCATCAAAGTCCCGATAATCGGCATCATAGAAGCGGGCAAAGCGATCAAATACGGTCGCCTGCGATTCTGTCGCCTGCGATTCTGTAGCACTTGATTCAGCAGTCGGTTCCATTCGGTCTCTCCTTGCAGCCCACACCGGGGCGCGCGCCCGGCAAGCACAGGCTCTGATGATTTTGTTTGCGTGACTCAGTTTAAGTGTAGATTTTTGTCTGAGTGTACACCCAAGCGTCCCACATACGCGCTTTCCAGCCCCCGCGATCCGCGTCCCCAGACCTGGCTTGCAGATGTAGCAGATGTATACGCTCGCCTATAGCTTCACCTACACCCCCGCCGGGATGGGACGCCCATACAAGAATGTGTTTACATAGTGAGTGAAAAAACAGTGATTTGCTTTTTTCGACCATATGAGCTATGCTGTAGTTTAGTCTAGGCCGACCGCAGGCCGGGAATTGTCCTGTTGTACACACTGTGACCCAGCAAATGTGCCCGATTGATCTGATTCGGGTGCAAACGTTTTTGGAACAAAGCCGTGTGCGTAACCAGACAAATGCCGGTAAGGGTCGGCAATTACTTTTGATGAGTCGAGAGAGTCTACAATGGCAAATAGAGAACCAGTCTATCTAACCGCAGACGGCCTGCAAAAAATTAAAGTAGAATTAGAATTTCTCACCGGCACCCGCCGCAAGGAAGTGGCGCGCATGATCGCCGAGGCCAAGGCCGAAGGCGATATCAGCGAAAATGCCGGTTATGATGAGGCCAAGACGGCCCAGGGCTTCCTGGAAGGTCGCATTCGTGAGTTGGAAGCGATCATAAAACACGCCGAAGTCATCCAGGAATCTACCAAGCCCAAAAACGAAGCGTCTTTGGGCCGCACGGTGATTGTGCGCGAGGTAGGTACCGATTACGAAGAGACCTATACCATCGTAGGCTCGCTGGAAGCAGACCCGGCCTCGGGTCGAATCAGCAACAGCAGTCCGTTGGGCAAGTCTTTGCTGGGCAAGAAAGTGGGCGACCATGTAACGGTCGACTCGCCGGGCGGCGAAATTGAATTTGAAATCCTGAAGATTCAATAGTGCGTGCACGCCCGTCGGCCCCCCGCCTGCGGGCAAGCACATGCCGCGATCAACCACAGATAGTACCCAAAGCAATCACCCAAAAACATCAAGGACTAGGTCTGCGTGTCCGGCACGAACCAGAATACAAATCCCAGGTCGCCCGCCCTCTTTGCGCCCGAAAATCTTTCGGATCAGGAGCGCGCCCGTCTCGAGAATCTGCACGCGCTCCAGGCTGCGGGCATAGATGCCTTTCCCGCGCGCACCGCGCGCACCCATACCATCGCCCAGGCGCGCGAGCTCTATCGCAGCCAACACGGTGAACCCGAACCCCACGAGGCCCACGCGCCCGGCACAGCCCAGCCCACCACCGAACCAGTAACGGTTACAGGACGGCTCAAGCGCATCCGCGTGATGGGCAAAATGAGTTTCGCCGATCTGGAAGATGGCACAGGCCAGATTCAACTGGTGTTGCGGCGCGACAGCCTGCCCGAAAACTGGTACAACGAAATCTGGAAACGGCACATCGATCTGGGAGATTTCATCGGCGCCACCGGACCACTGGTCGTCACCAAAACCGGCGAACTGAGCGTCGAAGTTTCGGGCGTGCAGTTTCTCAGCAAAGCGCTCAAACCCATGCCCGACAAGTGGCACGGTGTGCGCGACCGCGAAACGCGCTATCGTCGCCGCCATGTGGATCTCATCGCCAACCCCGAAGTGCGTGAGCTTTTTCGCACCCGCGCGGCCGTAGTGCGCGCCCTGCGCGAATATCTGGACAACGAAGACTTTCTCGAAGTCGAGACGCCCATTCTCCAGCCCATCTATGGGGGTGCCGCCGCGCGCCCGTTTGTCACCCATCACAACCAGCTCCACCAGGATCTCTATCTGCGCATCAGCTTCGAGCTATATCTCAAACGGCTGATTGTGGGCGGCTTTGATCGGGTCTATGAAATTGGGCGCGACTTTCGCAACGAGGGCGTTTCCTTCAA
>JBBDIO010000299.1:0-723 GCA_040880365.1 Litorilinea sp.
GATAGTTCAGTGCCCGCGGGATGTTCGTCTCCCGCCGGTTGTCGGCAGGCGAAAACCAGATCGATCTCGCCGTTGCCGTTGATATCGCCCGCGGCCACGTTATAGGGCTGGGCGCAGGCAAAAACAAGCGGCGTGCCGAAGGTGCGATCCGCCAGGATGGGGACCAGCAACGCCTGTTCGGGCTGGGCCACAAAAAGATGGGGCCGGCCGCGCAGGTGGACAATCGAAATGAGCCGGTGCGCATCCTCTACATGCTCGGCAAAGCCCGCCTGTGGGTTGTCTTCTTCCACTGGCGGCGGTGCGTTGAATTTGGCGGGCAGGGGCGTGGCGCGCGCGGCACAAATCCCATCTTTGCCGCCCCAATAGAGGGTGATGGTGCCCGCTTTGGTGCGAATCGCCAGGTCGGCGTAACCGTCGCCGTCCAGATCGGCGGCGGCGGCCTGTTGGCCCGCGATATCCAGATCGACAAAGCGTTTGGGTTCATAGCCCAACTCGCTCTGATAGAAAATGCGTACCCGACCTTTGCTGATGAACGCCAGATCGGGCCGGCCATCGCCGTTGAAGTCGCCCACCGTGACCGCTGTCGCCTGGGGGGCCGGCAGGTGTTGGTGGCGGCGTTCGCTCCAACCGGAGGGCGCGCCGTAGTAGATGGTAGCATTCAGCTCGCGGCGAATGCCGTTATACCAGTTGGCGATAACGAGATCGTCATAGCCATCGCGATTG
>JBBDIO010000299.1:733-10445 GCA_040880365.1 Litorilinea sp.
CCCCCCGCCTGGGGCGGGCAACTCTGTCGCCGGCGCCGCGTGCAGGATGTCGTCAAAGACCGTCGTGGCCGCGCGTTCCCAGTGGTTTTGGCTGTTGCAAAAAATCAGGTCCAAATGCCCGTCGTTGTTAAAGTCATACTGATGAATCCGTTGCAAAACACCGGCCTGCGAGACATAGAGATTTTGCCCGCCATTGCCAAATGTCCCCACCCGAAAGTCTTTGAAACCCTGGGTAATCCATCGATTCTCTTTTGTCACACCGCTAACCCCTATGTCCTATGTTTCTGTCTGTTTTGGATCCAGCGCGTCGCGCAGGCCGTCGCCGATGAAGTTGATGGCGAGGACCGTAATCGCGATGGCCAGGCCGGGCGGCACCCACATCCAGGGCATGGTCTGGAGCTTGGTCAGGTTTTGGGCATCAATCAACATATTGCCCCAACTGGCAGTCGGCGGCTGCACGCCCAGGCCCAGGAAGCTCAACCCCGCCTCGGCCATAATGGCCGCGCCCACGCCAAAGGTGGCATTGACGACCAGGGGGCTGACAATGCCCGGTAAAATATGTTTAATAATGATGCGGCTGTCGCGTGTGCCCGTGCTGCGCGCCGCCATGATGTAATCCATTTCGCGCAGTTGCAAAATCTGGCCGCGATAGAGTCGGGTGGGGCCGGGCCAGCTGAGCAACCCAATCGCGATCATCACATTGTAGATACTGGGTCCCAAAATGGCGATGAAGACCAGAATCACGATCAGCGTGGGGAACGACATCACAATATCGACCAGACGCTGGATCACCGAATCGACCAGGCCGCCAAAATAGCCCGAAAGCGCGCCCAATAGCAGCGCAATGACCTGATAAATGGTCACGGCCACGATGCCGACCGACACAGAAATGCGCGCCGCATGAATAATGCGGCTCAGGATGTCGCGGCCCAGATCATCGGCCCCCAGCCAATACACTGCATTGGGCGCAGAGCGCGAATCGGGGAAGTGGGTCTGGACCGGATCAAACGGGGCAATCTGGTCGGCAAAAATCGCCAACACCACCAGCAGCAGGATGACGGCAAGCCCGGCCATCGCCATGCGGTGGCGCAGAAACTGGCGCAAGGCGCGCCGCCGGGGAGAATAGTGCTTTTCGCCGCGCGCGCTGCCCAACGACTCTGCCAACTGGTTCAGAGACTCATCCCCTGCACTGGTCGCAGAGGCACTCTGCACATTCTGACTCATTCACCACTCCGTCACAGAAAAAATGCAAGTGTAGAAATTTAAGTGTAGAAATGCACTTGCCGGGCGCCTATTCATAGCGAATGCGCGGGTCTACGATTGCATAGAAAATATCGGCCAGCAGGTTGATCACCAGGACCATCACCGCGCCGACGACCACCACGCCCATCAAGAGCGGATAATCGCGGTCTATGGTCGCGGCGACGCCCAAACGCCCCATGCCGGGCCAGGCAAAGATGGTTTCCACAATGACTGCGCCGCCCAGCAGATTCGCCAGATTGAGGCCCACGACCGTCACCACCGGCATGGCCGCATTGCGAAAGATGTGGCGCACGACAACGGTGCGGTTCAACAGCCCTTTGGCGCGCGCCGTGGTCACAAAATCCGAGTGGAGCACATCCAACACGCTGGCGCGTGTATAGCGGGCGAAGGTCGCCGAGCCATAGAGGCCGAGGATGGTGGCGGGCATAATCAAATGGCGCACCTGATCCCAGAACGACTGCCAGGCCGTATCGATGCCGCGCACGGAATTCATACCAAACGAGGGCAGCCAATTGAGCTGAATGGAAAATATATAGATGGCGGCCAACGCCACAAAAAAGGGCGGGGTGGACCACTGGGCCAGCGTAAAGACGCTGAGCAGATAGTCTAGCCACGAATATTGTTTGAGCGCCATAATGACGCCAGAGGTCAGGCCAATTGCGAGCGCGATCACCAGGGCCGCCACCGCGAGCCGGAGCGTGTTGGCTATGCGGTCCTGGAGCAGATCGGCGACAGGCGCTTTCTGTTGAAACGAGCGCCCAAAATTGCCCTGCGCCAGCTCATATAGCCAGCGCCCATAGCGGATCAGCAAAGGCTGGTCCAATCCCAGCGACTCACGAATGGCCTGTATCTCTGCGGGTGTGGATTCTGCAATCTGTTCAAAGGGAATCATCGTATTGATGGGGTCCCCCGGCGCCAGATTGATCGCCAGATACACGAGAAATGTGATCCCCAGAAAGACAGGGATCGACAGGATCAGTCGCCGCATGATATAACGCGCCACCTGGCAGCTCCTCAGCTCCTCTAAAGCATTTTACACAGTGTCTGTTGCGTGCAAGCCTGTTGCGTGCAAGCTTGCCTATTAGCAAGCCACGCGCACGGACAAAAACCAGGCTCACGCAGGATCACCGGCGCAAGCGCACCGGCAACCCTGCGTGAGGTTTGTCGTCAACGCCTACCTCAACTCTGGTCAGCTAACCGGGGTCAGGTGAGCAGGGACAGGGTCAGGGTCAGGTGATCTGACCCTATTCGCTCAGCCACCACAGTTCCGGTTTGCGCCAGACTTGCAGGTCAAACTCGTCTCCGGGCTGGATACCCTGGAAGTTACTGCTCCAGGCATGGAGCGTGACCGGCCCCACGAACATGATGCCTGGGGGATCCTCGTAGAGCATCCGGTCGATTTCCCACATAATCGGCGCGGCCTGCTCCTGGTCGGCCACGGCCAACGCCTGATCCATGAGCGCATTTAACTCTTCGCTCCCATATTGGACACCGCCGCACGCTTCCAGGGCAGTTTGGTCACCCAATACAGACGCATCAACGAAATTACACCCATAGAAGCCCCAGTTGGTGGGCGAACCGTGGCGCAAAATCTGCCACCAGGCATAGGGATTTTCGGAAGTGGTGCCGCCGATCAGGGCAATCGTAAACCAGATTTTGTCGCGCTGGTTATACCATTCGTTGAGGATGATCGATTCCTCGATGGGCATAATCTCTGATTGGACACCGATATCGGCCAGATTCGCCTGAACAAATTCTGCGATACGCGCGCGCGGGCGATTGGCGGGCAAAACCACAATGCCCACGGTGGTGTTTTCAAAGTCAAATTCGGCTTCTTCCAACAGTTGGCGGGCCAATTCCGGGTCATATTCATCGGCGGGGATATCGGGATTGGCAGGCCATGTGCCCGGTGTATACCACGAACGCACCTGCGTATTGCCCAGCCCGCCCAGGATCACCTGGTTGTAGGCATCGCGGTCGACCGCGACCGTGAACGCCTTGCGGATGCGCGCATCGCGCAGATCTTCCTGATACCAGTGAAAGAAGAGGCCCCAGGTGCGCGTCTCGGCGGTCGAACCAATCGTGATGTCCGGGTTTTCGGCCAAACGCTCCGCGTCCAGCGAATCCAGATAGGTCACCAGATCGACTTCGCCCGATTCCAGACCGGCCAATGCGCTGTCATATGGCGCAATGCGCACAATCACACTATCCAGATAGGGGCGTCCCATATAGTAGTCGGCGAAGGCTTCAAACTCGATCGACTGCGCGCTCACATAATTCACCATCTGGAACGGGCCGGAGCCGATGGGATTGTCTAGCCAGCGCGGGTGTTCGATCAGGTTTTCCAGGGGAACATCCTGCCAGAAGTGCGAAGGCACAGGAAGCATGGCCGCCAACTGGTAGATCAAAGCGGCATTGGGCTGTTTGGTAACGACCTGGACTGTGTGATCATCGACAACCGTAACGCCGGTTGTGTTGTCGACTTCACCATTGCGAAATTCTTCACACCCCACAATTGTCGTGTATTCGTTGAGGCGCGAGGGCGGATTGGTTTGGCCGCTGCACATGGTATTGAGCACAAAATAAATATCCTGGGCCACAATCGGCGCGCCATCATGCCAGAGGGCATCCTCGCGCAGGGCAATCGTCCAGGTAACGCCGTCTTCGGCCAGCGTGATCGATTCGGCCAAGCGCGGCTCCAGTGTGCCGTCGATTCTGCCCAACATGAGCGAATCCATGAAAAGGGGCATCAGGCGTCCGTCGTGGGTGCTGGCACCGTCAAAGTCGCCCGCGGGTCCCTGGAAGGTGTCGCCCGTGGTGAGGATCACCGTCCCGCCCGATTGCGGCTCCCCCGGGGCTGCGGCGTCGGATTCGGTTTCTGTGGCGGGGGCCTCGGCCGCGGGCTGCTCGGCGACCGGCGCGGCGCACGCGGCCAGCAACAGCGCAAGGAGGGCAAACATGGGTCCCAGACGAATCCATTGTTTTCGATGCATTGGGTTTCTCCTTTGTGAATTGGTTAAATAGTGAAGTGGTAAGTACCTCAGATGGCTATATGTGGTAGGTGGCTATGTGTGGCAAGTGGCTATGTGCAGATAGTATGGCGGTATGCATGAATTTGGGCAGGCGCCATTGGCGCACGCAGCCTACCGTTTCACCGGCTTTGCATCACCTGGGCGGCAAAGGACGCGTAGAAGTGGGCCTGGGCATGTGCTCCGTTTGTTCGAAACGGTTGGAAAAGGGTTCAGCCTCTTTCACCTATTGGCGCGCGCATGGTGGTGTGTATACTGATACAAAATTTGCGCAGAGGGTCACACGGGATTGGATATAAATGCACTACATACAACACGCTGGTAAACGAGGCGGTTACGGCAGGACAAATTCAAGACAAAACCTTGCCAATCACGCTTTCACACTCCAGATATTATTTCATCATCTGCCTATTTAGTCCAATGGGCGAAAAAGGGCACATCCAGCCCAGGATTCCGGTGAACTTTCTGCGCCGCGCGCTAGAGCAATGGCGAATGGCCCGGCAGTGTGTGCAGGCGCGCGGTGTCGTGACAGTTGTATATAATAGTCGTGAAGGTTTTTTTGTTCTGAAGGACAAGCGGGTATTTTGGCTTGGGGTTCAGTTGTACTCTTGAGCTTCTTTATTGACTTGGGGCGTATGTGTTGGAGAAACGAAGATCAGGCCCCAATTCAGTGCATCAGTTGCATGCCGCATCCAAATGTAGAGGAGAGGAAAGGGAATGCCCAAGTCCGCCAAGTCTCAGAAAGGTTGGGTCTACGTCCCGCGCAGGCCGGCACCGCCGACAGTGCCGGTTGCACTAAAGCGGGAAGTCGAGGAAAAGGCAAACGCGTTGGTGGAAGCGGTGCTCAAGCCGCGCTATGTGTCGCCGCCGGAGAACCCGCAGTTCAACTACATCGAGGAACTCGGCACCAAATGGTACCGCAGCTCCTTCTATTTCTGCGCTCAGTACCGATCGGCAGGACCCTACGCCCTGGGCGGACAGTTTGAGACCAGGTTCGCACGCATGAAATACACTGGGGCTGGACTTTTCGCGCTGGCGTTTATGCGCTACACGGGCGAGTGGGTCGAGGTGTATGCCGGGCTGACGCTCGACGCCTGCCTGGCTAGCATCCGCGACGATGGATGGTTTCATCCGTAAGCACGGCGAATGCTTGGGAGTCATGGCGTGTGAGTATGTCAGATGTAGAAGCCCTGCAAACCGCTATACGCGACCATGCGGCTCACCTCGTGAATTGGTTAGTTGACTGGTTGTTGACTGGTAGCCCGTAAACTGCCGGTTGGCGGATCACCAGTCAACAACCAGTCTGGGGGGATTTGCAGGGGGACTCGCCGCCGCGCCTACATTATCCCACCTAGCCACACCGGAGAAAGAACCACAATGAATCATCGAGCCAGTTTCTATCCTGCGCTGTTGGCAAGTTGTATTGCGCTCGCAGTCGTTGCTGCCCTCCTGTTCCATTTCGATCAAGTCCGAGCTGTATCCGCATCGCAGGCGGCCCCAGACGCGGCCCAGCAACCCAACCCGCGTTTTGTAAAGGATATCAATCCCACGGTCCTTTCCTCGCTGCCCGCAGGGCTGGTAGATGTGGATGGCACGCTCTATTTTGGCGCGACGGATGGCGTACACGGCTATGAATTGTGGCGCAGCGACGGCACCGAAGCGGGCACGCTGCTGGTCAGCGACATTGTGACCAATCGCACCCCATTCGAGGCGCTGCCGCGACAATTGACCAATGTAAACGGCGTGCTTTTCTTCGCCGCCGATGACCGGCTGCATGGCACGGAGCTATGGAAGAGCGACGGGACCGCAGCGGGGACGGTCATGGTGACTGATATCAACACGCGTACCGTTATTTTCGAAGGCTCGGATCCGCGCGATCTGATCAACTTCAACGGTGTGCTACTCTTTTCTGCCGAAGATTCTGATCGCGACCGCTGGCTCTATCGCAGCGACGGCACGGCAGACGGCACATTTGCGCTGCACCCTGTGCGCACTGATGAATGGGACGGCTATGGGCAGCTCCCCCGCGAACTGACCCAGGTGGGCAACGCAGTCTATTATGCCGCCTATGGTGATCTGACGGGCTTTCAGCTGTGGAAGAGCGATGGCACGGCCACGGGTACGGTAGAGGTGAGCACCATCTATACCCAGTCGGTGCCCCAGAAGATGACGGGCGTGGACGACACTGTGTTTTTTACCGCGTTTCACGGCGACTACGGTCGGGAACTCTGGAAGAGTGACGGGAGCGACGCCGGCACGGTGCTGGTCAAGGATATCTTCCCCGGTGTCGAGGACAGCGATCCCGGTAATCTGGTAGACGTGGGAGGGACGCTGTTCTTCACGGCGACCAACGGCGTCGCGGGCATCGAGCTATGGAAGAGTGACGGCACCGAAGATGGCACGAGCATGGTCAAGGACATCTATCCCGGCGCAGAAAGCTCAAACCCCAGTTATCTGACCAACGTCGATGGCGTGCTCTATTTTCGGGCCGATGACGGCGAACATGGCACCGAGCTATGGCGCAGCGATGGCACCCCCGCCGGGACCGTGATGGTGCGCGACCTCGATCCGGGCGAAAGCGGTTCCTGGCCCAATGCCGCCTGGGCGCATCCTGCCGATGGGCAGCGCGTAGACGCGTTTCCGGTCCTCGATGGCCTGTTTTTCTTCCAGGCCGATGACGGCGAAACGGGTTACGAACTCTGGCGCAGTGACGGCACAGCCGAAGGCACGATGCTGGTGAAAGACATCCGCACCGGCGCAGATGATTCTGTACCCTATAACTTTGCCCGCCTGGGCGATGCGCTCTATTTCGCGGCCTATACCGACGCCCACGGGGTCGAACTGTGGCGCACCGACGGCACGGAAGCGGGGACGGAAATGGCGCGGGATATCAACCCGCGCACCGGTCACTCTCTGCTTAAATCTGTGCTGGCGGTGGACAATACCATCTACTTTGCTGCTGATCGGGGCAGCGAGCTGGGCGTGAACCGCAGCCTGTGGAAAAGCGACGGCACCGCCGCGGGCACGGAGCTGATTGCGGATTTCTACAATGGCGATTTTTCGCTTGCCCCGTGGCCCCATTCCCTTACCTGGATCAATGACAGGCTGCTTTTTGTGGGCAACGATCTGGAAGGCGCGGGCTATGAACTGTGGGTAAGCGACGGCACCGAAGCAGGCACAGGCCTGCTCAAGGACATCAATCCCGGCCCTGCCGATGCCGAAATTACATTGGTGGCAGAGTTCGATGGGCAGCTCTTCTTCCCTGCCGATGATGGCGAAAACGGTGTCGAGCTGTGGAAAAGCGACGGCACGGTCGCGGGGACGATGCTGCTCAAAGACATCAATCCCGGCTCTGCCGATGGCAATCCTCTGCGCAGTAACCCCGTCGTCTATGGCGACCGCCTCTACTTTGGCGCGAATGACGGTGAACAGGGGCAGGAGTTGTGGCGCACGGATGGCACGCCAGCCGGCACGGAATTGGTCAAAGACCTCAATCCGGGTGCCGAAGGTTCTAATCCCAGCGCATTCACAGTGGTAGACGGCGTTCTCTTCTTCACGGCCTATGACCCGGAAAATGGCGCGGAACTCTGGCGCAGCGATGGCACCGCCGCGGGCACGATGCTGGTCAAAGACATCAATCCCGGCACTCTCAACGGGGGTGTTTCCTCGCTGATTGCCTATCAGGGCGCGCTCTATTTCGCGGCGGATGATGGCGAAAATGGTCAGGAATTTTGGAAAAGTGACGGCACGCCCGCGGGGACGGTGCTGGTCAAAGACATCAACCCCGGCCCCGATGGCGCACGCATTGCTTTCCCCGTGGTCATAAGCGATACACTCGTTTTCCGTGCTGCGGATACAATCGTTCCCACAGGGGCTGGGCTGTGGCGCAGCGATGGTACAGCCGCGGGCACGGTTGAAATCTCGGATGTTTTCCCCGCCGGCGGCCTGTTAACTCTGGGCAGTCATGTCTATTATGTGGCGGATGACGGTGTGCATGGGCGCGAGCTGTGGCGCACTGACGGCACGGCAGAGGGTACCGAAATGCTGGCGGATGTCTTCCCCGGTCCGAACACGTCGTCGGTCGGTTCCTTTGGGGTGGCGACCGATCGCCTCTACTTTGGCGCTGATGACGGTATCCACGGCTACGAGCTGTGGGTGTATGGCATCGAAGGGCCAATTGGCGGCAATGACGACGATGACGATGATGACGATGATGAGGATGGCGATGAGGATGACGATGCTCTGTATATCCCTGCGCTGCAAAGATAGTAGCAAAAGGTAGTGGCGAAAGGTAGGGGGGGCAGATAGTCTGGGCTGATTATCTGCCCAAACGTCGGCGCGCGCTTGCCACCGCCGCGCGAAAACTGCGTCGCGGGTCTTGAGGATAGAAGCCGCGTAGCGCATGATAATGGGCCAGCCAGGGCTGGTATAGTTGCCGATAAGCCGCAGGATTATCCAGCGCCGGCTGGGGCAGGCGCGCCAGTTCACGCTCTAGCCATAGATTGCAGGCCAACGGCGGCGCGCCTTTGGGCTTTTCTGTGGGAGTTTCTGTGGGAGTTTCTATAGCAGTTTCTGCGTTAAGGGATGGCGGCTTGTCGCGCGTCGAGTGCACCGTCCTGGCTGTGTCTGTCGTGGCTGTGTCTGTCGTGACTGTGTCTGTGGCGGGTGTGCGGGCATACGCCGAGTCTCGGCGGGCGTGGCGGCGACCTGTATGCAAAGGCACAGGTCCCGTAGTAATCTGGCGGATGGGCTGCACAATTTCCAGGTGTGGCACGCGTCCCCGCAGATGGGCCAGAATCGTTGCCAGCCCATGCGGAAAGCCAAAATCGCGCTCGATTTCGGCTTCGCACAGGATCTCGCGCGCAGGCTGAGACGCCTGGCCGCTTGTGGACAAGGCCGCCGTCGTGGGAAAATAGAGCCGCAACACGACCAGCGGGCGCCGGGTATCTGCACCAAAAATGCCGGCGGCGGGTGTGCGCTGGTGGGGCAACAGTGCAATCTGCCAACGCGGGCGCACCGGCGTGGGCAGGGCCGCGACGTGTGCCAGCAAATGGAGGCAAATGTTCTGGGCGTAGGTGTGAATGCAGGTATGAGTGCTGGTAGGGTTGCCCGCGCGCACATCGGTGGTTGTGCTTGCATCTTCATCCCCGGATGCCGCGTTGTGCATTGCATAATCCGCGCCATTCAGGCGCACCCGCACGATTTCGATTGCCTCCATCGGTAATACCCTACCCCCACTAGCAGAACCATCAAAAGGATTTGAATACCAACTTAGCACATGTGTTCTGTTTTTTCAAGAGGAACTCGAATAATTTCCGGCAATGCAAGATGTCACGTCCCCTTTTAGATGGCAAGCCAGCTTTGTGGCAAGCCAGTCGCATTTTTGTTGCAGAAACCCGCGCGCACCCGGATCGGCTGCA
>JBBDIO010000300.1:0-10344 GCA_040880365.1 Litorilinea sp.
GATTTTCTACCCAATAGGGCTGTAGCGCCGCAGAATATCCTGGTGGCGTTGGCACCCAAAGACCAGTTCCCACCGGCGCGGCATATGTATCCGAGAAATTACGCAAATACCCCTCATGCCCCCCATCCGTCATCGACCATGTGTAGATGGCATCGGCCATGGTCAAGCCCCAGGCCACAGACCGGCGATAAGTTGTGGCCTCCACGTTGGCCTGGTAGCGTTCGGCAAAGCGTTGTTCAAGTGCATCAATGGCCTGTTGATTTTCGTCATTCGTCGTCGCGAAGAGCATGCGCATCATGGACGCCAGGGCAGCATTGGCCGCGCTGGGCCAATGGTAATCTGCCCAGCCGTGGGGGCGCGGCAGCCAGTATAATTTGTTGAGCTGGCCCGCCAGAGAGCGATAGCCGTCCATTCCCGGTTGCACCGTTTCATAGAGCGTCACACCCAGATAGCCGAAGGCGCGTGAAGCAACCGGCGGTGTAAATCCTGGCGTCTCGGTAACTAATTCCAGAGATAGCTCAAACCATGCAATGGCGACCTCTGAATCGTAGCCGGCCTTACCGGCTCCCTCTGGCGCAGTCGTGCGGCTCACCGCGACAGCAGACAGGGAAGGGGCGTGCTGCGCTGCCGCTACGGGTGCAGCTTGCATGTTTAGCAAGCATCCCAGCAGCGCGAGCAACAGAAGAACGCGAGCCAAACCAATATTTTTTGTACCGGATTTGATTACAAATAGGCGATTCATGAATTTATCCTCTCAATATTTTCTGTATATTCTGTGATTAGACTGTGCTGCTTTGGGCGACGCAGTCCTCGTTTTCCTGCAACAAATCCCCCTGGTGTTGTGCGACTGTTTCCCACAACTGCTGCAGATCTGTGTCACTATGCCCTGGAGGGTTATGCGACTTTACATAGGCCAGGGGGATGCCCATCCCGCGCAAACGCTCATCTCGCGCTTGGGTCAGGTTCTGAAGCGATGGATGCAATCGCAACATTTCTTCGGCCACAAGTGTTAACAACTCGGCCGCAATGACTGTCTGCGCTTGCAGGCACACTTTGCGCTGGCTCGCATTCATCGCGGGCCATTCCTCTGCCCACGCCAGAGCCAGGTCAATCGCACTGTTGGAGGCGATACCGGCAATGTGTCGTTCCACAATGGGCAAGCCGCGGTTCAGCAAAAAATCCAGGTTGAAGAAATACTCGGCCCATTGCGGATTCAGGTCGAGAAAACGTGCGGCTGCATCTATTAGCACCCACCGCAGACTATGGCGATAGAGACTATGGCGATAGCCCACTGGCTGTGCACTCCCATACAATTGGTTTGATTTGTTATTGGTTTGCAAAATGACTTTCGCCTCCGTTTAGCTTGTAACTCTCTGCGTTGACTCGTCGGTGTCATCAAGGCGGGACACCGACCCTTTCACATCGTCGCGCCCTTGCTGTCTTGCGCTGCTGCAAGCAGTGTCGCGTGCAAGGCGTCTTGCTTGCGTCAGAATCGCCGTCATAGCCGGCGTCTTGTAAGCAGTTGGCGCGCGTGGAGGACGATTTACCCTCAGGATGCCAATTGCGCCTGTTTGTCTTCCTGCCCGACTTGCCATGCCAGGTCAGGCTGCGGAGTGGGGATTTGACCTGTGTGCGCTTTCCCCACATGCAAGAAGAGCAGGAGCAAGGCGGCAAGCACCGGCAGAAACGTGCTCCAGAGCAAGGCTTGCGCCAGGCCCAACTGCTCGATGGCATAGCCGCTTCCGGCCAACCCCACCACGCCGCCGAGCCACTTCATACCCTCCAAGAGCGACAGGCTGCGGCTCAACACGCGGCCCGGCACCAGGTCACTCACCAGTGCCGCCGAGATGCCGCGCTCGGCTGCGACCAAGGCCAAGAGGACCGCCACCATGACGTAGTCTGTGACGGTATGCGCGTGGGCCGTGATGACCAATGCGGGCGCGCCGATCATGTAGAGTATCAGCAAGAGCAACCGCCGTCTGCCCCGATCTGACAGGCGACCCAACAGTGGGTTGAATATCAGACCAAGGCCGGCCCCCAGTGCCGCGATGAGCGTGATCGTGGCGTTGGAAAATCCACTTGCTTCCATGCCGAGCGTACGGCCCAGAAATCCTACGAAGCCGGCAATGGAAACGAGCAACGCCCCCACAAGCAGCAATAGGAATGGAATGACAAACAATGATCCCTCTGCGCCATTTTGCGCCCGACCGATCTGCGCTGCGGCCTCTGGTCGAGTCATTTGGGGAGGATTGGTTAAGAACGCGGCGATGAACAGTTGCGCAAACCAAAGGGAGCCGCCCAAAGTGAAGAGCCGGGTAAAGCCCCAATGGTCGACGATGAAGCCACTTGCGCCCCCCAGGAGACCGCCCAACGCGGCCGCCATGGCGAGGAGGCTGAAGGCGTGTCCGCGTTTATCTTTTTCCGCATACTCGCCCACAAGCGTCATGACCAAAGACACGCTCATTCCGCTGGCAAACCAACTGGCAACGCTAAGCAAAATGAGTTGCCAGATCATGGTGGTTTGGCCCATGAGCAGGATAGCCACGCCACTACTCGCCCCCAAGGCCATCAGGAGTTGGCGAAAACGCCGCACCTTGGGCGCCAGCCAGCCACCCATTATGGTTCCGGTCGCCAGCGCCAAAAACAGCAAAGAGAGGTAGTTGCCCACGACCGCAGGTGATGCGTCCAGCCGCGCGGCATAAATAGGGAGCAGGGGCACTACGCCAGAGCCGACCCACCACGGAATAAAGGTACACAAAAAAAGTATGAAAAATTGTCGTCGGTCCATCATCTGCTCTTTCTATTCCGCCTATACCGCGCAACGCTGCGGCGCGGATTACTCAACTGGATCTCACAAAAAATCCGCGTTGCCGGGGCAACGTACCATCGGCAATGCGGATTTTCTTGCTGTAGCCTCTATCTCACTCATTGCAAGTCTGGGTGAGATAGAGGCACATCGGTCGAATCTACTCAATCACAGCGAGTGGTGCTGCAAGGTGCACATGACTGTTCAGCCCAAAATCGCCCGGATATGGGCCATAGGTATTGCCATCACTGTGATAGGCAATGGCAATGGTCGACACCGTTTCGGGGCTGCTAGGCGGCAGTGCGGCCAACTCTAACTCGAAGTGGGCATTACCTTCTGCATCGGCCATAAAGACATTCTCCGAGCCGTCGGCTGCGCCACAGGCTATGTCCACGACCTCGATGTTGGGGGGGAAACTCACCCGCGAGCACCAGGCGGTATAGATGCCATTTGGCACCAACTTCTCAAACGTCAGCTCGATCTTGGCGCGTTCGCCGGTCACGGTATAGCTTCCATGTCCTGTTGCCGACAGCCATTCGCCCA
The DNA here is from genome assembly GCA_040880365.1 of Litorilinea sp. Taxonomy (GTDB): domain Bacteria; phylum Chloroflexota; class Anaerolineae; order Caldilineales; family Caldilineaceae; genus JBBDIO01. Next base: position 3,350 of record JBBDIO010000300.1, read on the forward strand.
ACGTCATGCCCAGGGCCATGCCGTTCGCATAGGGCCCGAGGGGATTTTCGCCGGTGCCGAACAGGTCATGTTCCACCAGTTCGCCAGCGGCATAGATGGGCAGGCGCATCATGTCGGCTTCCTCACCGGGAATAATACGCTCGACTTGACCGGAACCCGCCACGCGTTCGATGAAGACGTCTTGCTCTGCCATACCAAGCGCCAGGTGGGTAAACGCTTCCAGCGCCATGACCTGTGGCTGAGGCTCAATTGCGACAATACCGGTACAGGCGCTGAGCATCGTGGCTACGAACAGGGCGACGAGCGCCCAAAGGCTAGACTTGTGATTCATTAGATTTCTCCTGTTTTTTCAATTTTTGTGAACACGATTAGATTCGTTGACGCAAGTAAAAGCAGGGACGGATTCCAAACGGTTGAGTGGGTCATGTCCCTAGGTTTACCTGCGGTAACTTCATGCAGATACCAATACACGAAACCATTTCCTTCTACTTCACAGTCAAAAATCGCGCCGTCTTCCGGTTGCAGATGCGGATGCAGCCGGCTCAATGTTTTGATTGCGACGGAAGAGATTCGCCGGGTCATACTTGCTTTTGATCTGGGCGAGCCGCACATAATTGTGGCGATACGCAGCTTGCACGCGGGCCTGGCCTTCGTTCTCCATCATCATGTTGACATAGGCTCCACCGGCCGAATAGGGATGTATGGCCTCCCAATAGGCGCGCGCCCACTCTGTCAACTGCTCTTTCTTGCCCGGATCGGGGTCTACGCCGACGATCACCATCCCCCACCTGGCATCGCGATAGGCCCAGGCAGTATCGGATGCGCCCACGCGCCCGGCCGCGCCGTCGATGGGATAGAGATGCATGGTAGACTGCGGCGTTGGCAAATGACTGCCAAACTTGATGTGCTGTTCAATGGCCGCGTCGGGAATCTCCTTGATGAAGTCTGCTTTCCAATACCATTGGTCCCCTGCCGGATAGCCGGCATCGAACATACTCTGCAAGGTGGGATAGGGCAGCGGCGCGATAAACTCGAAAATCAACGGCGCGACGTGGCGCACCTGTGCAAACAATGCTTCGGCCTGCTCCTGTGGACCGGAATAACACCAGAAGACACCGCAGACATTTCTGTGATGAAGCTCTTCGGGAAAGGGGTCATTCGGCGGCACCACGAAGAAAGAGAAAAAGCCGTTGACTTCATCGGGCTGTGCCGGCAGAAAGTCGCGATACCACTGCATCACCCGCTTGGCGTCTTCGAGCGCCCAAAAGGTGAGCCCTAGCGTGACGGTACTAATCGGGTGCAGTTGAAACTGGAAAGCAGTGACCACACCAAAGTTGCCGCCGCCGCCGCGAATCGCCCAAAAGAGATCGGGGTGTTCGTCGGCGCTGGTCTGCACAATGCTGCCGTCTGCCAGCACAAGCTGGGCAGCGATCAGGTTATCGATGGTAAGCCCCAGGTGGCGAGTCAGATGCCCCAGGCCACCCCCCAAGGTCAATCCGCCAATCCCCGTCGTAGAGTTGATGCCGCTCGGCATTGCCAGGCCGAAGGCATGGGTAGCATTGTCCATATCGGCCAGTGTTGCGCCTCCCTCTACCCATGCGGTGCGAGTCTCGGGATCGACCTGGACTTTGTTCATCAGCGACAGGTCGATAACGAGGCCATCATCGAGGGTCCCCAAGCCGCCGCCGCTGTGCCCGCCGCCGCGCACGGCAAACTTTATCTGGTGATCGCGGGCAAAGTTGACAGCCCGCGCCACGTCGACCGTGTCGGCGCAACGCGCAATCAGCGCGGGGTACCGGTCAATCATGGCGTTGTAGACGGCGCGCACTTCGTCATAATTTGGGTCAGTGGGGTGTACCAATACTCCCTTGAAGTCGGCTTCAAGCGCCTGCACTGCCGGGTTATCCAGCGTAGCCATTCTTGGTATAACGTTTTGCATTTTTCGTCCTTTCAAAATTTTCCAATAGGAATTAGGCGGCCAACTGTTACTGGTTTTGCTATATGCCCAGACAGCTGTGAACAACTCTGTGTCAACGTGGTTCAGCGTTGTCGGTGCGTTTGTTGTGCTGGATACGACTATAGCGGCGGCGGCGTCTCGGCTTCGTCATGCTGGGCGTCATACGACCGTCTCGGAGCGTGTTATTTTGAGAATCTACATAATTCACGACCTCGAATAACCGATCTATTCCAATAACCGAGCTATACTGTGGGGTAGGGTACACGGTGCTATTGATAGATCAGGAATGGGGTACGGAATGGCCCAGCTCAAGCTTGCTCTGTTGGGGGCGCCCACTGTGACATTGGGCGAACAATCTGTTGTCGTCGAGTCTCGCAAGGCACTGGCACTTCTGTTTTATCTGACGATTACGAATCAGCGCCAGAGCAGGGATTGGCTGGCAGCCCTTTTCTGGCCCGAACAGGATCAGTCGAGAGCACGCGCCAGCTTGCGCCAGGTGCTTTGGTTGCTGCGTAGCGCAGGGCTACAGCCATGGCTTGTGGTTGATCAGGATGCGTTGGAATTACGGGGAGACTACGGTTGCGACGTACACCACTTTCAAGCGGCACTGCGCGCCAATCAGATTGACGAGGCCCTTGCCCTCTATCGCGCCGACCTGCTCACCGGCTTTAGCCTGCGCGATTGCCCTGAATTTGATCAGTGGCATTTTCTGCAAGCGGATGAATTGCGTCGCCAGTTGGCGGATGCGCTGAAGCAGTGGGTGCTACGCTGCTGTGAAGATGGGGAATATGAGCAAGGATTGAAATATGCTCGCCGCTGGTTGGGTCTAGATCCACTGTACGAGCCTGCACATCGCGATTTAATGCGACTTTATGCCTATGCGGGTCAATATTCTGCGGCGCTGCGGCAATATAAGGAGTGTGTTCGTCTGCTGGAGGATGAGTTAGGGGTTCCGCCAGAAGACGAAACGACTGAGTTGTATCTGGCCATCAAAAGCAGGCAGATTGTGCCTCTGGTCAAGGCGCGCCCCGAGCTGACTGCCGTCGGCCAAACCGATCCTGTCATCCCTGGCACAGCCCCGCCTCCTCCCTATCACAACCTGCCGCTGCACCTTACCACCTTTGTCGGACGCAAGGCGGAGATTGATGAATTGGCGAAGCGCGTCGCCGATCCGGAGTGTCGATTGGTATCGATCATTGGGCCGGGCGGCATTGGCAAGACGCGGATCGCTGTGCACGTTGCCCAATATTTCGTTGATGCTGCGACAAAGGGGCCAATGTCAACGTCCTCCCTTTCAGACCTCTTTCCCCAGGGCGTACTCTTTGTCGCTTTGAACACAGTAGACTCTACAGACGGTATCATTGCCGCCATTGCCGAAGCGGGCGGCATAGGCTTCTATAACAATCAGGCAAAGCGACAGCAATTGCTGGAAACTTTGCACGAGCGCAAGATGCTGCTATTGCTCGATAATTTTGAGCATCTGCTCGCCCACGCAGATTTCGTTATCGACCTGTTAACCCACGCACCCAACATCACGATTATGGTCACCTCGCGCGAGACATTAAATCTCCAGGGGGAATGGCTGTGGAGTCTTGGGGGTCTGGATGTGCCGGATGATGGTGTGGTCGAAGAGGATCTCTTGGACTATTCTGCCGTGCATATGTTTGTGCAGCGCGCACGCCGCATCCAGCCTCATTTTTCGTTCTCGGCGGAATATCCCCATGTGGTGCAAATCTGTCGATTGTTGGGAGGGGTGCCGTTGGCAATTGAATTGGCAACGGCCTGGTTGCGGGTCATCTCCTGCGCGCAGATTGCGCGTGAAATCGAGCGCAATCTCGATTTTCTGACCACGCGCCTACGCGACGTACCCCAGCGCCATCGTTCAATTCGCGCTGTTTTTGAACATTCGTGGCACTTGCTCACATCATCCGAACAAGAGACACTCCAGCAACTCTCGGTCTTTCGTGGCGGCTTCGACTATCAGGCCGCTGCGCAGGTGGCGGAGGCCTCCTGGCTCGATCTTGTCGCCCTCAAGGAAAAGTCGCTGCTAAACGTGAACTCGAGTGGACGTTACACAGTGCATGAATTGCTCCGACAATATAGCGCGGAAAAATTGGAGAGAATCCCGGCCCAGAAAGACGCTACACTCAATCGCTTCGGCGCCTACTTTGTCAACTTCTTATATCAACGTGAATCGATACTTTTCGGGTCGGGGCAACTACAAGCGGCTGCCGACATCGCCATCGAACTCGACAATATCCGCGCCACATGGCAGTGGGCATTGCAGCAGAGTCGTTTCGAGGAAATTCGCCGCAGCGCCAGCGCTTTCTATTTCTTTTGCCAGTTGCAAAGCCGCTTTTTAGAAGGGGCGGAGACGCTGCAACGTGCCCAACACTGTTTGGAATCACTGCAACCGAGCGATCAACGCGACCTGACACTAGCCGCTATCTATTGTCATCTGGGTTGGCTGTACATCCGGCTCGGCGAGTTCGAGCTGGCCGCCACGGTTTCACAGCGCAGTCGCGATCTGAATATCGGGCTAGATGGGCCACTACAGGACTCTATAGGCGGTGACCCTTCTGTTCCCCTCGCTCTGGTACATCATATTCAAGGAGACTCTCACCGCGCACTGGAGCTTGCCGAAGAAGCCCTATACATGGCCGAAGCCCAAAGCGACACGCACAGCCTGACCTTCATTCACTATGCGCTGACGGCGACCAACCTGGCGCTGGGCAATTTCGAAAAAGCGCATACACATGTGGAGGCGGCGTCCAAATCGACGCGCGCGGTGGGGAATCGCTGGTTTCTGCCCTATATCCTGAACGAATCGGGCAAGGTGGCGCGGGCCATGGGCAACTATGCTAAAGCCAAATCACTCTTCCTGGAGAGTTATGAGATCAAACACGAATTTAGCGATCCGGAAGGGATCGCGGTTGCCCTCAATCATTTGGGAGAAATCGCCTGGTTACAAGCGGATTATGACGAAGCGCACCGCCTTTACACGAATGCGTTTGAGATTTATGACGAGATCAACGACCAGGGAGGACTGGCCGCTTCATCCAGGGGTTTAGGACAGGTCGCATGTGCCAGGCAGGATCTTCACGCAGCCAAGACATGGTTTGAGCGCGCCTTGCAGATCGCGATAAAGATCCGCTATTGGCCATTGATTTACACACTACTCCTGGATGTAGGCCACTTGTTGATGCAAATCAACGCACAGTCATTGGCGATCGAGGCGCTTGCCCTTGTGCAGACGCAGCCCGCCAGTGATGTTGAAACCAAGGCGCGCGCGCGACGGCAGCTTGATCACTGGCAAAGCCAATTGACCCCAGAGGAGTTTGCGGCTGCCGTCCAGCTTGGCTCCGGAGGGGATGTGGAAATGACCTTGCAGCGAGTTCTGGTCAAAGTCTCCGCCGCGGTATAAGTGAATGGCACTTGTCTCGCGGGGTCCCCGCGGGATCGGCGGGTGACATGGCCGAGGTTGCCGCCCTTCGCGTGTGACCAGCACTTATCCTACTCTACCCGTGCCTAATCTCATCATAAGAACTGGGCCAACTGCGCTCAGACACGGGGCATATTCATGCGCGCTCCGCTCAAAATATTATCGATTAGGCCATGTTCTGAAACCGCTGAATCTCCATAACCTAATTCTTGCCGCCCCGCCCAGTTTGCGCGTTGCCGAAGCAGGATTACAAAGAATCGGCGGTTTTTTGTTACACTGGAATTGAGGAAATTATCACAAATTCATTTGTCCCAACGTCTGCCGATAGCTGGGCAAGGCGTAACCGGATAGAGCTGGTATAAAGGAGTGGAATTGCATGACAGACCCACAAAAGCCGTTGCTGATTCCTTCGGAAGTGACCGATATTTCCGAGGTCGCGGAAGCGACTCCGCCCCAGGTGGAGAGCACGGGGGAGATCGAAGAACAGACTGAAAATCCGGCGGAAACCACGCGCCGCACCCACGGGGGTGATACGCGTGTCCTCATCCACAATGATGATGAGACGCCCTATGATTTCGTAATTGATACGCTGAACACAATTTTTATGTTGTCGGAAGAAATGGCCGAACATGTGGCGTGGACTGCACACACGCGCGGGACCGCGGTGGTAGTAATTCGCCCGCGCCCCGAAGCCGAAAAGCTGGTGAAAGCGGCACATGCGCGGGCCAAGTTCAATCGCCATCCCCTGACCTTTAGTCTGGAGGCCGATTAGGCTGGGCCAACCGTTGGCCGGGGCGCAGGCTTCCCATCACGCTGGGGCGTATTCACGCCAGAGGCGAGTGTATTGTGGACTCTGATCCGATCTCTGATTCAAATGGTGCCGGGAATCCTGCCTGGCTACATGGGCATCCGCACGAACCGAATCCCGCGCCGCCTGGCGTTGACGCGACAATGTGCCTGGAATTACCCGACGGCACGACCCAAACCATTGCACCCGCGGATCTGGCGACTTTGCCCCAGGCGCAGGTGGAGGATTGCTACATTGTGAGCACCGGACATGGCGCATCCGGCCCGTTTAGGTTTAGCGGTGTGCGCCTGGCCGATTTTTTACACGCCTATGTGCCCGCGGGGCTGGCGTGGTCGGCGGTAGATGTGATTAGCGGTGATGGCTTTGGCAATCGGATTTATGCGCAGGAATTGACCCATAATCGCGCACCCACGTCACGCGCCATATTGCTGGCGACCCAGGTCGACGGCGAACCTCTGGCACGCGCGGCGGGGTTGGTACGCTTGATTGTGCCCAGCGAAACGGAAGACGCTTTACGTCAGGTTAAGTGGGTGGCGCGGATTGTGGTGCATGATGTGTGACATATGATGTGTGACGCGGGGTGTAACGTGGTGTGTGAGTTTGAACCCCTGGCGAATTGAATTGAAAGGTGAAGCCGTTTGGTCGCAATCTGACCAGGCGGCTTTTTGTGTCGGTTGCGCGGCGGGGGTGGCGACCCAGATCGATGCTGATAGGGTAATGGATAGCAAGGCGCAGGCGGTCTCCTTCTGCCGAGCGTAACAAAAAATCGTGGGACCGGACACTTCCGG
>JBBDIO010000301.1:0-10342 GCA_040880365.1 Litorilinea sp.
CGACTGGGCCGTTGCGGTACGCACGGAAACCATCGCGGCCTGGAATGCCACCTACCGTGCCTATTGCGCCTATCTGGAAAACGACTCTATCGTGGAATATCGCGGCTACAAGGCGTCGGGCCTGAACCTGAGTGACGAAATCCTGAACAAGCTCTATCTGGAAAATGCCACGCGCATCTACCGTAACCTGTAGCTGCGCGTACCAAACAAACAGAGCGGAGGCTCACCTTTGTCCCCGCCCTGTTTGTTTGGTGCATGCCTTCGGTTTCAGCGTCTAGGCGCAGACCGGCGCTTTGCCGTCCCACCGATTGAATACGAAATTCTGATGTTCATCGGCCATGCGCTGGCGCGTATCGTACCAAAGCTGCGCCCAGGTTTCTGCGTCGTGCAGCTCGCTCTCTGGATTCTGGTGGCTGCGCGCCACAAAACCGGGGAACGCACCCCGCCCCGTGGCCTGCCCAATCGGGTTATAGCGCAGATCGAAACTCCAGCGGATATTGTTGCTCACATTAGAAAGCGACGAATGATGGGTGCGGCGATGCAGAAAGAGCGCATCCCCCCGTTTCAAAGGCACAGGAATCGCCTGATCCTTCTGCAACAGGGCATCGGGAATCGCCAAACCGCCGGGCACGCCGGGGCAGTGCGTCGTTATCCCTTCCCGGTGGCTATAGGGCACGATTTGCAACGGCCCCGCTTCGATAGGCGCATCCAACAGCGAAAACCAGACCGTGAGCATCTCGGTCTCGTCGGCTTCGGGCAACACCACCCCATTATCCTGGTGCCAGGGCGTCGCGCCCAGCTGCACATTGCCCTTGGCGTCCTTGGGCGTCAGATGTTCCGGCGGTTTAATGCGCACATGTTGCACCGGATTAGAATAGATTTCCGGGCCGATAATAGATTCCACTGCGTCTAGCAAACTCTCGTTGCACAGCGCGCGAAAGACTGCGGGGCCAACCCACATAGGCGTATCGTGGTGCACACCACCCTGGGGCAACGAAAAGTCAAAATAATTGGCGTGAACCTTACCGCTCTCCTGATAGATGCGGATCAGACGCTCGCCAAAAGGTAATTCCGCGTGGGTCGAAGTAATCTCCCCTTTGGCATACAGTTCCTCGGCGAGCCGGCCCAACACCCCTTTATATTCCTCGATAATGGGGTCCAGATCCGCCACCGGATCAAACAACCCCTCCACAATCAGATAGCCCTGCTCCCGAAATTGCTGGACTTGTTCAGCACTCAACTGTCCCATGATTCTGCTCCTTTGAAGTAACCTCTGAGGTAATAAGTGGATATTGCGAATCCCAGCTAGCCTGGAACACCTTGCGCAAGATAACCTACCGTCTGGGGACCTTCGGGCAACACACAAATACGCGGATTGCCGCCATACTCGACGCTTAGCTCGGCCAGCGTTTGTTCAATATTGCGTGTGGGGAGGAACAACGCATCGCGAATCTGAGCGTCGGTCAAACCATCACTGTATACATACACCTGGGCATGTTCCAGGATCTGGGCCTGGATCTGCACCTGCCACTGGTCCTGTTCGCCAAAATCGGGCGTATGCAGCATATCGAGCACGCCCCGCGCCGAAGCGCCGCGCCGTAACAGCTCGGCATACATACCGTGGTCGGGCAGACCATCCTCGCACGACCCCGCCATAATAATTGTGCCGCCGGGCCGCACAATCTTGCGCGCCGCGCTCATGCCCTTCACACACTGATAGAGATTCTGATCCAGTGGATAGCCACTATTGGTTGTCACCACAATATCATAGGGCCGATCCACGGGCACCATCGATTGTTCTTGCACAAATGCGCAGCCTGCGGCGTGGGCCTCGCGCACATCCCCGGCAAAGACGCCGGTGATCGCCTTGTGCACGTTGAGCGTCACATTCAGAATGAGGGCCGGATTGGTCATACGCGCCACTTCCAGCATCTCTTCCCAGATGGGGTTGCCCTGGGTGATGCCCCAGATGGCATTCGGATGCTCAATCATGGCGACGCCGTGATTCGAGAGCACACTCTCCTGCCCGGCCAGCGCGGGCAAAACGCCCTTTGGTCCACCACTAAAGCCGGCAAAGAAGTGCGGCTCGATAAAGCCGGTGAGGATCTTCACATCGGCTTCCATATAGCGGCGATTGACGCGCACAGGATTACCCCGCTTTGTCACACCCAGGGGAACCAGCGCGCCATCGTCGAATGCATTGTGCTGTTCACAGCGATACTTGTCTACAATTGCATCGCCCAGCATCTGCCGCAGCTCGGCGTCGGTCTGAGGACGGTGCGTGCCCAGCGCGTTGAGCAGAGTAATGTCTTCGGCGCGCACGCCCGCCGCCTCCAATGCCTGAATCAACACCGGCTGAATCCGGTCGTTGGGGGTTGCCCGCGTGATGTCGCTGTGGACAATCACCACGCGATCTCCTGCCTTCACCAGCTCGGCGAGCGGCACCGTGCCAATCGGATTCGCCAGAGCAGCCTCGATTGCAGCCGCTTCATCGGCCAGGCCCGCCACAAAACGCGAATTCAAAACATGCGCCGCGTCGGGCACATCAATCCGCAGACCGTGTCGCCCATATGCCAATTCTACTTGTTTGCTCATCATACCCTTTTCAAAACGGTTACACTGCGAAGTTTAGACTCAGTCATTTCCTGCAAATACCCTGCAAATGCCCTGCAACTTCAGAGGTAGGCACGTCTCAACTAGCGAATATAGGCTAGCGGATTTGCGAATGGTATTCGGGCACACCCTGAATGCCCAGACGCAGGCGGTAGAGCGCGCCGGCAGTGTCGCCATTTTCGGCGCGGTCATGCCCGCCCGCGGTCGTAATATACATATCCTTATAGTCAGGACCACCAAAAATCACGCTGGAAATCTTCTTGGTGGGCATATCCACGCACATGGCCTCTGTGCCATCGGGCGCATAGCGCATCAGGCACCAGCCATCCCAGCGCGCCGACCATACATAGCCTTCGGCATCCACCGTCATGCCATCGGGAATCCCCGGTTCGTCACTCAGATCCACAAAAACCCGGCGATTGGAAAGCTCGCCCGTCGCCTGATCATAGTCGAAGTAATAGATTTTCTTGTCCAGTGAAACCGAATAATAGAGACCGGTGCGGTCGGGGGTCAGACCCATCCCATTAGAGATATTGACCTCTTCCACCACACGCGTCAGCGTGCGATCCGGGTCCAGCCGGTAGAGCGTGCCCAGCCGATCGCCCGCGGGCATGGTGCCACAGAAAACCCGCCCACCTACATCCGCAAACACATCGTTAAACCGAGAATCTTGCTCGCCGTCGATTTCCTCCAGAATGGTAGTCAGCTGCCCGTCGCGCAGAATTTTCACCGCGCCCCGCGCCATAAACAACAATAGCGCGCCGTCATCCTGGATGGTGAAGCCGCCCACCACATCGCCGGAATAGAACTGCTCATGTTCGCCGCGCTTGGGGTCATAGCGAAACATACGCCCCTGGGGAATATCCGCCCAATAGAGCCGTTCTTCGGCAGGATGCCACAGCGGACCTTCCCCGGTGACACATGCGTAGTCGGCGATTAGCTCTAATTTCATGATTAAACTCCTCCTATATACAGGTGGGTACTATTGTTGGGATATTTGATGGATACTGCGATTGGGCGTTTGGCTGGTATTTAGCACACTATCGGCTCCACGGCGCTGGGCACGCGAACCTTTAGAGAAACACTAGACCCAAACGCATAAATCTATCCGCAGATATGGTAAATTATGACGCAAAACTCCAGAGTAAACCAGAGTAAATATGAACGGACCATGCGCATCGTTTGAATTTGCTGGGAGAATTCGTGAGGAAATGGGCAGATTTCGGAACGGTTGTGGCACATAACAGTAGTGGTGCATAGCGGTTGTGGCACATATAGCCTGGCTTTTTTCGCGTGTCGATAATCCATCGGGCAGGGAGCCACGCAGTAAGCGACAGTGATTATTTAACTGTAAACAGATTCTGCGGCCTTGTCAACCGGACACCAATGCAAAAACCGGCATATCTTTCCACGACGACCAGCCTTGTACAGCCCTATGCGTCACCTGCTTGCCGCCCCCGCCCAACGCGGTATAATGGAGCGAGCCTGCTTCCCACGGGGCAGGTATCGAACCAACACGATTCAGCGCCATTTACCACGTCATTTACCACACCGTCACGTCCAGTTCTGTTGACCGCGCCCCTGGCGTGTGCCAGCGGCGCGTGACCCCATGCACAGAAAGCAACCACACCCATGACCTATCCACTCGCCTATAGCACACTGGGCAGTCCCGATTGGACCTTTGCCCACACCGTAGAGCAGGCGGCTGCCAACGGGTATCAGGCGCTGGAAGTTCGCGTCTACAATGGCGAAATCATCCCGCCCACATTGCCCGCCGCCGAGATTGCCCAAATTCGCGCCACATTAGAGGCCCACAACGTTGGTATCGTCGCGCTGGGGCTTTCGACGCGCTTCAACGCACCCGATGCCGCTACCCGGCGTCAAAATGTAGACGATCTGCGCCAGTATATTGCGCTGGCCGATGCGCTGGATTGCCCGATGGTGCGCACCTTTGGCGGTGAACCCCAGCCCGGCTCCTCGCTCGACGAGGTGGTCACCTGGGTCGCAGAGGCACTGAACGAATGTGCACCGTGGGCCGAACAGCATGGCATTGGCATCTTGCTGGAAACCCACGACGCCTTCGCGCGCAGCGAAATCGTTGCCCGCGCCCTGGCACAAATCCCATCCACCAGCGTGGGCGCCGTCTGGGATGTGCACCATCCCTATCGCATGGGCGAAACCATCGACCAGGTATGGGCAAACATTGGGCCGCGCGTCAAACACATCCACATGAAGGATGCGACGCAACGCCCCGATGGCACCTGGCAACTTGTGCCGATGGGCGAAGGAGAAGTGCCCTGCCGTGCGATTCTGGCGCGCCTCTATGCCGAAGACTACGCGGGCGCAATCAGTGCCGAATGGGAAAAGAAGTGGCATCCCGAAATTGCCGAACCCGAAGTCGCCATGCCCCAACACGCCCAGGTCCTGCGCCAGTGGATGGCAGAGATCGAGAAGTCCGGCTAGAGGAAACCTGATCATGCAACCGACCAATTTTCTGTTCATCTGCTCCGACGAACACCAGCGCAACATCACAGGTTGCTACGGCAATCCCCACGCCCACACGCCCCATATGGATGCACTGGCCGCGCGCGGTGTGCGTTTCGACCATGCCTATACACCCTCGCCCATCTGCGTGCCGGCGCGCGCCGCACTGGCGTCGGGCCAACCAATCCATGCCACCGGGCACTGGGACAACGCCTTTCCCTATACCGGCACGCCCCGGGGCTGGGGACATCACCTGGCGGCAAACGGCTTTGTGATGGACTCCATCGGCAAGCTCCATTTTCGCAAGGCCGAAGATGATAACGGCTTTCGCAACGAAGTCGATGCCATGTATGTGGCCGAAGGCATCGGCGAGGTCGTCAGTTGTTTGCGCGCCCGCGCGCCCCACCGCGGTGGTCGCAAAGGCGTGATCAGCGCCGGCCCCGGAGAATCACCCTATCTGGACTATGATCGCCGGATTGCCCAGCAGGCCGCAACCTGGCTGGCAGATCACGCCAACGCAGACGGAAAAAGCCACGACGCGCCGCCCTGGGCCTTGTTCGTCTCATTTGTCAATCCCCATCCCCCATTCAAAGCCCCGCCCGAACTATATGCCAAATATGACCACGCAGCCCTGCCCCTGCCCCACCAGTGGCAACAATCCGATTGGCCCGAACATTCTGCCTTCGACTACTTCCGCCAATATTTTGGCTGGCAGGAGCCGATTGCCGAAGCCGATTTGCGCCGCGTGCTGGCGACCTACTACGCCCAGTGCGAATTTGTCGACCAGCAGGTAGGCAGGTTGCTCGCCGCACTGGAACGCCAGGGTCTAGCGGAGAACACACGCGTCATCTATACCAGTGACCACGGCGCCATGCTGGGCGCGCGCGGGCTTTTTGGCAAGTTCAGTCTCTACGACGAAGCTGCGGCCATCCCGCTCATCCTGGCCGGCCCCGATATTCCCCAGGGCAAAGTGGTCAAGACGCCTGTGAGTCTGTTGGACTGTGGCCCGACTGTCGTGGAAGCATTGGGCTGTCCGCCCCAGTCCGCAGATCTCCCCGGCGAGTCACTGCTACAGATTGCGACCGCACCGGATCGCCCACGCTACGTGCTCAGCGAATACCATGCGGCAGGCTCGTTGCATGGCGCATTCATGCTCAGCGACGGTCACTATAAATACAATCACTATGTACACATGCCGCCCCAGCTCTTTGACCTGCACGCCGACCCCGCCGAGCTGGTCAACCGTGCCGACGATCCCGCCTATGCGCCCCACCTGGCGCGCATGGATGCCGAACTGCGTCGCCGCCTGGATCCCCTGGCGATTGATGCCCGTGCCAAAGCCGACCAGCTCGCCAAAGTCGAAGAACATGGGGGCGAAGCCGCGGTGCTCGCGCGCGGCCTCAGCAACTCGCCCATTCCTGGCCAGGCGCCCGTCTTCACGCGCAATCTCAAGGCGACCGAAACGTAGTCCTGTCGGAAAAACGGTAATTTGACAGAACCTGCGAAGGACTCTATCCTTATCTGTATTGAGCGCTGTGGGGCAACTGCCCCATGTGTCGTACTTTCGCAAGCGGCGCACGATACTTCTGAATACCTCAAGCCGCCTCGGCTTCCCAGCGTGGGGATTGTCGGGCCGTCGAATGTGGCTGGCCTCTTAACCTAACTCGGCAAAATCACTCGACCACCAGATCGTTCGAGTGGCGGTTTCTCTCTTCCAATCCAGATACCCTTGGCAAAAGCCACGGTCCACAACACTGCGCATTCCGACAGGTTCTCAACTCCGCACGCCCTCAATATGGCAACCGGCTCATGCGGCAAAGCTCTAATGAGAATCGCAGAATCTCGGTGATGTCGCGAAATATTGGCTGGTAGAATATTGCGTGGCATATCAGTGGTGAAAATATCCTGGCGAAATATCAGCAACACCTGGATTGAGGCTAGTCGCCCACCAGTATTCATAAATCAGTTTTCAATCACAAGTGTTCGTATATCAGCTTTCGTACATCAGTTAAGGGAGGGTTTACGTGAAAGACGCAGAACAGAAGTCATCCCAGGAAACCACCGCAGGAAAAGGCCGCTTTAGCCGTCGCCGTTTCTTGCGCGGCGCCGCAGCCTTCGGCGCATCGGCTACCGTCTTGCCGAGCCTGCTGGCGGCATGTACCCAGCCCGGTGCGGCTCCCGGTGCGGCTCCCGTCGCCGCCGATGCCACCGCCGCCCCCGCGGCAGAACTTGTGCCCACAGTCGGCGGCGATCTGACCTGGGCCATCAGCCAGGATCCCGTCAATCTGGTCCCCTATGGTGCTGTCAACACCTCCAACCATTGGGGCAAGGAATTCATGTACGATTCGCTGGTAGAGTGGGACAAGGATCTGATTGTCCAGCCCGCCCTGGCCGAAAGCTGGGAAACGCCCGACGAAACGACCTATATCTTCCACCTGCGCGAGGGCGTCACATTCCACAACGGCGACCCGGTCACCGCGGCCGATGTTAAGTATTCCATCGAAACCCAGGCCGAACCCCCGGCGCCGGGTATCCCACACAGCTTCTATCCCGCCATCGAAAGCGTCGATATCATCGACGAACAGACCGTACAGTTCAACATGACCGGCCCCGATCCCACAGTCGAAGGTTACCTGGCCTGGGGACGCTACAGCGCCATTATCCCTACCGACGCCTACGAACGCTGGAATCTGCTCACCGAAGGCGTGGGAACCGGCCCGTTCAAGCTTATTGAATATATTCCCAATGACCGGGTGGAATATGAACGCAATGAGGAATTCTGGAACCCGGACCTGCCCTATCTCAACAAGCTCACGCTGAAAGTATTGCCCGATGAAAGTGCTGCCGTCGCGGCCTTGCGTTCGGGCGAGATCCACGGCATGTCGGTGACTGCCGACACGGCACGCACGCTGGAAAACGACCCCAATATCAAAATTGTGCGCGGGCTTTTTTCCGCCCCGCGCGTCCTGCAATTCACCATCAAAGGGGAAGGCATGCCCTGGGAAGATGTGCGCGTGCGCCAGGCCATTAGCAAGGCGCTGGATCGCCAGTCGCTCATCAACAATGCGTTTGGCGGCGAGGCTGTGCTGTCGGGTCCCATTCCGCCCGGCTATGGCGATTGGTTCATCCCCGAAGACGAACTGCTCGAACGCTGGTTCACCCACGACATCGACGCGGCGCGTGCCCTCATGGCCGAAGCCGGCTACGAAGATGGCTTTGATATTACGCTCTACGCCATCGCCAATCACGATGCGACCCTGACCGCCGAAGTGGTCCAGGAACAGATGCGCGCCATCAACATCAATGTCAACGTCATCGCCGAAGAGATCGGCGGCTTTGCCCAGCGCGTCGGCGAAGGCACGTTCGACTGGTGCTCCACCGGCCGCGGGATGCGCCCCGATCCCACGCGCTATGTCAATGATTTCGGCGAGCCAACCGTCGGTCAGGCCAGCCGCTGGTTCAACAACGGCGACGGGTGGAGCAACGACGAGTTGGTCGGCCTCTATCAGGAAGCGTTGGTTAACCTCGACGGCGCCAGCCGCCGCCAGCAGATCCGGCGCATCCAGGAGATTATTCTCGACGAAGTGCCTCATGTCTATGTCTGCCAGCCGCTGAAATTCCACGCGGTCAATGCCGCCGTCCACGATATGTATGTGGCGTTCAACGATTTCCACACCGGGCTGCGCACCACCTGGATGGAAACCTAGCCCTGAACCCGGTCCGGGCGTTTCACCAAAGCCGCCCGTCCTGACCCTGGTAGTCGGCCGCGGCGGACCCAGGCGTGCAAAGCTAGCCGCTGCTCACACCGAAATGTGGGCAGCGGCTCCGCGAATCCCGCAGATTAAAGCGCCTGCGACTATTGTGCCGACGCCAGACCGTAAACCTCATTACATCGGCCTGAAACAGGTCATACATACTCGGTAATTTATCGGTCTAACATGTTCAAATACTTCTTGCGCCGTTTACTCATGCTGATCCCCACCATCATCGGCATGTCGATCTTGATTTTTGTCATGATGCGCCTCTTGCCGGGCGACATTGTAGATGCACTGGTCGGGCTAGACGCCACCATCACCGACGAAGCCAAGGATCAGTTGCGCGATTCCTTCGGCCTGAATGACCCCTGGCCGGTTCAATATGCAAAGTGGATGGGAGAACTGGTTCAGGGCGACCTGGGCACCTCCTTTCGCAGCCGTGAGCCGATCTCGACCCAACTGTGGCGCGCCCTGCCCATCACGCTGGAACTTGCCGTTCTCGCCATTGTCATGTCTATCGTCGTCGCCATCCCGCTGGGCATCGTCTCTGCGGTGCGCCAGAATAGCGCCATCGACTTTTGGGCGCGCATTACCGGGCTGATCGGCTTGTCCATTCCCAGCTTCTGGCTGGCTACACTGTTTCTGCTCTTTACCTCGCTGGTCTTCCGCTGGACGCCCTCTGTCAACTGGATCAACCCTCTGGAAAATCCGCTGGGCAACCTGGGCCAGATGGCCCTGCCCGCGCTTGCCCTGGCGGTGCAGCTCATGGCCGTGGAAATGCGCATGATGCGCGCCTCCATGCTCGAAGTGCTGCGCCAGGACTATATCCGCACGGCACGCGCCAAAGGGATGCGCGAACGTTCGCTGCTGGTGAGCCATGCCCTCAAAAACGCGTTCATTCCCGTCATGACCATCATCGGCATCCAGGTCGGCGCGCTCATGGGCGGCTCGATCATCATCGAGCAGATTTTTGGCCTGCCGGGTATCGGCTGGACACTGTTACAGGGCATTTTCAATCGTGATTATCCGGTCGTACAGGTCACCGCCCTGTTTCTGGCCGTCATCTTTGTCTTTATCAACCTCTTTGTGGACATTACCTATGCCTATCTCGATCCGCGAATTCGCTACGCCTAACATTTGCGCGCGAACATTCGCGAAGCCTGCATTGATAGCAGCGCCGAAACAGATACCGAAACCTGTACCGAAATCGGAATCGAAACCAGAAACGAAGACACCGGCCACAATGACCCCACAGACGCTATGCGTGATCAACTCCGGGTCGCGGAGGACCAGACGATGAGTGAACAACCCGTGCGCGCCACGGGCACTTTAGCGCCCACGCTGGCAGATTCGCCGAACCCACCGCGCGCCGGGGGCTGGTTTCGTCAGATCGTCTATCAAATGCGCAAACACCCCATCGGCGCGATTGGGGTCATTATTGTCGTCCTGGTATTGGCGGTAGCCGCGTTTGCACCGCTAATCGCACCCTA
>JBBDIO010000302.1:0-10290 GCA_040880365.1 Litorilinea sp.
CTTCCGTGCCGTAAATCCAGTGATAGGGATCCTGGCAGGTCACATCCTACACCAGGTCGCGCCCATCCAATCATTACCAGCCGCGCGCCAATGCCAAAAGCTCGGCTTCGGTGTGGGTGCCGTCGGTGGAAAGCGCGGCGTGCATGATGCCGTGGTCGCGCAGGCGACGGGTCAAAGCGCGCGTGTCGATATCGCTGATGCCAGGAATGCCGTGGCGCACGAGATAGTCGGGCAGCGTTTCATTGGCGCGCCAGTTGGAAATGACCGGACTCACTTCGCGCACGATAAAGGCGGTGATCTGTGGTTGATCGCTTTCCACATCCTCTGCGTTCACGCCCGTATTGCCCACATGGGGCACGGTCATGCAGACCATTTGCCCGCGATATGACGGATCGGTGATTACTTCCTGGTAGCCCGTCAGACTTGTATTGAAGACCACTTCGCCCACGACCGTGGTGGCCGCGCCAAATGCTACCCCGCGGAACACCGTGCCATCGGCTAAAACCAATAGTGCGCTCAAGGTATTTTCTCCTGAAACTATTTATTTTTCGTCCTGCGCGCCCGGCTTATGTTGATAGGCCAGACGCAAGGGTTGCCATTCGCCCCAGCGCAGCAAGCTATTCCAGCCCGCCTTGCGCAACTCTTCCACATCCACCTGCATGGGCTGATCGGCCAGATTCATCAAGACCGCGACTTCATCGCAGCGATGAAATTTGGGACAATAAATGCACGCCTGCCAGACCTTGGGGCTGATGCTCCAACGATCGACCAGGTGGAACCCCAGCCGCAGAAAGAAATTTTCGCGCAGCGTGAGGGCGCAGATTTGTTTATACTCTCTTTCACGTGCCTGTTCGATCAACCCCTGCACCAATTGCCCGCCCACGCCACGGCCCTGATACCCTTCGTGGGTCGCCAGCGAACGGATTTCTATCAGTGTATCGGTCAGTGGCACCAATGCGCCACATCCTACCACAATTTCGTCTTCCGTCCTCGCGGGCGCGCCCAGTGCATCTTCGGCTATTGTGTCCTCTGCTAATGTATCTGCTGCGCCGGTTGTGCCTGCGGCATCATCTTCCCCGCGTGGCGAATCTACGCAGACCAGCCAGTCGGCGAGTGTCTGGCGCACACTATCGGCGGTGCGCGGCAACATGACATTTTGAGCAGCAAACCGATTCACCATCGTAGTGATCGGCTCTACATCTGCTTCCTGGGCGGAACGAAGGTAAAGCGACATGCGGGTTTGACTTCTCTCTGAACCGAACATGGAGATTGGGTATTCGCAATTGCCGTTCTGCGCACAAATTGCGAACCACCCATGATCCACGCCCTGACCTGAATCCATATTGACAGCTCGTCACTGACAGCTCGTTCTGGGCGTCTGCTACATCTCTTGCAACAATTTGCCCACAGTGCTTACAGCCTGCTTGATTTCCTCTTCGCTGATGATCAGCGGCGGCACAAAGCGCAGTACGCTTGGCCCGGCATTGACCAGAATCAGACCATGCTTGAAGGCTTCGGCTACCAGCGTGCCCGTGTTGATATCCATCTCGACGCCGACCAACAGCCCTTTGCCGCGAATTTCTTTGATGTGGGGGCTATTCAGATCTGAAAGCATTTCCATGAGCAGGTCGCCTTTGGCTTTGACGCTGTCCAAAAAGGCGGGGTCGCTGATACGGCTCACCACATGGTGGGCCACATGCGTGGTAAAGGGATTGCCGGCAAAGGTGCTGGCGTGGTCACCCTTCTGGATGGTATCGGCCACTTTCTGGCGCATGAGGATGGCGCCGATGGGCAGCCCGCCGGCCAGCGGCTTGGCCGCGGTCAGCAGATCCGGCTCCACGGCACCGGCCTGTCCGCTATAGCCCTGGTGCGCCCACAGATGGCCGGTGCGCCCCATGCCACACTGGACTTCATCGAAGATGAGCAGCGCATCATATTCATCGGCCAGCGCCCGCAGACCGGCCAGAAATTCATAGCTGGCCGGATAGATGCCGCCTTCACCCTGAATCGGTTCTACAATAATAGCGCAGACATTTTCGTCCATCTCGGCGCGGGCGCTTTCCAGATTGTTGAATTCGGCAAAGCGGACGCCGGGCATGAGCGGCTCGAACGCCTCTTGATACTGGCGGCGCGGCGTGGCGGCCAGGCTGCCAAACAAGCGTCCATGAAACGCATTGGAAAAGGACAGGATGTGATATTTGTCCGCATGGCCTTTTTGGCGGGCATAGCGGCGGGCAAATTTGAACGCGCCCTCGTTGGCATCGGCCCCGGTCAGGCTATAGTGGACTTTGTCGGCAAAGCTGGTATCACACAGCAATTTAGCCAAGCGCGCGTGGGGCGCTGTGTGATAGAGGTTGCTCACATGCACCACGCCGGTGTCGATGGCTTCGTGCATGGCTTGCTTGATGCCCGCGTCGTTATAGCCCAACGCATTGACGGCAATGCCCGCTACACAATCCAGATAGGCGTTGCCTTCGGTATCATACAGGGTGCAGCCTTCGCCATGATCCAGCACAAAGTTGGGCCGCGTATAGACGCCCAGGACGTTTTCATGTTCCAGATCAATAATTTCCTGCGTTTGTACATCGCTCATTGGTTTTCCTTGCTTTCCTCATCCATGTAGGAAGTGGGTGTGGGAATGGGCAGCCTGTAATGGATATTTTTGAAATCCGGGTAGCGAAAGACCCATTACAAATCGCGAATACCTGTGTTCTGAAAAAGCATTCCAGCCGTGTGTGAATCTATATGCGTGATCTAGAGTTGCGACCCGATAATGCCCGTGCCGCTGTTTTCCTGCACGCCGGCGAGATTGGTGATCACGGCCTGGGCAACCCCGCCCTGTACCGCATGGATGGCGCTGCGCACTTTGGGGATCATCCCACCGTTGATAATGCCCTCGTTGATCCACTGTTCACATTGGTCGGCGGTCACGGCGCGTATCACACGCCCGGCAACCAGCACTCCGGGCACATTGCTCACAAAAATAAGCTTGATTGCGCCCAGTTTGGCCGCGATGGCCGTCGCGGCATGGTCGGCATTTACGTTATAGCTCAATCCATCCAGCGCGCCAAAGCTGATGGGGCTGATGACCGGCACAATTTCGGCCCGGATGAGCGTGTGTAGCAGGTGTGTATCCACATCACGGATCTCACCCACCCGTCCCAGATCGCCCAGGGGATGCCACATCTTTTCTACATAGATGGTGCCGTCGTCTACTCCGCTGAAACCCGCGGCATGAATATGACCATTGACCAGGGCGCGCACAATGCGCTTGTTGCTCAGCCCACTCAAGACCATTTCTGCCACATCCATGCTGGCTTCGTCGGTGACGCGCAGCCCCTCTACAAACCGGGTAGACAGGCCCAGCCGTTCCTGATAGTGGGCGATAGTCTTGCCGCCGCCATGAACGATCACGGGGAAGTGGCCCGCGTTGCGCATGGAATCCACCGATTTGACCAACCCCTGGAGAAAGGCGTCGTCGTCCAATTCGTTGCCGCCCACTTTGATCACCACAATATAGGGCAAATCTTCAGTCGGTTCGGGTGTGCTCTTTTGTTGAATAATCGTTTCCACGGCCTTTTCTCGATATTTTTTCTGAAATTTTTGATTCGACTGTGCACGCCGGCGCGCGGCACCTGCCCGTACGCTGGTGTCTAGAGCAGGCCCAGGGTTTCTTCCAGCCCCACGGCAATGTTGAAATTTTGCACCGCTTGCCCGCTTGCGCCCTTCACCAGATTATCCAGCGTGGTGACGATTATATATTGGCGATTTTCGGGCTGGTTAGGATTCGCCGGCAAAATACTGATCGCGACCCGGTTGGTGTGGGTGACATGGCGCAGACTTGCCAGTTGGCCCGCCGGCAGCAGATGGATAAACGGTTCTCCCGCATAGGTTTCGGTGTAGAGATTGCGGATATCTTCTTCGGTGACACCGGGTGTGACCCGCACATACATGGTGCTGAGAATGCCCCGATTCACCGGCAACAGATGCGGCGAAAAGAGAAAATTGTAGCCCGTGTTGTTCGCACTGGTGTCTCCACTGTTGTCCCCACTGTGGGGCACACCTGTGCCGTTGTGTGTCGCGCCTGCGCCGTTTTGCCCGGCCCCATTGCGCGCTACCCCGCCCAGCACTTGCTCCATTTCGGCAATGTGGCGATGGCGATAGCCAATGTTATAAGGCGACATATTTTCGTTGACTTCGACATAGCTGTATTGCACTTTGCTCTGGCGGCCCGCGCCACTCACGCCGCTTTTGCTATCGACAATGATGTCCTGTTCTAGCCAGCCCGCTTTTGCCAGCGGATAGAGACCCAGATTGACGCTGGTGGGATAGCAGCCCGGCACCGCGATGAGCTTGGCGTCGCGAATTTCTGCGCGATAGACTTCGCACAAACCATAGACGAATTGAGGCAGCAGGTCGGGCGCCGTGTGTTCGCCATACCATTGGGCATAGGCGGCGGGGTTTTTCAGGCGAAAATCGGCGCTGAGGTCGATGCAGCGCACGCCCGTCGCCTGGAAGGCGCGCACGGGTTCAATCGATGCGGCATGGGGCAAACAGAGAAAGACCACATCCACATCATCGGTGCGCTGCAAGGCATCTTGCATGGCAATCAGCGGATAATCCCACGGCGCGGCGTGTACTTCGCCGATGGTTTTGCCGGCGCTGTTCTCGCTGGTCAACCAGCCCACCTGTAAATGGGGATGACGGTGAATAATCTGGAGCAGCTCATAGCCGGTGTAGCCGGTGGCTCCGGCTATGCCAACTCGATATAGGTGTTCCGGCTGATTGGCCATCGCGCTGCAAATCCTTCCTTGTATCTCTAGATTTCTTTCTGAATCTGTTTTTCGGGTTTTGGCGTGGACCAAAGTGCCCATCTGTCTTGGTGTCTTTGAAAAACGGCAAAAAAAAAAGCCCTCCATCTGGAGAGCCTTGGCCGACACTTTCTCTGTCTGTTCCCGCGTGCAATCTTCCAGATTTACAATCCGGTGTGGAACACGTTGTGCCTCAAGCAGGGTTGGTGGGACAGAGCAAAATTCTTCATTATTAAGTGAGTCTAACATGCGGTTGGGTGGTTGTCAACATAGGGGCAAAAAAATCAGAAATTCGCCCGTCGCTTTTCTCCGTTTTTCTCGTCTCTATACCTATGGGGGGCTATACCCAAGGGGTCTATGCTTTGGGGGAGGTTGCAGGCCAAATCTCCAGTCTAACTCAAACTTCTAATCACCTGAATTTTTCAGCAGCAGAATAGGTGCCACTGTGCAAATCAAAATTGCCGAAACGTCCGCGCAGATTCGCGCCTGTTTTCCGGTCATGGTGCAATTGCGCCCCCATTACACCGCCGACCAGTTTGTTGCCCAGGTGCAGCTTCAGGCCCAGGAAGTCGGCTATCAATTGGTCTATGTAGAAGGTGATGCGGAAGTTGATGACCCGCGCAGGGACAGCGCGCAGGTCGTGGCAGTGGCCGGCTTTGTGGTGCGGCATATGCTATCCGCAGGGCATGTACTCTATGTAGACGATCTGGTCACCGATGTCGGGGCGCGCTCACATGGCTATGGTGCGGCGTTGATGGCGTGGCTGGATGATTATGCCCGGCAGGCCGGCTGTGATGTGCTGGATCTGGATAGTGGTGTGCAGCGCGCCGGGGCGCACCGCTTTTACTTCCGTGAGGGGATGCACATTTTTGCCTATCATTTTCGGCGCCCGCTGGCGCTGTCCGCTGAGAATGGCTGACGCGGCGGCGCGTGTTCCCGTATGTGGTCGCAGCCAGGGGTATCCAGTGGGCCGCTGTTAATAATCGGATCACCCAATATGATTATGTATATTTGACAGGTCAGTGAAAGTTGCGCGATGTGCCGGAATACGTAAAGCTCTTCCAGAGTAAACGCCTCGATTGGCCTGAATTTTCTGCAATTTTAACTGTGTACAGATATTAAATTGGGTGTTGAAAATGTCGTATGGTGCTGGTATACTGGCGTCTGTAGTCACAGAGAAGTGGTGAGATTTGCTGGTCGCGCGTCTATATGATCTACGGTATGATCTACGATGCGGATTGCAAACCTCGTAGCCGATCTGGCATGTTCTTATATATGTTGTATCTAATCTATATAGTGAAGATGACCATCGTAAAGACCGTTACAAAGACCGTTGAGTGATGTACTAAGTACAGTATTGTTGTACGCAGTGTCGAAAACGATCTTTGCAGCGAATGATCTTAAACAGGTCAGTAGGTCGGCTATTGCCTGCCACGTGGATTGTAGTGGCGGGCTTCTTATTTCATAAGAGCCGTTTGCTCTGCCGGGGGAGACTGTTGTGGTGATTTAGTGCAATGTGGGCCAACTATTTTGCAATGCTGTTCACCAATTTGTAATGGTATTGTACACAATTGCCTGTAAAAATGCACATCGTCATCATTTACAGAATGTATGCTGGATTCCGGTTGTGTGTACAACGTGTCTTGCCCTGAATGTGTGGCGCGGCATTTCTGGCACAGGTAATACATGGTTAATACAGGGTGTACGCGCGTGAGTGTGCGAAGTTAACGGTTCTGATTTAAAAATCACAGCCAAAAAGTCAAAGCAGGTACAGTTGCAGAACCACATGGACGCCCGGATGGCACAAAGTGTTGACGGGAATACAGCGTATACGCCCCCCGTGATGGACTATGAGGGTAGCCGCTATCGTACAGAGTTTTGGGAAGGGCAGAGTCGCCAGTACGAAGATGCGGTAGAGCGGTTAGTCTTGCAGGCAATGGTGCCTGATGTGGGACCTAGTAAATCCAGCGGAGTCAGGCAGACGCAGTTGTTTGTAACCGGGCTAGATTCCAGTGGCGCAGCTCGACGACCCGTGCGGCGCATTGCCGAAATCGGGGCCGGATTTGGTCGCCTGGCGGATCTGTATCTGGACTATGATCAGATCATTTTGTTTGATTATAGTCGCACGTTATTGCGTGATGCGGTGGAACGGTGGGGAGACGATCCCCGTTTTATCTTTGTGGCGGGGAATGTCTACGATCTCCCTCTGGCGACGGGGAGTTTGGATGCGTTGGTGATGGTGCGCGTCATGCATCATCTGGTGGATGTACCGCGTGCGCTGAGTCAGTTGCGCCGGGTTTTGCACCACGACAGTGTGGCCGTGGTGGAATATGCCAACAAGCGGAACCTCAAGGCCTATGCGCGCTGGTTAATGGGTCGCCAGAGCTGGTCTCCCATGGTGCAGACGCCGGTCGAGTTTGTGAAGCTGAATTTCGACTTTCATCCTGCCTGGATGCAACGAAGGTTCGAGCAGGCGCGTTTTCGCGTCATGCGCCAGGTGGCGGTCTCGCACTTCCGACTGCCCCTGCTCAAGCGTCTGGTGCCGGCTTCGATATTGGCTGGCCTGGATGCACAGCTTTTTGATCTGGGAGGCAAGTTTCCGCTTTCGCCCAGTGTTTTTGTGCGTCTGCTACCTGTTGACACGGACGCCGTGTTAAACGCCGAAGGTGTCGTTCCGGGGATGGATGCTGCTGGTTCCGGCGCCCCTGCGGGTGCCGCGTTTGAAAATATGTCTGAAGACATGCATGAAAATGCGGTGACACAGTCTTCACCGATAGATGCGCCCGAATCTGTGGCGCAATTATTCTGTTGTCCGCGCTGTTTTGCAGAGGGAAGCTTCGAGCAGACCCAGTCGGATCGGGTGGTTTGTCGCGTGTGCGACGCTGCCTTTGGACAACAGGCAGGAATTTGGGATTTTAAGGAATTGTTACAGCCGGCTTGATTGTCGTGGCTGGGTGGTTCGACTCTTATGGCTCGAATCGCGGCCCCAGGCAATCATTGCTAGATTGATATCGCAGATTGGAGATGGCAAAGGAAATGGCAAAGCAACGACGGATGGAAGTCTCTCCAGAAGATGAGCTTAGCATGAATTCCAACGGCGCGGCGGCAGACAGCACCGACGCACGTGAGGATGATCATGAAAATGCCGATGGTGAGGTTTCGTGGCGCAGGCCAGATATGCACCACGAAGATGAAAATAGCAGTGATGGGAATGAACACGATCCCGAAGGTGAAGAGGAAGCAACTGCCGAGTCAATGACTCCGGAAGCTGCATTGGCCTATTTGACCAATTTGGGTCGCACCCAGGGATTTGTCAGTTTTGACGATGTATTGCGGGTCATGCCCGAGGCCGAGAGCAATATGGATGCCTTGGAAGATACGTTCGCATCGTTGTTCGACCAGGGTATTGAAGTTGGCCCGGCCCGCGAAGAGGAAGCCGAAGGCCCTTCGGACAGTGACAATGATGCGGGAGAAGAAGATGCTTTTGATCTCAGCCAGATCGAGATTGATGATTCCATCAGCCTCTATCTGAAGGAGATTGGGCGGGTTCCCCTGCTGACTGCCGAAGAGGAAGTGTCTTTGGCGAAACGTATGGAAAAAGGCCGCGATTCTCGCAAGACCCTGTCGCAGGGTGTGGAAGACTGGGAAGAGCGCGAACGCTTGCTGTGGTTTGTGCGCGATGGTCAGGCTGCCCAGGAACACCTCATCAAGGCCAATAGCCGTCTGGTGGTGAGTGTTGCCAAGAAGTATGTGGGCCGCGGTGTGCCCTTCCTGGATCTGATTCAGGAAGGCAATATCGGTTTGATTCGTGCGGTGAAGAAGTTTGATTTTCGCCGCGGGTTCAAGTTTAGCACCTATGCGACG
The DNA here is from genome assembly GCA_040880365.1 of Litorilinea sp. Classification (GTDB taxonomy): domain Bacteria; phylum Chloroflexota; class Anaerolineae; order Caldilineales; family Caldilineaceae; genus JBBDIO01. The sequence goes on from JBBDIO010000302.1 coordinate 8,676, forward strand.
TGGTGGATTCGCCAGGCGGTGACGCGTGCGATTGCCGATCAGGGGCGCACTATCCGTGTGCCTGTGCATATGTATGAGCAGATCAATCGCTTGACCCGTACCAGCCGCCAGTTGGTGCAGGAACTGGGCCGCGACCCGACCACCGAAGAGATTGCCGACGAGTTGGGCGTGACCCCGCGCAAGGTGGAACACATCATGCGCGTGAGCCAGCGTCCGTTGAGTCTGGAAATGCCGGTGGGCGAAGAAGAAGATAGCTATCTGGGTGATTTCATCGAAGATGAAGATGCCGATGCGCCTGGTGAAGCAGCCGGCCAGCAGTTGCTGCGCGAGGTGATTGACGAGATCTTCCAGAGCCTGACGCCGCGTGAAGTGCGTATTTTGCAATTGCGCTTTGGGCTGGTCGATGGCTATCAGTATACGCTAGAGGAGGTTGGCAAGAAGTTTGGCGTCACACGCGAGCGGATTCGCCAGATCGAGGCCCAGGCGCTGAGCCGTCTGCGCCACCCCAGCCGCAGCCGCAAGCTGCGCGATTATCTCTAAATCGCACAGCAGGTCGCATGTATAACAATAGAATTTGAAATTGTTTCACGTGAAACAATTTTTGGGAGAGGGCTGTTGCTGCAAGCACAGTCCTCTTTTTGTTTTCAGCGGCATGTCTACAGGGCCGCAACGGCTACTCGCATACACGGTCGACTGCGGACAATGCCTATCAGTCATCCAGGGGATTTCTCCCTGTCATTGTGACCAGTTGCCGAAACTGCCCCGCCCCTCTATACTCTGCTTGCAACAAACCTTTGCCCAACCCGCGCACGTAGACTGCGTGCTACTTCCGTCATCCCCAAGGTCAACATAGGTTACATTGTGGGATATTTGACTTACCTACTAGCGTGGGCCACATGAACGACGGATCAGGCCCACCTGCCCGATGTGAGTGATCCCCCGTCAGTCACGTCAGCGACTACACCAACGCTACCGCGGAACTGTTTCACGTGAAACACTACCCAACCAATGCCCATACATCCAATCCACTCCTTCCCCGCCCCCGCCTTGTGCGCCGCATCCAACAGGCATTCGACGCGACTCACTATCGGGGAACGGTCGTCGTCCTTGCCGCGCCTGGCTATGGCAAAAGCGTGCTACTCGGTGAATACGCCGCTTCGCATCCCGGTGCAACAATCATCGCCCTGCGTCCACACCAGCTGGAACTGACACAATTTCAGGCGCAGATGGCGCGCGTCGCAACCTCTGCGCCCATTCTGGTGGATGACATCCACTTACTGGACCAGGCATCCGAAATTACTGCCTGGTTGCTAGAAGAACTTACCTCCGCCGCGCGCCCGTGGATTCTGGCAGGCCGCTATGCGCCGCCGGCGCTTTGCACCCACCATGCAGTGGCGCTCACGCTGAACAGCACAGACCTGGTCTTTACACCTACCGAAAGCCGACATCTACTAACTCGTCCCCTACCTTCCCACCTGGATGTACAATTACCCACTGCCGACTGGCAGCGCTGGCACAAACAGACCGGCGGTTGGCCGCTGGCCGTATCGGTCCTCTTGCGCCGAGACGCGACCACACTTTCAATCCTCCCACAAGGGTCAGCGCATCTCCCCGC
>JBBDIO010000303.1:0-5225 GCA_040880365.1 Litorilinea sp.
GCCCCCCCCCCCCCCCCCCCCGGCGCGTTTTCTATACACATTGCAGTGTCGTATCCCTGTGCAACTATCTATAGCACCAGGGTGCATTTGCCACTATTGTGGTCATTACGACCTACGGACATGGCTAATTCATTCAGGACGGTTGAGGAAGATAGATACTGCTGCGGGCGCAGCAGATGACCCTGAATCCCCATGTAGGCGTCGTATTGGACAGATAGACTTGGACCGATAGACAGACTTTTTGAGTGGTATAGAGGAGAGAAGTATGAAATCTAAACATTCACCAGAACAGGACAGCGGACGTCGGCAAGAATCGCAACGTTCCCGCCAAACGGACCAACGTACAACGCAGGCGGGTTCGTCTTCGGCAGAGAACCAGACACAAAACGGGCACCAATCTGAATCGAAGGTTGAAGCCAAGGCTGCCGAGATCAAGGAAAACGTGAGCCAGACTGCGAAGGACGTGCAGGGCAAGATTCCGCCTGAGGTGCGCCAGAAGGTAGGTGCGACCGCCGAAGAATTGAAGCACGGCATTGATGATATGTCGCAGGATATGCGAGCACAGGCCCAATCGGTGGCCGCGGAGCGCAAAGACGAAGCCGCCGACCGCCTGGGCGGGGTTGCGTCGGCGATTCGCCAGGCTGGACAGGGTTTCGAGGAGCGCGAAGAATCTACGCTGGCGCACTATACCAATTCGCTGGCCGAGCAGATTGATACTTTCTCGGGGTCTCTGCGCGACCGGGAAATCGGCACCTTGGTCGAAGATGCGCGCCAGATGGCGCACCGCCAGCCCGAACTCTTTGTTACGGGCGCGTTGGCTGTGGGCTTTTTGGTCGGCCGTTTCCTGAAAAGCTCGGCATCGGGCCAAAGCCACGGTGGCGAGCGCGACGGGCGCGGTCCCAGCTATGAAACCGACGACTATGACTATTATGGTGGCGGATATGACGATGATAGTTATGGACGCTATGACACAGGCTATTCCCAGCCGGGGTATCGCCGCGATATGCGCAGTAATTCTCCTCGCGATTTGCAGGGTGGCTACCGTAACCGGTATGGCGCAGGCAATTATGGCGAAGGCTATCGTGCCGAACCACAGCGCAATCAAGCCTATGGTCCGTCCTACAACGATCCCCAATCCACGCAGCAATCCACGCGCTCATCAACGCAAGGGTATCGCACCCCTGACAACCAGGCATATGGTAACCAGCCACGTGGCAATCAGGCGTATAACAATCCTGGGACGAATCAACAGGTAGGCACCCAGGGCTATGCCAACCCGCAGACACGCGCGGGACAGCCCACGAGTTCTAACCAGTTTGATAGCCAGCGCCACACCCAGAACCTGGCGCAGACGGGGACGAGCGAGTTAGCCGGTTCCAAACCGGATTCTGGCGCAAGTGACTCCGCGAAAAGTGACAAGGCAAGTGACAAGGCAAGTGACAAGGCGCGTCGGACACAGGGAAAGACGCGCGGTGAGGAGAAAAAGGATAATGTCTGAGATTCCAACTCCTGATACACGCCCGGAGACACGCACGGATCCGCCGCGGAGGGCTAGCGGTGTGGATCCTCGCACAACGGGACCGCGGACAAATGGCGATAGCGGACCGGGTGCCGACTCTCGCAACAAACATGTGTCTGATGCTTCTGCCCGGCCTGTTCCTCCCCATGAGGCTACGCGTAATGTGCCCCCCGTGGGCAGCCAGGAGCCTTCGCTGGGTGAATTGGTGAGCAGTCTTTCGGATGATTTTACCACCTTGATGCGTAAGGAATTCGAATTGGCTGCGGCCGAAATGCAGGCGAATGTGAAGGAGGCCGTGCGCGCCGGCACAATGCTGGGCGTTGCGGGATTCCTGGGCTACGCCGGGCTGATCCTGTTGCTGATTGCGGCGTCGTTGTGGCTGGGTACGCTTTTGGAAAGTATGTGGCTGGGCACCGGAATTGTGGGCCTGATTGTGGTGGTGATTGCCGGTATTCTCTATGCATCGGGCAAATCGAAGCTGGATGATGTGAATCTGGCCCCTCGCAAGGCCATCAAGTCCGTTGAACGCGATATGGATATGGCAAAGGAGAAATTGTCATGAGATATGAAGAATTGGAGCGCGGTCAGCCAAATTCGCCCGAAGCGATTAAGGCGGATATCGAGCAGACCCGTGCCCAGATGAGTTCGAAAATTGATTCGATTCAGGATCGGTTAGATCCGGATCGGTTGAAAGTGCAGGCCCAGGACGCGGCCAAAGAGTTGATTCATGAAGCACAGGATTCGGCCAAACAGGTTATTCAGGACGCCGGCCATTCCCTGTCGGAATATATGGAAGGTAGTGTGCATTCGATGTCAGATTATGTGCAGAACAATCGTGAGGAGATTGGGCGCACGGTGGTGCAGACCGTGAAGCGCAATCCTTTGCCGACCGCGCTCATCGGTTTGGGCGTGGGCTGGCTGTTGATGAGCGGGATGGGCAATGATGAGCAAAAGCGCAACAAGCGTGCAGGCCGCCGCCGTCGCCGTTTTCAGGAACATGATGCGTGGGAGCGAAATTTGCTCAACCAGGACGAACGCGCGGGGCGTATCTATACACCGGGCGGCGACTATGATTACGATGACCGTGATTTCGATGGCCGTGATTTCGATGGCTATGATCGCGACGACGATATGCGATTCGGGCAGCCGGGCACGGAAATGCTCTATCGCGGGCGTGAATTCGCTGGACGCGACGATGGCTCCCAGCACAGCCGCCATGATTCGGGCCATGATTCAAATGGCATCGGCGAACGCATCCAGCAGATGGGGCAGAGCGCGGCACACGAGACTCGGGAAATGGGTCAGGGCGTGAAAGAGGATGTGCTAGAAAAAGGGCAGGCCGTGAAAGACCGTGTCGAAAAGACCGGCCACGACGTGGCGCACCGTACCCAGGAATTGGGTCATGATGTGGGCGGTCGGGTTCAGGATACGACACAGCGCATCCAGGCGACGGGGGAGCAGGTAGTCCACGAAGCCCAGGAGATGGGGCAAGAGTTTTATGAACGCGCCCAGGACGGTATCGACCATATGCGTGAGCAGGTTGGTCAAATGGGCGAACAGACCAGCCGCCGGGGCAACGCGATGGGCCGCCAGCTACATCGGCGTGGACGCCGGGCTGGACGCCAACTCCACGATGGTCTGGAAGACAATCCGCTGACGTTTGGGGTGATGGCATTTGCCACCGGCGCGGCTCTCGCCATGCTTCTGCCCCAGACCCGTGCCGAAAATCGTATGATTGGCGAATATCGGGATGAATTTGTGGGACAGGCGCGCGAAGCTTCGCAAGCGGCCAGGGAACACGCTCAGAATGTCTATGAGGAAGTGCGCCCGGACCTGGAGGAAGGTGTGCAGCGCGTGGCGTCGGAGATGCGAGCCGTGGGCGAATCGGCTGTGGAGGATGTGAAGCAGACCGCCGAAAAGGCCACCGACAAGGCCAAATCGGAAGCGGAAGCTACACTCCACGAAGTGAGCGACAACCAATCGGGCAAGCAGTCTGGCAACCGTGCAGAGCGTCAAACCGGTGATAAATCGGGGGGCAACCAGGCGAGTAAGCAGCAGAGTTCGAGTAAAGGGCAAAGCGCGGTGAATTCCGACGTGATCAAGGGGCAGTGGAATCAGCTCAAGGGCGAAGTCAAGCAGAAGTGGGGCAAGCTCACCGATGATGACATCACTCAAATCGAAGGCAGCTATGACAAGCTGGTTGGCCGTATTCAGGAACGCTATGGCTATGCCCGCGAGCGTGCGGAACAGGAAGCCAACCGTTTTTTTGAAGGCCGCAACGCCTGAACCATACATGCTTGAACAAGCGCATGAATAACAAGCGCATGAACAGCAATGAAACGTGCGGACTGTAGTTAATGACAAGCCAGGGGGACGGGTTTATCCCGCCTCCCTGGCTTTTAGACAGAGACGGAGCGCGAACTATGAAATGGATTCTGAAGACGCTTATGTGGTTGGGTGGTTTGGTGACAGCCGAGGCATTGGGCAAGCAGGAGCGGCGTCTGCGTCCGGCCGCCGTGCGGAGTACAGATCGCAGCGCGCGTCGGCGCTAAGCCATATCAACACCAGACGGTCATCCCCAGACCGAATATCCTAATCAGTGGAATTATGAATCAGCCGGGAGCCTGTATAGTTTGTGGGTCTCCCGGTTTTGCGCGTTCTACAGGGGCGAATTCCGTTGTACAGATCCCACCCCTCCCGTCCGTGTGGACCCGGTGGCCGCGTCTGTCTGGTGTGGCCGCGCCGGGCGTGACATACTTTTCGGCGCGACATGTCAGGCTATCCCGGCGCTTATGAGACTTTAGGCTGCGTCTTCTCGAATCATGTCGGCGGCTTTTTCGGCGATCATGATGACGGGCGCGTTGGTGTTGCCGCCGATCAGCGTGGGCATGATCGACGCATCGACGACGCGCAAGCCGGTCACGCCGTGCACCCGCAGACGCGCATCGACCACGGCCTGGGGATCGTTGCCCATCTTGCATGTGCCTACCGGGTGATACAGCGTTTCTGTAGTTTGGCGAATAAAGGCTTCCAGTTCGGCATCGCTGGTCACTGTTGGGCCGGGCCGTACTTCGGGGCCGCGCACCGGCGCAAAGGCGGGAGCGGCGGCAAGCTTGCGCGCCAGTTTCAGCCCCGTGCGCAACAAGGACAGGTCTTCGGGTGTGGTCAGATAGTTGGGCTGGATGGCGGGCGCGGCCAGAGGGTCGGGGCTTTTGAGGGTGATGTGGCCGCGGCTGGATGGGCGCAGCACACACGCGGCCAGGGTATAGCCGTGTCCGGGGGGATTATCAAAGCCGTGGCGCATGGAATAGTTGGGCGCGAAGATAATTTCCAGATCGGGTCGGGTGTGTTCGGGCGCGCTTTTGACGAAGATGCCGCCTTCGCCTACGTTGGACGTATAGGGGCCATTGCCGAGCACAAAAAAGCGCAGCAGATTCAGCAGGCTTTCGGCGCCGGCCAGGCTCAACGGCTGGGTGCAATCATGAATCACGCTGGCCTGCACATGATCTTGCAGGTTGCTGCCGACGCCGGGCAAATCTGCGCCGACGGGTATCTCCAGGGCGTGGAGCGCGGCGGCAGGTCCGATCCCCGAAAGCAACAACAGGTGGGGCGAATTGACCGCACCGCCGCACAAAATGACTTCGCGCGCCGCGGTCGCGTGGGTTGTGCTGCCCAGGTGGAGATATTCGACGCCGGTCGCGCGCGT
>JBBDIO010000303.1:5235-10228 GCA_040880365.1 Litorilinea sp.
CGCTTGTCCTGGAACAGGATGCGCGTGGCCTGGGCATGTGTGCAGACGGTCAGGTTGTTGCGCCCCAGCGCGGGACGCAGATAGGCCGCGGCCGCGCTATGCCGTCGGCCGCGCTTTTGGTTCACCTGGTGCAAACCGACGCCTTCCTGGCTGGATCCGTTGAAATCGGCGTTGGGTGCGATGCCAACTTCGGCGGCGGCGCGCAAAAAGCGGATGGTCAACGGGTTCACGGTACGCAAATCGGCCACGCGCAGCGGGCCGCCTACGCCATGATAGTCAGATGCGCCCCGTTCCTGATGTTGCGCCTTTTTGAAATAGGGCAAGACCCCCTGATAGCCCCACCCGGCATTGCCGGCATCCTGCCAGTCGTCATAGTCTTGGGGATGGCCGCGAATGTAGATCATGCCATTGATGGCGCTGGTTCCCCCCAAAACTTTGCCGCGCGGCCAAAATAGCTTGCGTTCGCCCAATGCGGCCTGGGGTTCGGTCTCATAGGCCCAATCGCATTCGGTATTGAGCAAAAAGGGAAAGGCGGCCGGAATGTGGAATTCACGTTTGCGATCCGTGCCGCCGGCTTCCAGCAGCAAAACGCGCGTGGCGGGGTCCTGGCTCAGACGATGGGCCAGCACACAACCCGCCGATCCGGCGCCGACAATAATATAGTCATACATGAATATAGCCCTACATAGAATCGAACGAGGCGTTTTCTGCCCGACTGCCCCAAAAACTCAACAGGGCAGCCGGGCACAAACTTGGGCAAAAAACCTGGGCACAAAGGTAGTGGGTGTTATTGCCCGTCGGCGTTGGCTATGGTGGGAAGAAAGGTCTGCCGGAAGCCCGTATCGACGGCATTGCCGGCCAACAGAACGGTTGAACGCGGCGTGATGGGGTCGGTGCGCAGACCTTCGCCAAAGGTGCTGATGCGCTGGACTACACCGGGGCGGCCAAAGCGGACGGTTTCTTCGCCGAAGGTAAATGATTCGACGCTGGTAATTGTAAAGTCACCGTTTCCCACGGCTACGCCCCGATTGGGCGATTGCACGTTGAGGATATCTTGCAGACGGAGGTTCGCAGTGGCGATGGGAATGCCGTTGGCAAAGGAATCGGGATCGTCAAAGGACGCGGAGGGCGTTTCCTGGTAGTAGAAGGTGATGATCCCCTCCGAATCCAGCGCAAACACGCCGCGTACAGCGTCGGTCACAATCGCGCGCGAGGTGAGCGTGGCGGTGGCGTGATAGGTGATGCGGGCGGTTGTCTCCGAGGTGTTGATGGGATCGTCAAATAGCTCGGAAGGGTCCATGCCCTGCACGTTGTATAAATAGCCGAAACCTTCAAATTCAAAGCCGTCTTGATCAATCTGGCCGGCGAATTGATAGAGGTTGGTTCCCGGCGCGCCTACGCCAATTTCGCGTACGGTTTCGCCCTGGGAGCGCAAGGGTGAGCCAGTGGTCGTCAGCAGCAAGGCCAACAGCCCAAATGCTACAAAACCGACGAGGATCAGCTTGCGTAAATGTGGTGTTCCAATCACTTTGGTGAACATTGAAAAATCTCCTTATTTGTAGATAGCGGTTTGTAGATAGCGGTGGACGTCGTTGTGGGTGTGCATATGCGGGGTTGCATAGGCAAGCGTATACCGTAACGCCCTGTTTAGCCGGTTCCCTGGACAGGCAGGTCACGACGGCTTGACCTCACCTCCTTCAATTTGGTTTCGGTCTGATTGGGCTATGGTTGGCTGCCCAGGTTGCGGGCGCAGATATTGCCGCGCCACGCGTGCCAGCGGCGGTGTATCGGGGGTGACTAAATCTTCCGACAACCAGCGCATGTGCCGCGCGATATAGCCAAGAGGGTCGCCGGAGGGCGGGCGTTCTTCTGCCTGTTGGCGTGGCCGCGGCCCGGTTGGCCCGGTTGGCTCGGTTGACTGGGAGGGCGAACTGCTGCTGGTCGAGTGATGACCGTTTAATCCGGTGTCGAGATTGCCGAGCGCCTGGGACAGCAGAGCCACCAACTCCGATTTTTGCGCGGCAGAGAGCCGGGGCTTGATCAGCGCACCAGCCACGAGATTGGCGATATATTCTTCGTGCCAGATATCCGCCCCCAGACGTCCGGCGCGGTGGCGCAGGTGGTGGCCGATTTCATGGGCAATCAACCAGGGAATCAGCAGCTCCAGGAGGCGATATACCTGGGTGTTGCTCTCTAATCGGGTGACAGAACGATAGAGCAGCAATTCAAATTTACCGCGTGCTGCCTGGGGATTGGGTGTTGAGAGATAGATCTGCCCATCTTGCATATTGTAATAGCTCAGCGCGTTGGTGCCGCGGCGCACTTCCAGATCGGGCGCGACGGGGATCTGATGGTGGGCCAGTTCGTCGCGCAGGGTGTGCAAGGTGTGGCGACCTAGCTCGAACAGCGGATCTGCGGCATTCATAGCTGCGCATCCAACAGCGGTTCGAGGCTTTGAAATGCACGGGTGATTTGTGCGGTCTGGCTAACCATGAGCCGGCGGCGGGTGTGCAGATAGTCGACAAGTTCCCGGCTGTGTAGTTGTTGGGCCAGGTCCAGCAGTTCCCCCATTCCATTTTCCAGATACTGCATACCCCAGTCGAAGCCTTCGTGTATGACCCAGGCGGCCATGGATTGGGCTGGTGGCTTGCGGCGTCGGCCTTCGCACAGGAAGTAGGTGGGCGTTTCATTTTGCAGGTCTTTGATCCAGCCGAACAGATCGTTGTACATCTGATGCCAGCAGCCTAGTTGATCATAAAAGGGCTGCCATTTCTGAAATAGATCCGGGCGCTGATAGCGATAGGCAACCGCGGCGAGAGGGATCTTGCCGCCGATCACTTTGCGCCCGGCAATGGTTGCAAATGCATTGCTGTCAATATCGGATAAGGCGGCATCGCGCAGCGCGCTTTCGGCAGACTGAATACCGATTTGGTGAAAATGCCCCCAAAAGGGATGTTGGCTTTCGAAGTATTGCTGATAAACCGCGTGAAACTGGCTGTGAAAAACGCCGAGCATGGGCAATTGCTGCCGCTCGGTTTCGCCATGCCCATCCATTACATTATCGATCATGCGGATAAAGTAATAGCCGTTGATCGAGGAGTAGATCAGGTTGGCTTGAAAGTCGGCATCGGGCGCATCGCGCAAAGTCTGCTCCATGCACCAGGGCAAGAGCAACATGGGGAAGGCCAGGGGGTGGAGGAAATAGTCGGCGGGCCGCGCGGTCCCGGCCAACTGGGTGAACCAGGAGGCGGCTTGCTGGGCCATGAACGGACCGTCTTGTTGCATGCTGTCTAGCGTGCGCTGGATTGCTTTGTCGACCAAGTGCGTCAAAACCTGGGGATACATAGGATCCCTTCAACTGAAAAAGTACTCTGGATGAAACCAGAACTCTGTAGAGTACCCTTATGGACGCGCAAAAGCCGACTGGATACGGCGATCTCGCGGATTGCATAAACGGGGATTTGCGTGCGCAAAAAGGAAGTGTCAATAGGTTGAGCTATTTATAGTATAGTAAAAATCAGGGTGAAGTCAAGGACGGGCGCGATTCCGCGGCGGGCTGGGCAAACCCGGGCAGATGACAGTACATTGACAGCGGCCTGTGCCTGTCGCTACACTGGGGTCTACGTGCCGGTAGCTCGAAGCCGGCAGATTGAGATGGGAAACACGCGAGAGGAGCGAAGATGGCGACGCTACAGGAAATTGCCATACGGATTATTACTGATGATGCTTTTGCCCAGGCTCTGTTGGCAAACCCCGCCGAGGTCTTGCGCGCCGAAGGAATTGAGCCGACCCCGGAGATGTTGGAAGCCGTGAAGGGGATCGACCTGGAAGAGTTGCAGAACTTGACGGCAGCCTTTACCGATGAAAGTAAGGCCATGTAAGCGGGCTATATAATCTGGCTGTGTAGTCTGGTTGTGCAGTCAGATTGTGTGACCCAAGGAGTGATTTATGCCCACCCAGAGAGAAGAGATGGTGGCCGATGTGATTGTGGTCGGCGCGGGGCCGGCCGGCAGCACCGCCGCGGCGATCCTGGCCCGCCACGGGCTGGAGGTGTTGCTGGTTGATCGCGAGCAATTTCCCCGCGACAAGGCCTGTGGCGATGTGGTGCCCCTGGGCTGTTTTCTCGAACTGGAAAAAATCGGACTTGCGACTGCGGACATGGCACGCTTTCACATTCGTCAGATTCGGCTGGAAGGTTCGCAGGGGGCCGGGCGTGCATTTGGATTGACTGAACGTGCAACCGCAGAGGGGCGTTTGGGTACGTGTGTTGTATCACGCCTGGTGTTTGATCAGGCGCTATTGCAACATGCGCTTGCCTGTGGCGCAACATATTGCGCGCTGAATGTGAAAGGCCCGCGCTTTGATGAGGCCGGACGCGTGATTGGGGTGACGGGCACGCGCGCTAACCAGACCGTAGACTATCAAAGCGCGCTGGTGATCGGGGCCGACGGGGCCACATCCGCGATGGCGCGGGCGCTCGACCACACCCAAAAGCGCGATAGTCAATGGGCGGTTGCTCTGCGCGGCTATGTGGATACCGAGGTGGCGTTGGCGGAAACCATTGAACTGGCGTTTCTGGATGAGATCCAGCCCGGTTATGCCTGGTTTTTTCCCGTCTCCGAGCGGCGGGCAAACGTGGGCGTAGGGATGCGCACCGACTACTACAAACGGCATGGCCGCGATCTCTCGCAGTTGCTGGAAGATTATCTGGCCCGCCCCGAACTCGCATCCCGGATTGGTCTCCACCGCGTCGAAGATGCCCAGTCCTGGCCGGTGCCATTTTTTAGCTTCGACAAGCAACGTGTTTTCGACGGCGCGCTCCTGGCCGGTGATGCGGGCGGTTTTGTCCATCCGATTACGGCGGCGGGCATCTACCCCGCGATCATGACCGGCAAGGCGGCGGCAGAAACCGCCATCGACGCGCTGGCGCACGGCGACGTTACGCAGGCCGGTTTGGCGGGCTATACGGCAAGGTGGGAAGATGCGCTGGCTG
>JBBDIO010000304.1:0-10206 GCA_040880365.1 Litorilinea sp.
GGGCCAGGGCCAGGACATCCATGTAGCCCTCGACCACATACAACCGCTCGATTTCCTTTTGCCGTTTACGGGCCTGGTACAGGCCGTACAATTCCCGGCCCTTGTGGAAGATGGGCGTTTCCGGGGAATTGAGATATTTGGGTTCGCCGTCATCAATGATGCGGCCGCCGAAACCGATGGCGCGGCCGCGCTGGCAGAATTGGCGCATCCCGATTTTGATCCCACGACTGCGGCGGTTGTGGAAATAGACACAGGTGCAGAGAACACAGGCACAGGGGATACAGGCGGTGTGGGGGATGGGGTTGATTTGCCGCCCGCGTTGTTGCAGGCGGGTGGCGCATCGGATGGCGTATCTGACAGTCCAGGGGATGGCGTGACCCTGCTCACCTATGCCGCCGAAGCGGTGACGCTGCATGTGCAAACGGCCCAACCGGCGGCGCTGGTGCTCAGCGACGTTTACTATCCCGGTTGGCGGGCCTGGATTGACGCGACGGAGACCCCGGTCTATCGGGCCAATCATCTCTTTCGGGCCATAGTGGTGCCGCCCGGCGAACATACTGTCACCTTTCGGTTTGAACCCGACACCTTTTATGGCGGGCTGTGGTGGAGTGGGCTGGGATTGGTGTTGATCGTCGCGCTGCTGGGCCTGCGCGGGGCTGTCTCCAAACGGCCCCAGCCTGTTCGCTTGCCCTCTGCTCCTGATGTATAATGCCCTTTACTTTGCCGCGTGTGGCGCCCGGCGTATAGTGTGTTTATTTGTGTGTCTATCTGCCCGATGCGAGGATTGCCGTCTATGAATACATTCAATCGCATCATTGCCTTGCTGCTGTGGCTCATTTTGTTGATTGGCGTGGGCGTGGTCGCGGTTTTGCCGCTGCGAACCGTGCGCGCGGTGCAAAGCTATCTGGGCGAATGGGAAACGCATCTGCTCAGCGCTGCCGAAATCGACGCCACGAATTTTCTGGTGGGGCAGATTGCCGTGGGCGTGGTGGGATTGCTGATTTTTGGCTTTTTGATTTCGCTCACTGTTTTCGCGGGCCGCCGACAGGGTGTGCGCATCCGTACCGCGCAGGGCAGCTCGGCAGAATTGGATACCACCAGCATCAGCCGCCGGCTCACCTGGCATCTGGATCAGATGTCCGAGGTGATCAGTGTGGTGCCTTTGATAAGCGCGCGCGGCGGGGCAGTGAACATCAAACTGGAAATTGAAACCGCGCCGGATATCGACGTGCCCATGAAAACCGACGAGGTTGTGGCTGCGACGCGCGAAATTATTGAACAGGATATGGGGTTGAAACTGGGCAAATTGGATGTGCATGTTCGCTATGCACCTTTTGATCCCGAGTGGGTACAATAGGCCGCGCCCCAGGGCAGCCTGACGCTTTATGATTCGACAATTTCTTTCGACAACGGTCGAAAATCTGCGTTCGTTTATCACCTCGCTTTCGGGCGGGGCGCGTGACAACCTCGAAGTTGAGCAACCCCACCCGACGACGCAACCAAAGATAGAACCACCAGAGACAGAACAGCCAAAGACAGAACCCGTTGCGCGTCCGCTGCATCCACCCGTAGACGGAACGGTAGCGCACGCGCCTGCCGAGCCTCCGGCCCCGGCGCGCGTTTCCCGGCCGCGCCGTCCTTCTGCAAACAGGACGGCAATCCAGGCACATGGGACAGATTCCGCGCCGGATGTGCCCCACACGCCTGCGGAGCCTTTGGCCGCGCCGCCCGCACCAGAGCCGGCACGCGTATCGGAAGCCCGCGCCGAATCTGTAGCTGAAGCTGCGCCGGAGACTGTACCAGAAACTTCGCCGGATAGTGATGTGCCGGAAGCTGACGTGCCTGTGCCATCTGCGCCTCTGCCCCCTGCGCCCGTGCCGCGGATTCGCACGCCGCGCCCGGCCCATACGTTTCCGACCCAGTCGGTTTCTGCGCCTGTGAGTTCGATGCCGGTGCCCGCGGATGCGTCTGAATCTGCACCTGAATCTGCACCAGAGCAGGATGCGCCCATTGCGCCGGATGGTGTGGACGTGGCTACACCCCCCGCTGAGACAGCCCCCACTGAGACATCCCCGGATGGCGTACTGCCCGCGCCGCCGTTTGCCAGTGCGCCGCCATTTGTGGAAGTCCATGCGCTGTTGGAGAGTCTGCTCTTTGTGGCGGGCGAGCCGGTGGCCGCGAGTCAATTGGCGCGCACGCTGGAAATGGACGAGCCGACCGTGGTCGCCGCGCTGGAAGATTTGGCCCAGATCTATGGGGAGCAGAATCGTGGCTTGCGCTTGCAGGCCCACCGGGAAAAATATCAGATTGTCACCGCGCCCGCAGCCGCGAACCACATCGAACGCTTTTTGAATCTGGACAGCAGCAGCAAACTCAGTGGACCGGCATTGGAGACGCTGGCGGTGGTCGCCTATCGCCAGCCGGTGACGCGCAGCCAGGTCGAGGCGGTGCGCGGGGTCGATTGCGCCGCGGTGCTGCGTTCGCTGGTCCAGCGCGGCCTGGTAGAGGAAGTGGGGCGGCTGGATGTGGTGGGGCGTCCCTTTTTATATGGCGTCACCGAGCTGTTTATGCAGCATTTTGGGCTGACCGATCTGGGGGAACTGCCGCCTCTGGAGCAGACCGAAGCCGATACACTGTGGGCCGCGACTGCATTGGCGGAACTGGAGGGCGAAACCAGTGCAGACGAAGAAGATGAAAATCTCGTGCAAGACAGGTCAGCCTGAGAGTGGTAAAATGTCAGGCAAGGCTGCGTGTTTGTGAGCATACTGGTAGGGGCGTCATCCAGGCTTCGCGATTGTTATTGTCATTTCGATTGCGATTGCGGCCCCGGTGCTGTTCAGACTTGCCGCACACCCAGATGCTGCACCGCGATGACTCTGCCGGATGTTCGTAACGTTCGTCCGTAGCGTCCGTTCGTAGCGTTCGACGCCCCACGCCGCTGTGCAGATCGACAGAAGAAAGTACACTTCAAACTATGATCTTTAAACCCGGAATGTTTCCGCTGAAAATGATGCCCAAACCGCGCGCTGTGCGCACCCGCGCCTACTCGTTTGCCTACCCATATATGCTGATTGTGGCTGTGTTGGCGGCGCTCTGGGGAGCGCTCGCGCCATTTTCCGCGCCGTTTGCAGGGCCGCTTGCCCCTGCGCAGATTGCGCACGCGCAGGAACGGTCGGTGATCTGGGAACGCTTCGATGTGGATATCGAGGTGTTGCCCGATGGCACCTTTCTGGTGACCGAACATCAGACCATTCGCTTTATCGGCGGCACCTTTACCGAAGGCTTTGGCGAAATTCCCAAGCGCAATCTCACCTCGATTGACGAGTGGGCAATGGTGGATGGGGAGGGCAATGTCTATGAACAAGTGCCTTCGGCCAACGAGCCTTATACGTTTATGCTGGAAGAAACCGGCAGCATGTATACCGTGGTGTGGCGTTTCCCTGAAATTGGCAATGCCACGGCAACCTATTCGCTTTCCTATCGGGTGCATGGGGGGCTGCGCTATTACGAAGGCGGCGACCAGCTTTGGTGGAAGGCCATTGTCGGCGACCGGGTTGCCGATGTGCTGGGCGGACAGGTGCGGGTGGTTGTGCCCCAGACTGCCAGCGTGCAGGAGTGGGCCGCGTATATCAATACGCGCGATGCCCGCGAGTCTGTGACCGCAAATGTGGTGGAAAGCGGGCGCACGGTGGTCTTCGATTTGGATAGCCGTCTGCGCAGCGGCGAAGAGCTGGAAGTGCGGGTAGAATTTACGCCCGGTGTGGTCGATGGTGCGCCACAGCCCTGGCAACAGCGGGCAGACGAGGCCGCCGCGGCGCGCGAAGCCGAACAGGCCTATCTGGATCGGTGGCGGCCCATCTATACGCTGGGTTTCCTGTTGCTGGGCCTGTTCTTTCTCCTGGGCGGGCCGGTGGGATTATATGTGCTCTGGTATCGCGTGGGGCGCGACAAGCCGGTGGAGCTGGTGGCCGATTATCTGCCCGAACCGCCCAGCACGTTGCCACCCGGCATGGCAGGCGCGCTGGTCGATGAAACCGTCGATATGCAGGATATTATGGCGACCCTGGTCGATTTGGCCCGGCGCAAAGCTATCAGCATTACGGAAGTAACGGAAGATAAACTCTGGCGCAAGGGCACCGACTTCATTTATCGGCGCGAGCGGGACGATGTGAAACTGCTGCCCTATGAAAAGAAACTGTTGGATGCGCTCTTTGGCAAGAGCCGCGAAGTGCGCCTTTCCAGCCTGCGCAACAAGTTCTATAGCAAGGTAGATGCCATCAAGGCCGAGCTGTATAAGGCAGTGACCGAGGCCAAACTGTTCGAGCGCAACCCCGAAAATGTGCGCAATCAATATGGCTGTATGGGCATTTTCCTCATGATCGCAGGCGTGGGCCTGGTTATTTTCCTCACGTCGACGTTTGAACACCTGGCTTCGACGGCGTGGTTGCCCGGTGTGGGGCTGGGCGTTACGGCGGTGGGGATGTTGATCCTTTCGCGCCTGATGCCGCGCAAGACCGATTATGGCGCGGAAGAAGCCGCAAGCTGGGAAGCATTCAAGACGTATCTGAAGGATATTGACAAATATTCCGACCTCGACGCCCAAAAAGAAATCTGGGATCGCTATTTGCCCTATGCCATTGCGTTTGGGGTGGATAAGGAGTATATGCGCAAGTTCGAGCAGATCGACGCGCCCGCGCCGGGCTGGTACATTCCTTCGCCGACCCTGTATGGCCCCTATCGCCGGCGCTATTATGAGACGCCTACCGGCCCGATTTTGGGCGGCGGCATGGGCGGCGGGCGCGGTGGCGGCATGGGGAGTGAGATGCCTACGGAGATGCCCACCGCCGGCGGCACGCTGGGCGATATGAGCCGGGGCATGGGCGGCGGTCTTTCGGCCATGAGCGAGGGACTTGGCTCGATGCTGAGCAGCGCCAGCAACACACTCACCAGCCGACCGGCAAGTTCGTCTTCGGGCGGCGGCTGGAGCGGCGGCGGGGGTGGTTTCTCTGGCGGCGGTGGCGGTGGCGGTGGGGGTGGTGGTGGCGGCAGCCGTGGCTTCAGCTAGACCGCGACCCGATTCCGCTTTGGGATCCCCGTGAAAACGATTCATTCGACTGAATTAAGGATGGTAGCCTATGATTGGCGGCGGCAGGACAGTGGGAATGGTATTGATGATTATCAGCGCGGTGCTTTTGCTGGGTTTTGTGGCCTGGGCATCGGTGGCGCTGGGCAGCGGCGAGACTTCGTCGGGCGGGATGACGTTGGGCATTATTCTGGCGGCGCTCGTCTTTGCGCCCCTCATCGGTGCCGGCGCCTATCTGTTCCGCAAGGGTTCTGCGGAACAGAAGCAGTTCGACGTGGTGCGCCAGGAAAAGAAGATTCTCAACATGGTGTTGGTGCAGGGGCAGGTGAGTATGGGCGAGTTGGTGGCCGAATTGCAGGAACCCCGCGAGCGCATCGAGGATATGATTCGCGATATTGTGGGCAAGCGGCTGTTCAGTGGGGCCATCAACTGGGATCGGGGCGTGCTGTATAGTGTAGAAAGCAGCCAGTTGACCGAAGGGCGCACTTGCCCCAATTGCGCCGGACAGCTGGAATTTGCCGGCAAGGGTCTGATCCGCTGTCCTTTCTGTGGCAGCGAAGTCTTTTTGACCAAGCGCGCAGCCGCGTCTACCACCGAAACCGAACCCAATCGCGAACCCGCGGCGGCTTCGGCGTCTTCAACGGCTTCGGCAGCGTCGGAGGGCGATGCAGCAGCAGGCGATACAGGTACTGAACGTTAAGACAGTGAATATAAGGATAGTGAACGCCCGGACAGTGGGTGATCATCCGTGATGGTAAATTTTTAGAGGAGGGATTATGTCCGACCGATTTGTAGAAGGCGCAAAAGACAGCCGGGGAACAATCGAAAGATTGCTCAAGGGGCTGCCCGGCATTCGCGGGTATGTGGATAAGGAAATGCGGCGCGATGCCGACAAACGGCTGCGCGACCTGATCGCACGCGAGCTGGAAGAACAGAAACAGGCCCTTTTTGCGGTGCAGCAGCAGATGTTGCGCAGCGGCGGTCTGCGCTTTATGGCGACCGTCGATGGGGCCATTCAAAAACTCCAGATTCTGGTGGATCGGGTGAAGACGGCCAGCTATGGCTATGCCGGTCTTTTTGATACCGTGAATATCCAGGAAGAACAGCTCAACGCGCTCTATCGCTTTGATGTGGCGCTTGCCAATCGCATTGGCGAGCTGGAAAACGCGGTGGTCCAATTGGGCACGGCCTTTGATGAGAACAATGCGGTGGACGCCGCTATTGATCGTCTGACCAATCTGCTGATCGAGTTGAACACGCTGTTTGGCAAGCGCAACGACGCGATTGTGAACCCCGATTTGTTGCTGGATAGCACCTTCGTGCCCGAAGTGCCGGCGGATCTGCTGGATATGGACACGGAATCACGCGATTCGTAATTGCGCGATTCATACTTGCGCGATTCGTAGGGCAGGCGTTCCCCGTGCATGGTCACGGGTCTGGATTGTTGAAACCAAGCTGGTAGTGCAGGCATAGAAGGAGATAAACGGGTATGGCTAGAATTATCGATGTCATTGAAGCCCCCGATATGGGTGGCAACGAGATGGTCAATCGGGTGCCGGAATTTGGCTCTGGTGACTTTCGGTTTGGGAGTCAGGTAATTGTGCGCGAAAGCCAGCGCGCCGTGTTCTACCGCGACGGCAAATCGCTGGATGTCTTTGCCCCCGGGCGACATACTATCAGCACCGCCAACCTGCCTATTTTGGCCGGTCTGATGCGTTTGGGCACAAGCGGCAACGACATATTTACGGCCGAAGTCTACTTTGTCAACCAGCGCGAGTTCACCGATCTGAAATGGGGAACTCCCCAGCCCATCAGCCTGCGCGACAGCGATCTGGGGCTGGTACGGCTGCGCGCATTCGGCCAATATACCATTCAGATTTCGGACCCCAAGCGGTTTGTGGATCAGATTGTGGGCACGCAGGGGATGTATCGCACGGCGCAGATCGAAGATTATCTGCGCGGGGTCATCATCAGCCGCCTGACCGATGTCTTGGGCACCAATATGTCCAGCGTTTTCGACCTGCCCCAGCTTTTCGACGAGATCAGCGCGGGGATGCGGGCGCGGGTACAGGATGATTTCACCGCGATGGGGCTGGCTTTGAAGCAGTTCATGGTTGTCTCGATCAATCCTACCGAAGAGACCGCCAAGGCCATCGACGAGCGCGCCAGCATGGGTGCCATCGGCAATATGGATGCCTATATGAAATTCAAATCGGCCCGTGCGATTGGCGACGCGGCACAAGGCGGCGGTGGGGGCGGCACCGGTGAGGGGCTGGGGCTGGGCGCAGGCATTGGCATGGGCGCAGGCATGGCCGGCATGATCAGCAATGCGATGAGCGGTGTGAATCAGCCGCAGCAGCAAGCCGCACCGGCCCAGGCGGCCGCAGGCGGCGCGGCGGCGTCTACGCCTTCGGTGATGACACTGGAAGAAGCGGCCGAGTATCTCAAGGTCGATGCCGCCGACGTGACCGCCGCAATTGAAAGCGGCGATCTGCGTGCCCGCAAGATCGGCTCCCAATATCGCATCAGCAAAGACGCAATCGACGCGTTTTTGGCGGGTTAAGCCGCGTGTCGGCCTGTGCCTTTGTCTGCCGGATAATTTCAGCGGGATAACTCTACAGAGTGATGCAACAGGCGTGATACACCGGAAGTGATGCAGCAGGCGTGATGCACTATACAAACCGATTTGCGCGGTCGCGACTTTATCAGCGATATGGATTTTAGCAAAGAGGAGATCGAGACTGTCATCGATGTCGCGCTAAAACTGAAGCGCGACTGCGCACGCGGCGCTCCCCATGCATTGCTGCGCGATAAGACGCTGGCGCTCTTGTTCTTTTTCACCAGTACCCGCACACGCGCCAGTTTCGAGACGGGCCTGGCACAGTTGGGCGGCCATGCTGCGTTTATCGATTCTACTACCACCCAGATCAGCCACGGCGATACGGCCACGGAAATCGGCGAGATCTATGGCCGTTATTTCGACCTGGAGGTGATGGACGATTTCGACGCCGGTTTCAAGGATGCCGATATTGTCTATCCCAAGATCTGGCGCGCGCTGCTCATCACATCCGACGAGGCCGAAAATCGAGTGCACGCGCAAAAGGCCGTCATGGCGTTGACCATGCGCTGATGGCACTTTGCCCATCAGCGCAGCATGCCATTCCCCTGGCAGTTGACCGCCCGAAATTGGCTTTCCCTCTACCTACATGCTAGAATCCTGTGTCCGTCCCGATGACGCGGGCAGCGATGACGGCATGTAGATACATGTAGGCAATGGCCCGCGTGGCGATGATTTCAGGAAGCGTTTTGCGCGGTCATGACCTCCATTCTAGAGCGAATCGAGCCGGCCTGGCTGGCCCAACTCCGAATTACCGTTGTGATCCCGACCTACAACGAAGCGGATAATCTCCCCGGCATAACCGAAGCCATTCTGGCGCTGCCGCTGCCGGGGTTGCAGGTGCTGGTGGTGGATGACAATTCGCCCGACGGCACGGGCGCGGTCGCGGATCGTCTGGCTGTACAGGTGAACCAGACGCCAATCGGCGCATCTGACCCCCTTCAACCGGCGCGCCCGCGCATGGTGGTGATCCATCGCCAGGGCAAAGGGGGGTTGGGCACTGCCTATGTGGCGGGGATGCGCCGCGCGCTGGAAGATGGCGCAGATTTTGTGGTGCAGATGGACGCGGATTTCAGCCATTCACCCGCCTATATTCCTCAGATGCTGGGCGTGATTTTGAGCGCCGAAGCCGATGTGATTGTGGGCAGTCGCTATGTGCCGGGCGGCTCGCTGGATGCGGGCTGGGGCTGGTGGCGGCGACTGCTCAGTTGGTGGGCCAATCTCTACAGTCGCATGATTTTGGGGCTGCGCATCCGCGATATGACTGCGGGGTTCAAGCTGTGGCGACGCGGTGCGCTGCAACAGATTGACCTGGAGGACGTGCGCAGCAATGGCTATAGTTTTCAGGTCGAAATGGCCTATCTCAGCGAGCGTTTCAACTATCACATCATCGAATTGCCCATCCACTTTGCCGACCGGCGCATTGGGCAAAGCAAGCTGGATGTGCCCGTCAAGCTCGAATCGGCGTGGCGCACATGGCAAATCCGCTGGCGCTATCGCAATCTATCGGCAGGTGCTCCCGCAGGTGTCCCGCCAGGTGCCCGTGCAGATAACAGCGCACATGCCGCGGCGACACCATCGCCCGCGCCCCACAAGCGTGTTACGCGTTGAGCGGTGAACATGGCCGCCCGCTATAAACGTCCGCGCCAGATAGTCGGCGCGGTGCTTGCCCGTGGGGGGGTGCGCGCCCATCTGTGGGCCGTGTTGATTCTGGTGGGCTTGCCGCTGGTCTGGTTTGCGCCCGTGCTGTGGCCCGCGCTCACCGGCCTTTCTCTCTTGCCCTACGACAATCTCTATGAATTTGAACCCTGGCGCACACTCCAGCCGGGGGTGATTCCCCATAACAGCCTGCTCAGCGATTTGGTGCTGGAAAATACGGTCTGGAAATTGCATGTTCGGCGCGCGCTTGCCGATGGACAGCTGCCGCTGTGGAATCCCCAGTTGTTTACGGGGTTGCCCTTTATGGCCGCGGGCCAGGCGAGCGTCTTCTATCCCCTCAGCGCGCTGTTCTATGTGCTGAACCTGGAAACGGCCTATGGCTGGTTCACGGCCTTGCAAGTGGCCTGGGCGGGTCTTGCCATGTATCTGTGGGCGCGGGCTTTGCGGTTGGGAACAGTAGCCGCGATTGGCGCGGGCATCATCTTTCAGGCCAGTGGCTTTCTCATGGTCAGCGTGGTATTTACCATGTTTCTGGCGGCGGCGGCGTGGTTGCCTTTCATTCTTGCGATCATCGAGACTGTTATCCGCAAACAGGAAGCCAAAGGCGTGGTCGGTTTTTCGCCCATTCCCTATGTGGGCGCGGGCGCGCTGGCGATTGGCGCGCTGGTGCTGGCAGGCCACCCCGAACTGATCTATTACACCATGCTGGTGGCGGGTCTCTACACGGTGGTGCGGCTGGGAGTGGCATGGCGCAGCGTCCGGCAGATGGCCTCTGTATCTCAAGAACGACCGACCGCACCTTCGCGCGAGATGGCGCGCGAGATGGCGCGCAGGTTGGCGCGTGTGC
>JBBDIO010000305.1:0-10182 GCA_040880365.1 Litorilinea sp.
CTGCGCGCCCAGCGCACAGTTCAGCCCCACACTAAAGGGGCGCACATGGGCCACGGAATACCAGAACGCTTCGGTGGTTTGGCCCGAAAGCGTGCGCCCGCTGGCATCGGTAATCGTGCCCGAAATCATGACGGGCAGCCGTGTATTGCGTTCGGCAAAGACTTCTTCGATGGCGAAAAACGCAGCTTTGCTGTTCAGCGTATCGAAGATGGTTTCCACAATCAACAGGTCCACATCGCCATCCATCAGTCCGCGCACCTGTTCCGCATAGGCGGTTTTCAGTTCATCAAAATCGGTGTTGCGCTTGCCCGGGTCGTTCACATCGGGCGAAAGCGAAGCCGTGCGGTTGGTCGGCCCAATCGCGCCGGCCACAAAGCGCGGCTTGTCGGGCGTTTCGGCCGTATATTCATCGGCCGCGGCCCGCGCGATGCGCGCCGATTCCACATTCATCTCATACGCCTGCGCCACCATGTCATAGTCCAATTGAGAAATGGCGTTGGCGTTAAACGTATTGGTCTCGAGTATATCTGCGCCGGCGTCTAGAAATTGCCGATGGATCTCACCGACAATCTGAGGCTGGGTCAGGCTGAGCAATTCATTATTGCCTTTTAGCGGCGAGGCATGATCGCGAAACCGTTCGCCGCGATAATCCTCGTCACTCAGCTCATAGCGCTGAATCGTCGTCCCCATTGCGCCATCCAGAATGAGGATGCGCGTGCTCGCCAGCTTTTCAAGCTGTGTCTGTTCAGTTTGTGCCTG
Source organism: Litorilinea sp. (assembly GCA_040880365.1). Classification (GTDB taxonomy): domain Bacteria; phylum Chloroflexota; class Anaerolineae; order Caldilineales; family Caldilineaceae; genus JBBDIO01. The sequence goes on from JBBDIO010000305.1 coordinate 760, forward strand.
TACAGTGTTCATAAATCAATTACCCCTCTCGATAACTATATAATGCATCCCCCCATTATACAGCTTACTGCAACTTCCTGCCACGATTGGCGGCCGCCTGCCAGAATCAATAGGGTGTTGCGCGGGCGTGTGGGGGTGTTTGAAGCGTCCGCGCGGTGCGCGTAAATCTGTGCGCTTCACGTTCAGAGCGACCCGCCACAGTATGCTAGAATAGGGAAGCCAGTCTACTGGCGCACCCTACAGGCGGTGAATTGACTATTGATTTGCGCAGCCCATCGATTTGCGCAGCCCACCCTGCCGCCCGCCTACCACCCACATCGGGAGAATCTTGCATGGACTTCAGCGTTCCACCCCAGATCGAGCCGATCCTGGACAAAATCCACGCCTTTGTCGCCGCAGAACTGATCCCCCTGGAGCCAGCGTTTCTCAATACCGAATTCCGAGAACTGGTGCCTGTGCTGGCCGAAAAGCGCGCCCAGGTGCAAGCCGCGGGGCTGTGGGCGCCCTTTTTGCCGCGTGCCCAGGGTGGCATGGGGCTGCCCCTGGTCGAATATGCCCACGTCAGCGAAGCATTGGGCCGTTCGCCATTGGGCCATTATGCCTTCAATTGCCAGGCGCCCGATGTAGGCAACATGGAAATTCTCATGGAATATGGCACGCCCGCGCAAAAAACGGCCTATCTGGAACCTGTGGCACGCGGCGAAGCGCGCAGCTGTTTTGCCATGACCGAGCCGGAAAACGCAGGGTCGAATCCGGTTTTGATGGATACCACGGCAGTCAAAGCGGGTGACGACTATGTGATCAACGGGCACAAGTGGTTTGCCACGGGTGCAGATGGGGCAGCGTTTGCCATTGTCATGGCGATCACCAATCCCGAAGCCGAAAGCCGCCACCAACGCGCCAGCCAGATCATCGTGCCCACCAGCACGCCCGGCTATATCCATGTGCGCAATATCCAGGTCATGGGCGAAGCGGGCAGCGACCACGCCACCCACGCCGAACTGCGCTTTGAAGATTGCCGCGTGCCCCAGGCCAATTTGCTGGGTCCCGAAGGCGCGGGCTTCCGCATCGCACAAGAGCGACTCGGCCCAGGGCGCATTCACCATTGTATGCGCTGGATTGGCATTTGCGAACGCGCCTTCGATCTCATGTGCCGGCGCGCGCTCAAACGGCGGCTTTCCAGCAGCGGCTATCTGGCGGATCAGCAGACAGTTCACAACTGGATTGCCGAAAGTCGCACCGAGATCGACGCCGCGCGGCTCATGGTGCTCCATGCCGCGTGGAAAATGGACCAGGCAGGCGCCTATGGTGCGCGCATCGAGATTTCCACCATCAAGTTCTTTGTGGCAAATGTGCTCCACAATGTGCTGGATCGGGCCATCCAGGTGCACGGCGCGCTGGGCATGACCGACGACACGCCGCTGGCCTATTGGTATCGCCACGAGCGCGCCGCGCGCATCTATGATGGGGCGGATGAAGTGCACAAGTGGGTGGTGGCCCGGCAAATCCTGAAAGAATATCGCGACCAATAAGCATTCGCCAACCTATAAATAACCGATTAAGGAGTTAAACCCATGCGCGTCGTCGTCATCGGCGGAACCGGCCATGTGGGAACCTATCTCGTCCCTCGGCTGGTAGAACTGGGCCACGAAGTCATGATAGTCTCGCGGCAACAACGGGAACCCTATACACCCCATGCGGCATGGCAACAGGTGCGCCATGTGACCATCGACCGCGCCGCCGCCGAAAAAGCGGGCGACTTTGGCGCGCAGATTGCCGCGCTGCACGGGCAGGTAGTGATCGACATGATCTGCTTCACGCTGGAATCGGCGCAACACCTGGTCGATGCGCTGCGCGGGCAGGTGCAACACTTTATCCACTGTGGCACAGTCTGGATCCACGGCCCCAGCGTCGAAGTGCCCACACCCGAAACCGCGCCGCGCCGCCCCTTTGGCGACTATGGCATCCAGAAAGCGGCCATCGAAGCCTATTTGCTGGAACAGGCGCGCGTCACAGGCTTCCCCGCCACGGCGCTGCACCCTGGGCACATCGTGGGGCGCGGCTGGAATCCGCTAAACCCTGCGGGACACTTTAACCCCACGGTCTTTAGCAAGCTGGCCCAGGGCCAAGAGGTTTCGCTGCCCAATCTGGGCATGGAAACCGTGCACCATGTGCACGCCGACGATGTCGCCCAGGCGTTTGTGCAGGCCATGAACCACTGGCAGGCGGCGGTGGGCGAAAGTTTCCACGTCGTATCGGGGCAGGCGCTCACCCTGCGCGGCTATGCCGAACGCATGGCAGCGTGGTTTGGACAGGACGCGAATCTGGCCTTTTTGCCGTGGGAAGAGTGGCGCGCCACCGTGAGCGCCGACGAAGCCCGCGCCACCTGGGATCACATTGCCCACAGCCCCAATTGCAGCATCGCCAAGGCCCAGCGCCTGTTGAACTATCAACCCCGCTATAGCTCGCTGCAAGGGGTGCAGGAAGCCGTGGCCTGGCTGGTAGACCAGGGCACCATCACGCCCGCCGCCGCAACCGACGCCGCGCCCGCCACTTCAAACGCCAAATTGGCAGCAGGATAGCAGCATGACGCGCCTTGATGAAGCCGGAAGCGTGCGCCAGGGCGAAGCCTTGCCCCTTGCCCAACTGGAAACCTATCTGAAAGCCCATCTGCCCGCAGATGTGCAAACCGGCGGCGCGCTCAGCGTCTACCAGTTCCCCAGCGGCTATTCCAATCTCACCTATCTGTTGCGCCTGGGCGACCGCGAGCTGGTGCTGCGCCGTCCGCCCTTTGGCGTAGAAATTGCCTCGGCCCACGATATGGGGCGCGAATATCGGGTGCTGGCAGGGTTGGCGCGCGTCTACGACCGGGTGCCGCGTCCGCTGCTCTTTTGCGAAGATGTCGCGGTCATCGGCGCGCCCTTTTATGTGATGGAACGGATTCAGGGCGTGGTCTTGCGCGCCGAGCGCATGGCCGAACTCCAGCTGGGCGCAGCCGATATGCAGCGTCTGGCACAGGCCACGGTCGACAATCTCGCCACGATTCACAGCCTGGACCCCGCCGCCGCCGGGCTTGCCGAGTTGGGCCGTCCTGCGGGCTATGTGGCGCGGCAGATCAACGGCTGGATCCGCCGCTATCGCGCGGCGCAGACCGATACGTGGCCCGAGCTGGAAGAAATCCTCACCTGGCTGGAAGGTCATATGCCGCCCGAAGCGGGCGCGGCCATCATCCACAACGATTATAAGTACGACAATCTGATTCTCGACCCCAACGACATGGGGCATATCCTGGCCGTGCTGGATTGGGAGATGTGCACGCTGGGCGATCCGCTGCTGGATCTGGGCACCACGCTGGGCTATTGGACCGAACCGGGCGACCCCGCGCCGCTGGTGGGCATGTTTGGGCTGACCACTCTACCCGGCAACCTGAGCCGCCAGGCCGTGGTCGAACGCTATGCCGCGGTCAGCGGGCGCACGATTGCCGACCCCCTGTTCTACTATGTCTATGGCATCTTCAAAATCGGGGTCATCATCCAGCAAATCTACAACCGCTATCGCCAGGGCCATTCGCAGGATGCACGCTTTGCCCAGCTGTGGGAGGTGGTACAGGCCAGCGGCGTCGCGGGTGCCCACGCGCTCCACCGGGGGCGAATCTCGGCCAACGCTGCCTAATTCCGAAAACGTTGTTCCACCCCGCCCTGGCGGTTTTCAAACTGACCGTGGGTATATTCGTGTAAAATCTGCTGCCAGAATGCGCGCGCCGGTTGATTCTTTTCCAACTCGTAGACCACCCACCGCCCCCGGTGGTTGTCGAAAACCAGCCGCGCCGCGGCCCGCCCCACGCCTTGCCCCCGATATTTGGGCACAATATAAAAATCCACCAGCTCGAAATCCACCCCGGCATCGGGCAAATACACAGGATCGGCCAACACCGCGGCATAGCCCGCCGGCACGCCCGCCACCCGGATCACATAGAGCGTACACCGGTCGCGCACCCACCAATTGGCGCGGCGACACTGCTCCCAGGTGCGCGCCGCATCGACAGGGGCGGCTGTATCGGATTCTATGGAGGTTTCTTCCGGCGGCACAAACATGGGCAGCCCATAGGCATTGATGAGCATCTGGTCATCATAGCGCGCCAGATCCATAAAGAACGCGACCATGAGATTTTCCACAATCTGCCGATCCTGGGGCGTGCCCTGCGAGAGCGTGATATTCATGGGATACGGTGTGCCTTTCTCGATACGCGGTAGGCCACAGGCGGGTATGGGCTGCGCGGTTGCCTCTCGCCAGGTATACCGCCCATTATACCTGTGCCGCGCAGGAACGAAACCACGCCAATCGCGTGCCCGCAACCAACACCAACCGGCGCGTGGTTCGCCAACTTGCGCCAACGTTCGTTACAATACACGGTACAATACACAGTAAATTGCTGCCCACAGTCTACGCGTTGCCTCCACGCGCCAACGCATCCCACTAGAATGAGGAACCTGATGTCTACCACAACCCGCCCCAAAATTCTCATGGCCTTTAACAAAAATGTGCATGAAGGCTATCTGCCGCCCGCGGCCATCGAACACCTGGAAACATTCGCCGATTGGGACTGGTTTCCCTGCGAAGGCGGCGGCATTTATGATACCAACCAGAACCCCGAAGACGCAGCCCGGCTCAAGCAAACCATTGGCGACTATGATGGCATCATCGTCTGCCACGGCGCGCCCACGCTGACCGCCGACATTCTCGAGGCCGCGCCCAATCTGCGCATCATCGGCGAGCTGGAAGGCGACCGGTTTGCCAGCCGCATCGACCTGGATGCCGCCTGGGCGCGCAATGTGCGCGCGGTGGATACTACCAACGCCTCGTCCTATCCTGTCTCCGAATGGGCGCTGGCGTTGATCCTGGTAGCCTCGCGCAATGCGGGCTATCACTTTCGCCGCATGATTGCGGGCGAAACCAAAGCCGACCGCGAAGCCTATACGAACATGCCCGGCCTGCTGACCGGCAAGCGTGTGGGGCTGATCGGCGGCGGACACATGGCCCGCCGCCTGATCAAATTCCTGCGCCCCTTCGAAGTGGAAATCTGGGTCCACGACCCCTATCTGCCCCGCGAAATGGCCGAAGTCGTGGGCTTCACCCAGACTTCGCTGGACAATGTCATGTCCCAGTGTGATGTGGTGGCCTGTCTGGTGCCCCTGACCCCCGGCACACGCGGCCTGATTGGCGAACACGAATTGGCGCTGTTGCGCCCGCGCACGGTTTTTGTCAATGTCTCACGCGGGCCGGTGGTAGATTCTGCCGCGCTGATCGCCCGTCTGAAAAAAGGCGACATTGTCGCGGGGCTGGATGTGTTCGACCCGGAACCCGTGCCGCCCGAAAGCGAAATCCTGCAACTGCCCAATGTCTTTCTCAGCCCGCATCTGGGCTGGACGACCGGCGACGCCTATCGTCCCTTCCTGCCGCTCATGGTCGACGAGCTGGAACGCTTCTTCCACGGGCACGACACCTGGTTCGATCTCACACCCAACACCAAAGCCAACCGCACGAGCACGGCAAAAGCCTAGGCCGGGCAAGCTAGAGGGGCATGAGGCGCGGGATAGTCCCTCTAGACATGCCGACCATATCACCTGAACACAAACAAGGAGCAAACGCCCATGCGTGTATTTGTAACCGGCAACCAGGGCCGGATTGGGTCCGTCATCCAGCAGCAATTGGAAGGCGCGGGCCACGAAGTTGTGGGGTTCGACATTGCCACGGGTGATGACATCTGCGATGGTGCGGCGGTGCGCGCCGCCGCCCAGGGGTGCGACGCCACTATTCATCTGGCCTCGTTGCTGGGGCGCGCCGAAGACGACCCGGATGAAACTATGGATGTGGGTCTGCAAGGCACCTGGCATGTACTCCAGGCCGCGCAGGAAAATCAGATGCAACGTGTGGTCTATTTCAGCAGCGTGAATGCGCTGGGCGTCTTTATGGGCCAGGCCGCGCCCGACTATTTCCCCATCGACGACGAACACCCGGCGCGCCCGCGCAGCACCTATGGCATGGCGAAACACCTGGCCGAGGAGATGTGCCGCCATTTCACCTTCAATACGGGCATTCCCACCGTCTGCCTGCGCCCACCGGCGGTTTGGGTGCCCGAATGGTATGCCGAAATTCGCAAGCGCCGGGCCGAAGATCCCGAATCGGAGTGGAACCGCCGCTGGGAATATGGCGCATTTTGCGACGTGCGCGATGTGGCGGCGGCTGCGGTGCTGGGCCTCACCTGTCCCGACCCGGGCCATGTGCGCATCCTGCTCTGCGCCGACGAAATCGCTTCGGAAATGCCCAGCCGGGAAATCGCGGCCAAGGTGCATCCCGATGTGCCGTGGCGGGGCGGGCCGGAATTCGACGCCAACCCCTATACCGCATTGGTCAGCACCCGGTTGGCAAAAGAAGTGCTGGGCTGGCAGCCCCGTCATAGTTGGCGCGAAACTGCCACCAAATAACGCGGCGATACTGTCGCCGCGCGTCTTGGCATTTCGCGGCATGTGGCGGCGAGTGGTATAAAATAGCCAAGGCAGCCACCAACAATCGCATAAATATCCCCCTGTCCCAGGCTGCCGCGTGGCAGTCTGCTATCCGGTTTTATCAGCAGTAGCATACACAAGGAGCGAAGTAGAGATTATGAAGGTATTAATTGGCGCAAACCCTATGGGCCTGGAAAAAGGCATCCCGGATCTGCAAGCCCGGTTTCCCGATGTGGAATTTGCCACCTGCCCCACCCGCGAATCCACCATCGACTATATCGGCGATGCCGATGTCTACATGGGCTGGCTCAGCCGTGAAGCATTTGTGGCGGGCAAAAAGCTCAAATGGATCCAATCGCCCAGCTCGGGGGTGAACTATTATCTGGAAATTCCCGAATTGCTGGAAAGCGATGTGTTGCTCACCAGCGCCAGCGGCACCCACGGCGCGGCAGTGGCCGAAAGCGCACTGGCGATGATTCTGTCCTTCACCCGCGGCATTCGCCCTGCCATTCTGCGCCAGCAGGAACGCAAATGGGCGGGCGCAGAAATCCGCCGGGATATGATCGAGCTGACCGAAACCACAATGGGCATCATCGGCCTGGGCGCGATTGGCCGCGCGCTGGCAAAACGCGCCAAAGCCTTTGACATGCGCGTAATTGCCGTGGATCTTTTCCCCAACAACAAGCCCGACTATGCCGATGAACTCTGGGGGCTGGATCGCCTCAATGACCTCATGGCAGAATCGGATTTTGTGGTGATCATGGTGCCCTATACCGAAGAGACCGCCAACATGATCGGCGCCGAACAACTGGCGCACATGAAACCCACCGCCATGCTGGTTGCCATGTCGCGCGGCGGTATTCTGGATCAGGATGCGCTGGTTGCCGCCTTGAAGGAAAAGAAGATTGCATCGGCCGCGCTCGATGTCTTCAAGCCCGAACCGCTGGGTCCCGACAATGAATTATGGGGTATGGAAAATGTGCTGGCTACGCCCCACATTGCGGGCGGCACCCAATATGAGGGTCGCTATGTCTTGCGCATCTTCTCTGAAAATCTGGATCGCCTGCGCCGCGATGCGCTGCCCCTGCAAAACCAGGTAGACAAACAACGCGGCTTCTAGCGTTGGTGAGATTGGGAAAATTGCCTGCCCAAGGCAAAGTGGAAATGCACGGGTGAAATAAGCTGGAGAAATACACGGCGACCACCGCTGCCCGGGCGGTGGTCGCCTTTAGGAGGAGGAGAAGCTCAGTTCGTCTCTTCACGCTCTCCCGCCAGCATAGCAGGCGCGCCCACCCAATACAAGCAACATTCTTCAGAGATATTGCCTCAACATTTTGATGATATGCGCTCACCAGCGACTGCCATTTTTGGCAATTGGGCCATGTGGCCCAATTGCATTTTAGTATCTGAACAATTTGACAGATAGCACAAAGCCAAATAAACTGCGTTCTATTCTAAATCAGCGCAACCTGTATTTTGTGCAAAGTATCGCAGCACGATCCGACTAATTTCCTGACTACATCGTAAGCGACGCCAGTTTGCCAGCACGCACAATCCGAGAGTCTGCCCAGAAACTCATGCATTATCCGGTGAAGGGATCCAGCTGTTGTTGCATCTGTCTCTGTTGTTGTGAGAAGCCTCACAGCCGGGGATTGGGCATGTCTGGAATCTGACCCAGTTTCATCAGGTGCGACATTCGCCCCGGCCAGCCAGGCCGGGGTTTTTTGTTGAAGACGCCAAGTGCGCCACAACGCTCCGGCCCAGATGGGTGGAGCGTTGTTTTTTTTCTATACGCGAAACGTTTGCGCAATAAACTGCGCAACAACCTGTGTGACAATCAAGGAGAAATTTCTGTGAAAATCCCATCCCAGCTCTATGCCCTCTTGCTCATTCTCACCCTGCTGATCGCAGCCTGTGCCGCGCCCGCAGTCGAAGCACCCGCTGCCCCGGAAGCGGTATCTGCACCCGAAGCTGAAGCGGAAGTTGCCGATGCGGAAGCTGATGCAGACGCGGAAGTCGCCGACGCCGATACGGAAGCTGACGCGGAAGTCGCCGACGCTGATGCTGATGCTGACGCCGAAGTCGCCGCGGAGGATGGTGGGGCAGGTCACGCCAGTCTGGTGAGCACCGACTGGTTGGCCGAAAACCTGGAAAACCCCGCCGTGCGCCTCATCGAAGTCAGCGTGATCCCCGGTGTCTACGAGCGGGGCCACATCCCCGGCGCGGTCAACTTCCGCTGGCACACCGACCTCATGGACCCCACGGTCCGCGATATCACCTCGCCCGAAGCCTTTGAACAGCTGGCCCAATCCGCGGGCATCAACCAGGATAGCACCGTGATTCTCTACGGCGACAACAGCAACTGGTTTGCCGCCTGGGGTGTGTGGGTCTTCAAGATCTATGGCGCCGAAGATGTGCGCATTCTGGATGGTGGGCGCGCCAAGTGGGAAGCCGAAGGCCGCGAACTGGCTGTCACCCCGCCCAGCCCTGCTGCGGGCGATTTCACCGTAGGCGCAGTGAATGACGGGCTGCGCGCGCTGTTGCCCGATGTGCTGGAAGTGGTCGAAGGGCAGGTCGAAGCCGACCTCATCGATATTCGCTCGCCTGCCGAATTTGAAGGCACCATTTTCGCCCCCGAAGGTATGCAGGAACTGTCTGTGCGCGCAGGCCATATCCCCGGTGCGGTCAATGTGCCGTGGAGCCAGGCTGTCGCCGAAGATGGCACGTTCAAATCTCAGGATGAACTGCGTGCGCTCTACGCCGCAGTGGGTGTAGACGGCAGTCGCCCCATCATCGTCTATTGCCGCATTGGCGAGCGCGCCAGCCACACCTGGTTCCTGTTGAGCGAACTGCTGGGCTACGAGGTCGCGCTGTATGACGGTTCGTGGACGGACTGGGGCAACACCGTGGGTGTGCC
>JBBDIO010000306.1:0-10123 GCA_040880365.1 Litorilinea sp.
AATGAACCAGGCGGATGACTAATGGAACGGGTATAATTTCGCGGTTGCTGCGCAACACCTGGCGGGTCACCTCCAAAAGTTATGCTTTTTATCGCAACACCAGCACAATCGCGCGACGGACTGAGACCAGACTCAGCGGTTCATAGCTCGCATTGAGGACGAGAACTTGCTTGGACATACTCCGGCTTCTGTGAACGAACGCTACCGTATCCTGGCTTCAATTTTAGCAAAGGGGTGGGGGGATGTGGTAATTGGGAAAATCAAGTGTCAAACTACAGTTGCGGGATCAGATACACCACCTGATTGGCCCTTTGCAAAATGCCCCATAGAAAAATACAGCTAACCGCCATCGCCACCGTTTTGACGTTTTCGTTTTCCAGCTGCCCAAAATAGGCGTAGGCCGCGGGCAGGGTGAGGATGGCGACGACACCATAGAGGATGTGCAGAAAGGGCCGTTGCAGCGCACCGCTATAGCCCTGGAAATAGAGAATCACGCCAATCACCGCCTGGGCAACCAGCAGCAATTCGCCCAGCATGGCCGCGCCATACCACGCGCCGTCGAGTGATCGGGCGCGGATGCGCAGAAAGACAGCCCACACGCCCAGAATAGCGATAAAGAGGACGGCGGTATTTGCCAGTCCAGAGTGAATGAGATTGAGAGACATGAATTCCGCTTGCAGGTGATAGGTTGGGTTGTTGTGTTGGTCAGGCCGGGGCGTGGACGCTGAGATACTGTTCCAGCACGCTCGCGACCGGCCCGCGAATGTCATAGGATTCCCAGCCGCGGGTGGCGGCCATGCAATAGATACAGCCGCCAATCACATAATCATCTTGGCGCATGGCAGCATCATACCACGCTAACTGTTCGACATAGGCTCCCGGCCCCCAGAGACCATACCCATTTTCGGCCCAATAGCTCTGAAAGTGTTGCCAGCCGCGGGCATCTGCCGGGCCGGGCCGGTTGTCTACCAGGCCATCGACACCCAGTTCGGTAAAGACCAGCGGGATCACCAGGTTGGCCGGTTCCAGAATCTGCCGGTAAACCATGCGATAGCGCAAGGTGAGCCAGCCGGTGTCTTCGGGGCTGACGCCGGGATAGCGACCCTGGTTTTCGCGCGTGGTGAGATAGTAGATGGTGGGCGCGGAATATTCGTGCAGCCCCAGCCAGCCGTCATTCTCCTTGGCGGCTTGCACGGCGGGCAAAAAGAGCGGCCAGCGTTCCAGTTCGGGTTGGCCGGTGCCGAAATTGGCGATGACGCTGCGCAGGCCCGCCTGGGCCATGAGCCGGGTGCGTTCGGCTTCAAAATCGGCCAAACGCCGCATTTCGTCGTCGCTGCCCGCCACTGGTTCATTATAGGCTTCCCACGCATCGAAATAGGGGCGGCGGTGTTCGTCTTCGGCAATCGGCAAGAGCCGCTCCACAAAGCTGCGCGCCGCGGGAATGGGATCTAAATTGGACAGATCGATCTGGGGCAGGTGGATCCGCCCGATGATACGCGTGCGCGGCGAGGTTTCTTTGATCTCGCGCACAAAGTTGGCATCCAGTTCCAGCGTCTTGACCACGGGAATCCCCTGGGTGCGCAACAGTGTGAAAATCTGGGAATCGTTCCAGCCGATATGCAGACCCAGCTTGCTGGGCGGGCCGGGCGGAATGGGGGGCGGGCTTGGGGGGGGGTTAGGCGGTGGCGGGCCAACCGTCGGGGTCGCGGCGGGCTTGGGTGGTGTGGGCGTGAGTGTAGGTTGCGCCTGTGCCAGTGCCGCCAGTTCACCCTGGTGGACTTCGGGCAGAAAGAGTTCGCTGGTAGCGGGCGTGGGCGGTGTGGCCCGCGCCGCACGCGTGGCCACGCCCGTGGCGGTGGGGGCGGGTGGTGTAGGATCGGCGCGCCCACAGGCTGCCACCACCAATGCAGTCATGCCCCCGGCAATCGCGCCCAAAAACGTGCGGCGGCTGGGCATGGGCGCAGGCGCATCATCTGGTGGTGTATTATTTGCCCGAATATCGTTGTCGGCATCCCCGCCCGACCCTGTCGCTTCTGAATCATGCATAGATCACACTATAGCATCCTGCAAAGTTGCTTCCCAAATTGTGGGCCAATGTCGGTGTAGCCGAGCATCCAAACGGCCTTGTGGGGAAATTGGTTCCCTGTTACAGTTGTTGGGCAGGTTCTGTGCCATGCTTGGGCTACGCAGATTTTCCGCCCGCCTGCTATGCAGCCCGATCATGCAAAAGTGTACACCATCAAAAATGTACATGATGAAACTTACATCAAGAAGCACATACCAAGAAACACATACCAAGAAAGGTAAAGGGGGCGATTCATGCAGCAACATCGAATTTCTGTTGTCTACTGCGCCATGTGAAATTACACCCCGCGTGCCGTCAGTTTGGCGGACGATATTCTGACACGCTTCAAGCCGTATATCAAGGACTTTGTGTTGGTGCCTTCCGATGGCGGCAGATTTGAAGTCACGGTAGATGATACGCTGATCTATAGCAAGTTGGAGACGGGACGCCACGCCAAGCCCGGCGAGGTTGCGGATTTGTTCCAGACCCACACCGGGTTGGAACCGATTCCCGAAGAATAGTTTGCACAAAAAACGCCGCCGGTCCTGGGCTTGCAAATGGACCGGCGGCGTTTTTTTTATTGCATTCTTATTGTAACGCCCTGGGCGGCGCGCCCGCTATACACCCGTGGGCAGGTCGATAAACTCGAAGTCGAGATCGAAGCGTTCTTGCAGGTGTTGTCCCAATGCCTGCACGCCGGTGGTTTCGGTGGTGTAGTGGCCGCCATAGATCACATTCAGCCCACTGTTGAGCGCATTATAATATTGGGAATGTTCCATTTCGCCGGTGAGGAAGGCATCACAGCCCAGCTGCGCGGCTTCGGGAATGGCCTTTGCCCCCGAACCGCTCATGATGCCCACGCGATGGACAATGCGCGGACCGTGGGCCTGGACCAACTGCACCGGCCCCACTGCCTGTTCAAAGCGGTCGACCAGATAGTCGAACTTGACGCCATCCGGCTCGACCGCCAGCGCAGCCAGATTGGTGCCATTGATATTGTGCCACCAGTCCACCACGTCCAACCCCAGCCGGCGGGCCAGCTCGGCATTGTTGCCCACTGTGGGGTGGGCATCCAGGGCCAGATGCGCGGCGTAGAGATTCAATTGTTCGGTCATGCAGGTGTGCACCATGCGTCCCAGTGCACCGCGCAGCGGTTGCGCTGGCCCCCAGAAAATGCCATGATGCACCAGGAGCAGATCGGCGTTGCTTTCCAGCGCCGCCGCCACACAGGGCATCTGCCCATCGACCATGCCCACAATGCGGTTTACTTCGCGGCGTCCTTCAATTTGCAGCCCCTGGGGACCGTAGTCGCGTATTTCTTCAATGCAGAGATATTCATCCAGATAATCGACCAGATCCTGGCGTTTCATGGGTGTTTTCCTTTCTGCCGCAATGCTACTTTCCTACAATTCCTTTTGCTATGCGTCTGGACTGTTCGGGCCGGTCCCGCAAGGGCCGGTATCCGGTGCGCTGACATCGGCGCGCTGCACAAAACGTTTGGCGCGCTGGGCAAATTTGCGCCGGGGCACCAGCACGCGCCGTCCGCAAGTTTGGCAGACCAGCCCAATATCCGCGCCGACGCGCACAATTTCCCAGATATAGCCGCCACAGGGGTGGGGCTTGCGCATTTCGACGATATCGCCAATCGTCAATTTCTCGTTGATTTCCACTGGACAGTCTCGTTAATCCGTTCCCCGTCTGTGCTGCAAGTTGGGGTGCTAGCTGTGGTGCAAACCGTCTCGCAAAACTGCAAGGGGTTGGCGCGCCAGCGGGCGTCTAGGCAGGCTCGGCGACTGCCGGCGCAGGACGCAGGCGTGTGATCAACAGCCCGCCGATGACCAGCGCAAGGCTCAGCATATAGATGATGCGTTCGGCAATCGGCCCCAGACAGGGCACCAGCCCCACCACGCTGGCGAGCACCACCAGGCTAAGCGTGCCCAGCAACAGCGTGGGCAAATCGCCGCGCAGGGGCGAATCTGCGTCCAGCCCAATGCTGTTAATCAGACGCCGACCGACCCACAGGCCCACGAATACCGGACTTAGCAGCCAGCCCACCGACAGCAGGCCAAAGGCCGCGGTCGCAAAACTGACGCCGCCGGGGAAAAATCCCCAAAAAAGTGCGCCCAGAAAAATCAGCGCAAACGCCAGCGGAATGAGCGCAACCAGGGCCACCAGGCCATAGAGACCGGATTCGACGGGGCGCGTTTCCAGGGCGGTGGTGGGGCGCAGCAGCAGAGTGGGGAAAAAAGTCCAGACCAGCCACGCAATAATCCCCAGCCCAATAATCTGGATGGCAAGCTGCCACAGCCAGGCCAGCCCGCGCAGAAACAGGTTGGAGCCGACATTGGATCCCGATTCCGCACGCGTTGTTTCCTCTTGTGCGGGCGGCACAATCACGACCTCGCCCGCGACATCGCCATCCAGCGGCGCAGAATCGGGACCCACCGCCGGGCCGGTATAGGTGAGCACGCCCTCGACGCGCGCGTTTTCCTGCACCTGTAGATTGCCGGCCTGGATGTGGGCCGCGCCGCGGGTTGTGCCGCCAAATTCCAGTTGGTTGATGGTGGCGAGCAGGTCGCCGCCAATCACACCGGCCAGCCGTCCGCTGCCCCCGGTAAGCACGGCATCGCCACTCACAGAGCTGTTACGCGTAAGCTGGAGACCGGGCGTAAGCCTGCGCGTGCCGACCGGCATGGCAAATGTACCAAACCCCGGACCCCCACCCGCGGCGGCTATGAAATCTTTGCGCACCGTGCCGTTGAGCACCACACTCATGCCCGCGGCGCGCACGCTGTTTTGTACCACGCCGTTGATCTGCACGCCCGCCGCGGCCGCCATGACACTGCCGTTCACGACGCCGTTGATCTCCACATAGGCCCCGGTCACCAGCAGATCGCCTTCGACCGTGCCGTTGATAATGACTTCGGGTGCGCTCACATAGAGATCGTCGGCAATGACCGAATCCTGGGGCAAGATGTATACTTCTGCGGCCCCGGCAAATTCTGCGGCCGCGGCGGGCTGCGCCATGTGCAAAACCAGAAACAGGCCCATGCCCAGCGCCGGCCAAAGCCGCAGCCGCAATCGACCCAGCCTGAAATTTGTGCGGTTGGTGATTCGCAGTTGATTCATACCTGTCTCCCCGTGAATATTCGCAATTGAGCGTGCGGCCGTCAGTTTCTGCATGTACCGACTACATGTGCAGACTGTCTATGTAGACTGTACATGCAGTTTGCCTATACAGTCTACCATGCGCCGGTTCAGATGATATCGGCAAACAGATCGGTTTCAATGCCGCCTTTGGGCGCGGGAAAGGCGCGCGTGTAGGCATCGTTCGCCAACATGCGCTGGCGCAACAGCTGGGGCAAATAGCGCACATACGAAGGTCCGCCGCTATATTGGCTGGCGTGGGCCAGACTCGCGCGCTCTTTGCGGGCCAGGTAATCTTCCACATGGATTTTGGTGTTGACGGGCGTATACCAGGTGGCGATTTCTACCAGGTTAATATCGCGGTTGCGTCCAATCGCAGTGGGATCGTGGCCCAATAGGGGCATCAGGCGTGTGATCCATTTGAGGATACGCTTGTCGAACGCCGTATAATAGAGCTTCTGTGGCCCGGCCTGGTCGCCATTGGTGCCGCGCGCGGCCGCGATATGAAAGGCCGCGGTGGTGGCTTCACAGACGCGTACATGGTCGGGATGCCCATAGCCGCCAAACGGATCGTGGGTCAGAATCACCTGCGGTTGCAGACGATCTACATAGCCCAGCACTTCTTCGACCAGCGTGGGCAAAGGTTGCTGAATCAGAGATGCGGGGTGATCATTGCCGGGAGAGCCGCGCATACCGCTATCGCGATAGGGCAGCGACCAGATCGACGCGACCCCCAGCGCCACTGCGGCGCGCGACAATTCACCCGAACGCACCTGCGCCAGCGTTTCGTGTGCGGGCAGGTCTATCGATTTTTCTACCGAACCTTCGATGCCATCGGTGGCGATAATCACATGCACATCGACCCCTTCGGCCGCGTAGCGCGCCAGAGTTGCGCCCGGCCCAAAACTTTCATCGTCGGGGTGGGCAAAGATGCCTAGTAATGTACGTTTTTTTTCGACCATTGTAGTTTCCATACACTTTCGCAATATATTTTTACAGGATCAAACGGGCTGCCGCTTGACGCTTTCCGGTTCCAATTGTCACGATTTTTGTTACCACACTTGCCATTATCTGTGGCGATATCTGTGACCATATCTGTGGCGATGCGCAGGCCTTGCGCGGATGTTATCATGATACAGGCATCGGCCCGCAAGGCGTAATCGGGAATCAGGCCCGCGGGAATTACTTTCTGCTGTTTGTGGGAATGACACAGCTGGGCACGGTGTAGCCCAGAACTGCACAGCCCGAAACAGCATAGGGCAGGCAGTGTTGACGGATTAGCGATTCGGTTTCAAAGGCAAAATTGACTATGATGCAGGCCGAGATAGCCCAACCTACCGCAGCGCAATTCCTGCCGCAGTCTCTATTGCAACCCCCACCGGCACGCTTGCGTATTGCGCTATTTTCCGATATCTACAAGCCCCGCGTCAACGGCGTGGTGAACCATGTCGCACTGCTCAAACAGTATCTCAGCGCATGGGGACACGACGTGTTTCTCTTTGTGCCCGGTGCAGACAAACACGCCGCCGAAGAACCCAATGTGATCCGGATCCCCGGTATTCCCATTGCCAACACCGGCTATCATCTGAGCGTGCGCCTGGATCGGCGGAGCCGCGAAATTTTGTCTCACATGGACGTGGTACACGTGCATCACCCGTTTATCAGCGGCAGCTTTGGCGTCTATTGTGCCACCCACTATAAAACGCCGCTGATTTTTACCAACCATACCCGCTACGACCTCATAGCCAAAGCCTATCTGCCCTTGTTGCCCGCTGCGCTATCGGATACGGCGATGCAGGCCTATTTTCAGCGTTTCAGCCGCCATTGCGCCGCGCTGATTGCGCCCAGCCCCGGCATCGCGCGGATTATGAAGCAGTGGCGGGTGCAGGGGCGCATTGAAGTAATCCCCAATGGCATTGAGCTGGATCGTTTTTATCAGCCGCAACGCGGTGTGACGCGCCAACAGCTGAACCTGGCCCCGGATACGGTGATCGCCATCTATGTGGGGCGGATGAGTCCTGAGAAAAATCTGGAACGGCTGTTGCAGACTTTTCAGAGCGTGGCCGCAGAAGCTGCGGATGTGCATCTGTTATTGGTGGGCGACGGCAGCGAATTAAACGATCTGCAACACCTGGCCCAGCGTCTGCGCATCGGCCACCGGGTCACCTTTACCGGGGGCGTGGACTATGATGCCGTGCCCGGCTATCTGGCCCTGGCCGATTTCTTTGTCTCGGCCAGCGTGTCCGAGGTGCATCCTCTCACCTTTATCGAGGCCGCGGCTGCCGGTCTGCCCGCATTGGGGATGCGTGCCACGGGTGTGGTGGATATTATTGACGATGAGGTGAGCGGTCTGATCGCGCCGGATGGGGATGGGGAATTTCGCCAGCGATTTTTGCGCCTGGCCCGCGATGCCGATCTGCGGGGGCGTTTGGGCGCCCAGGCGCGCGCATCGAGCCACGAATATGCCGCGGCGACCAATGCGCAGCGTGTCCTGGCACTCTATAGCGAAACGGTAGGCCGCGCGGCCACGCCCAGGCGCACACTTTCCAATTCAAATTCCCCTCTGGCAGGCGGCGTGCCGGTTAGCTCCTCTACCAGTGAGAAATAGATTGCGATACCAACTGTTTTGGATTATCATAACCGGCACGAAAGTCTGTGCGAACAAACAGTAGCAGGAGAAAACAACTATGCGCCTCGGTCCTATATTCCGAATCTTGGGCGCTCTACTCTATGGGTTCATCGGCTACTATGTGGGTGTAGCGCTGGTGGGCACAACCCAACTCACAACCGCGACCGCGTTGCCCGTCTGGACGGCCATGTTTGCTGGGGCGGTGGTGGGCTATTTTCTCGCGCCGTGGGTCATCTATGCACCGGCGCGGGCCGCGCGCAACAGTCTACGCAATGTGCCCACGGTCGATTTGCTGGCGGGTGGCGTCGGGCTGGCGCTGGGCTTGCTGATAGCGGCTTTGCTGGCCTATCCCATCTCGCAGTTGCCGCCGCCCTTTGGTTCCATCATGCCCTTTGTGGGTGTGCTGATTTTTGGCTATCTGGGGGCCGCGGTGCTGGTTTTGCGCAAAGACGATTTGCTGGCGCTGTTTGGCGTGCGCGGCGCGCAGCCCGCGACCGGCCCGGCTGTGGCAATCGCGCAGACGCTTTTGCTGGATACCAGTGTGATTATCGACGGGCGCATTGCCGATGTGGCGGATACCGGCTTTTTGCTGGGCACGCTCATGGTGCCGCGCTTTGTGCTGAACGAACTTCAGTATATTGCCGATTCATCCGATGCCATGCGCCGCAACCGCGGCCGCCGCGGGCTGGAAATGCTGGATCGCCTGCAACAGAACGCCAATATCGCGATTGAATTTATCGATCAGGATCCCAGCGATGCCCAACAGGTCGATGATAAACTCATCAGCCTGGCAATGGTGATGAACGCCGCGGTCATTACCAATGACTACAATCTGAACCGGGTGGCGCGCTTGCAAGGCGTGAAGATTCTGAACATTAACGAACTGGCAAACGCCGTCAAATCCATCTTTTTGCCCGGCGAAGAAATTCCGCTGCACATCATTCAGGCGGGCAAGGAATATGGGCAGGGCGTGGGCTATCTGGACGATGGGACGATGGTTGTGGTAGAAAACGGGCGTCAATATCTGAATCAGGATATCCTGGTGCAGGTTACCAAAGTGTTGCAGACCAATGCCGGGCGTCTGGTATTCGCCGTGCCGGATGCCGAGGCTGCACCGTCATCTGTTACCAAAGAAGAAATTTAGGGAATCTAATGGGGTTGAAGATTTATAACACGCTCACCCGGCAGCGCGAAGAGTTTGTGCCGCAGGAAGCCGGGAAAGTCTCGATGTATGTCTGCGGGCCGACGGTCTATGCCGACGCGCATGTGGGCCACGCGATGGCCGCGGTGGTCTTCGATATGGTGCGCCGCTATTTGCTCTATCGGGGCTACGAAGTGAAGTATGTTTCCAATTTTACCGATGTGGACGACAAGATCATTAACCGGGCCAACCAGACCGGCGAAGATCCGATTGATCTGGCGACTCACTACGCCGACAAATATTTGCGCCATTTAGATGATCTGGGCGTGCTGCCTGCCGATATTTACCCCAAGGTGAGCAGCGAGATGCCCGAAATTATCCGTTTTATCCAGGACCTGGGCGAGAACAACTATGCCTATCCCATGAACGGTGATGTTTATTTTCGGGTGGCGCAGGATGATGATTACGGCAAATTGAGCCGGCGCAGTCTCAGCGATGCCCTGAGCGGCACGCGCGTAGAAGAAGATACGCGCAAGGAGCACCAGGCCGATTTCGCGCTCTGGAAATCGGCCAAACCGGGCGAACCGGCGTGGGATAGCCCGTGGGGACCGGGTCGCCCTGGCTGGCACATTGAATGTTCGGCCATGTGTTTGCACCATCTGGGCGAAACGGTGGATATTCACGGCGGCGGCAACGATCTGGTTTTTCCACACCACGAAAACGAGATTGCCCAGAGTGAAAGTCTGACGGGCAAACCGCTGGCGCGCTATTGGATGCACAACGGCATGTTGCAGCTTTCGGGCGAGAAGATGAGCAAGTCGCTGGGCAATCTGGTGACTATCGACGAATTTCTCGAACGGCGTTCGCCCGATACACTGCGCATCCTGATTTTTGGCGGACACTATCGCAAGCCGGTTGTGTTTAACGAAGAAACGCTGAACAGCGCCGAACGCAGCCTCACCCGTTTGCGCTCGGCATTGCGGCCTGCAAGCGGCAGCAAAACTACGGGCGACGCTGCCGACAAGCTGCGCGCAGCCACCGAAGCGGCCCGCGCGGCCTTTATCCAGGCCATGAACGACGATTTTAATACCAGCGAAGCCCTGGCGTCGCTGTTTGAACTGGTGCGCGCGATCAATACGGC
>JBBDIO010000307.1:0-10121 GCA_040880365.1 Litorilinea sp.
ATCTGCCCGGCGGCTAGCGGGCTTACATGTGAATCGGATGGCCTTCGACCGCGTGCGCCGCCTCCATGAGCACTTCGCTCAGGGTGGGGTGGCTGTGGACGGTGCGCGCAATTTCGGCGGGCGTGATTTCCATGAACTGGGCCAGGCTCAATTCGGGCAGCAATTCGGTGACTTCGGGGCCGACCAGATGCGCGCCGAGAATTTCGCCATATTTGGCATCGGCAATGATTTTGATGAAGCCGGCGCGTTCGTTGAGCGCCTGGGCTTTGCCGTTGGGCATGAAGGGGAACTTGCCCACCTTGATTTCATAGCCGGCTTCTTTGGCCTGCGCTTCGGTCATGCCCAGGCTGGCAACCTGGGGATGGCAGAAGGTGCAGCGCGGCATGAAGATATAGCGTTCGGCGGGGATGGGCACCGTCTCCACCCCGGCAATGGTTTCTGCTGCCACAATGCCCTGCGCGCTGGCAACATGCGCCAACGCCAGCTTGCCTGTGCAATCGCCGATGGCATAGATGTGGGGCTTGTTGGTGCGCATATTGGCGTCGATTTCAATCATGCCCCGGTCGCTGACCGTGATGCCTGCGGCGTCGGCGTTGAGTTTGTCCACATTGGTCTGGATGCCGATTGCCATGAGTACTTTGTCGGCTTCCAGCGTTTCGGTCTCGTCGCTCTCCAGGTTTTTGACCGTGACCGCCACGCCGCTGCGCTTGTTCTTAACCTCTTCGGTGCGGGTGCCGGTGAGAATCTTCATGCCCGATTTTTCAAAGGCTTTGCGCACTTCGGCGGCTACTTCGGGGTCTTCCAGCGGCAGCACCTGATCCAGCATTTCGATGATGGTGACTTCCACGCCATAGCTGTGGTAGACGTAGCTGAATTCCATGCCGATTGCGCCGGAGCCAACGACAATCATCTTCTTGGGCAGATCTTCCAACACCACCGCGTCGCGATATTGGATGACCTTCTTGCCGTCGATCTTCACGCCGGGGAGGCTGCGCGCGCGGGCGCCGACTGCCAGAATAATATTTTCCGCGCTGACGGTGCGCGCTTTGGCGTCGGGCAGATATTCCGAGCTTTCTACCTTCAGTGTGTGCTCATCCTGAAAGGTGGCGTGCCCTTCGATGACGTCGATTTTGTTTTTGCGCATGAGGAAGCTGACGCCTTTGGTCTGCCGATCCACAATGCTGCGGCTGCGCTTGACCGCGGGCGCAAAATCCACCTTTAGGTTATCAAAGGTGATGCCATATTCCTCTGCATTCTGGATTTCATTCAGCACGTCGGCGTTGTGAATCAGTGCCTTGGTGGGTATGCAGCCCCAGTTGAGACAGACACCGCCCAGGCTTTCGCGTTCGATGACGGCGGTCTTCTTGCCCAGTTGCGCCGCGCGAATCGCTGCCACATAACCGCCCGGTCCGCCGCCGACTACTACTACTTCATAATCGTAATTGCTCATGGATGCTTTGTTCTCCCGATAACGTAGATTGGGTAATTGCTGTTTTGGTTGTGCTGCCTGCCGCGGAAAACGGTGCGCACGCGGGGCGGCCTATGCGCGTTCTATGGGCCTTGCCGGATTGGTGTATCCTGCCAATCTTCCAACAGGTCCTTGACTGCCGTCAAAAATGCGTCGGCGGTCGCGCCATCGATTAGCCGATGGTCGAAGGTGAGACTCAGATAGCACATGGGGCGGATGACAATGGCGTCGTCGGCGCTGGGCAAAAGCGACGGCCCCGCGCTGCGCACAACCGGACGTTTGACAATCGCGCCCACACCCAGAATCGCGCCCTGGGGCTGGTTGATCACCGGCGTGCCCATGAGGCTGCCGCTGGTGCCGTGATTGGTGATGGTAAAGGTGCCGCCCTGGGCCGCATCGGGGGCCAACTGGCGGCTTTGTGCGGCGTCTGCCAGTTCGCGCACGACCCGCGCCAGCCCTGCCAGATTGCGCTCGTCGGCGTCGCGGATCACGGGCACGACCAGTCCCCCGGCAATGGCAACTGCGATGCCAATATGCACGCGCCGATTGTGGATGATACCACTTTGGCCGTTCTGATCGTGGAAGCGGGCATTCACTTGGGGCACGCGGCGCAAGCCCTGGGCGGCGGCGGCCACAAAATAGGGGGTATAGGTGAGATGCAGCCCGCGCGCGCTAAAATCGGCCTTGTGTTGCTCGCGATGACGCACAACCTGGGTCATATCGACTTCGAAAATGCTGGTGACATGGGGGCTGGTGCGCTTGCTGGTGACCATGTGCTCGGCAATCAGGCGACGCATGGTGCTCAACGGCTCCCAGGTTTCGTCATTGGTAACCGGGCCGGTTGGAGAGGCGGATGACGACTCGGATGACAACGCGGTGCGGGTACCGATTTCCGGCGTGGGGGCATTTTTCCGTTCTGCCAGATGCGCCAGAACATCCTGTTTGGTGATGCGCCCCCCCAGCCCGGTGCCGGGAATTGTGTCCAGGTCGAGCGTATGTTCGCGCGCCATGTTGGCGACCACGGGGCTGATAAAGTCGCGCCCGGCAGGCTTGGACTGGGTCCCGGTTTCGGCAGGGGTTAGGGTTGCGGCAGAAGGTTGTGCCAGGGCAGAGTGGGCATGGCTTGCGGCGGAATTGCCGTTGCCGGTGGACGTGGCCGCGGGCGTTTTTGCGGTCGCCGTCTTGCGCATGTCGGTGGCTGAGTTGGTGGCAGAATCGGTCGGCGTCTCGCCCGCGTCGCCAATATAGGCCAGAATTTCCCCGGCGCGCACAGTTTCGCCTTCACCGACCAGCACTTCCAAAAGCGTGCCATCTGCGGGGGCGGGCACTTCGGTATCGATCTTGTCGGTGGAGATTTCCAGCAAGGGTTCCAGCCGCGCAATCGGGTCGCCGGGGGCTTTGAGCCAGCGCGCAACAGTTCCTTCTAATACGGTTTCGCCCAGTTGGGGCATCTTTACGGCAACAGCCATTGGCGGTCTGGTATCTTCTAGTGGGCCGGCCCGCAGTTAGCTTACGGTAAGCCCACAGTGGGCGCGGCGGCGAAATCGCGAAATGTTGGGTCAGTTGGCCTGGGAAGTCGCGTTTTGGGCAGAATCTACTGCGGGCCGGTCGGGATTCGCCGGCGAGAACGTCTGCGTCAATACGGCGCGCACCTGGGTTTCCAGCGGCTCCCAGGCGACGGTGGCGCGCTTGTTCACCGTCACAAAGTTCTGGGCAGTAAAGACATTGTAGACGCCTTCCAGGTCAAAGAGCGCGCCCACCCACGGCAATTCGGCCGCGTCGGCGGCAGATGCAAAATTGGTCGAGCCATCGAACCGGACATCGGCCAGAATAAACTTGCGGGCATTGGGATTGGGTGTGGGCTGTACCTGGATAGTCATGAGCCTGTTGCGTCTTATTCCTTGCTGTTTCCTTGCTGGGTGTGCTTTACCGTGTCCCCTTTGCTCTGTCCCCTAGTATAGCAGCCTGTGGAAGGCCATACAAAGTGCCGGCATTTTTGCGCCACGCCACTACCCCATCCACGTTTCAACCCGCGCGGCAGCTATCGCATACGTTCGGCTATTGCATACGTTCGGCGACCAGCTCGGCCAGGTCTTTGACCTGCACTTTGGGGCCGCGTTTGCCGGTATCCTGGGTGGCGGCGTCGGTGAGCATGGTGAGGCAGAAGGGACAGCCCACCGCGACTGTGGTCGCGCCGGTGGCTTTGGCTTCGGCAAAGCGGGCCTGGTTCACAGCCTGGTCGATGGCTGGATCGCCGTGTTCTTCTTCTTTCCACATCTGCGCGCCGCCTGCGCCGCAACAGAACGACTGGCGACCGTGGCGCGGCATTTCCACCGTTTCGCCCGCAATCTGATCCAGCACGGTGCGCGGGGCATCGACAATGCCGTTGTGGCGGCCCAGATAACAGGGGTCGTGGAAGGTGATGCGGTCGGCCTCGCCTTCTTTGCGCACCGAGATGCGCCCGGCGGCGGTGAGTTCCGATAGCAGCTGGCTGTGGTGGATGACGGTATAGTCGCCGCCATACTGGCTGTATTCTTTGCCCAGCGTCTGCAAACAGTGGGGGCAGGTGGTGACAATGCGCGGCGGGTTGACTTCGTTGAGCGTCTCGATATTGGTTTTGGCAAGCTCGTAGAAGAGATATTCGTTGCCGGCCCGGCGCGCGGCATCGCCGGTACACGCTTCCATTTCGCCCAGAATCGCATAGTTCACGCCGGCCCGTTCGAGGATGGTGGCAAAGGCTTTGGCCGTGGCCTGGGCGCGGGGATCATAGGCGGGCGCACAGCCCACCCACCACAGAATTTCGGGGGCGGGGTTGGTTTCGATGGTGGGCACGTCCAGCCCTTCGGCCCAGACCATGCGATCCCCGGCGCGCTGGTTCCAGGGATTGGCGTTGCGCTCCATGCCCCGGAACGCGGTTTTGAGCTGGTCGGGGAAGCGGTTTTCCATAAGCACCTGGTGGCGACGCATATAGAGAATGTCGAACATTGGCTCGTTGCCCACGGGGCAGATATCCACACACGCGCCGCAGGCCGTGCAGGCCCAGACCGCGGATTCGGAAATCGCGAAGTCGAGCAGGCTAAATTCGGACGCCGCGCCCGCGGCCAGGCTTTCCAGGTTGTTGTTGAGATAGAGCCGCTTGTTAACTTCCAAAGCCGCGGGAGAAAGCTCTTTGCCTGTCACATAGGCCGGGCAGACATCCTGGCAGCGGTTGCACATGATACAGGCGTAGGCGTCGACCAGATGCGTCCAGGGCAGATCTTCCAGCCGCGCCACGCCAAAGTCTTCGATGGATTCGTCCTCGAAATCGATGGGGGCGAGCGTGCCCAGCGATGTGCGCCGGGGTTTGGTGAGAAAATTGACGCCCGACATGATGAGGTGGAAGTGTTTGGTATAGGGGAAATAGGGAATAAAGAGCAGGATCAGCCCCAGCGCGCCCCACCAGCCCAGATGTCGCCCCACTTGCCAGGTGTTTTCGCCCCAGCCGGCCCACGCCATACTCAGCAGATTGGCGAAGGGCTGCCAGCGATCTCCGCCTTCGGCGGCGACGACAAAGCTTTCGCTCAGCAGCCGGAAGCCCACATGGCCCAGAATGAAAAGGCCCACCAGGAGCGAATCACGGCGGATGGCCCCCTCGGTGACGCCGGCGTGCAGCTTCACATTGCTGCGATAGCCCAGCGCGGGCGCGTGTGCCACAAAGCGGCGCACCAGAAAATAGACCATGCCCACCAGCACGCTCATGGTAAAGAGATCGGCCAACAGGCGATAGACGGTGCCGATGAAGCCGTGTCCTAAAAAGCGGATGGCAAAGAAGCCTTCAATGACATCGCCCAGATTGACCACAAAATAGAAGATGAAGCCCCAGGCGATAAGACCGTGGAAGATGCTGCTGAGGGTGCGGGTTTTCCAGATCGGGCGCATGGTCACCCATTTGGTCAGGGCGGCGGTGATGCGGCTTTGGATTTCGGCCCAGCCGGGCAACGTGCCTTCGCCCCGGCGGATGACGCGGTAGACATCGCGCAGACTCCAGGCCGCATAGAGCAGAGAGGCCAGCGTCAGAAAGACAAAGAGCAGCTTTTCTGTCAGACTCAGCATGAAAGATTCGTTCTCCGTGGGCGGTGGTGGGAAATTCTGGGGATCGGTAATTGCCACTGGTAATGGCGGGTTGGTAATGGCAGGTCGTGATGGCTGGATAACGCTTCCCACGACGCGGGGGCGAACCAGGGCAGCGCGGGTGATTGCCTGGGATAGCGTGCTTATTATACCGTGTTCCGCCCAATCTGCATGTCTGGACGGGCGGATTGGCGGGCGACAGGCGGGGATTGACAGAATCGGGTAAACTGGAAGAGGGTAAACTGCAAAATATTGCCCATCGGCCACCACTCAGCAAGGAGCTTCCCAAATGTCAGAACAAGTGTCGCAAGCCGCGTTGGCGCGTGTGGCGACTGTCGCCGAACTGGATAGAGCAGGTCTGCTCACCGTACATGTCAACGGGCACACCGTTGCCCTCTTTCGCCATGCGGATCAGGTCTATGCCATTGATAATCGCTGCCCGCACATGGGTTTTCCGCTGGATCGGGGCACGGTGAAGGATGGCATTCTGACCTGCCACTGGCATCACGCCCGCTTTGATTTGGCCAGCGGCGGTACGTTTGATCAATTTGCAGATGACGTGCCGGCCTTTCCGGTGACGGTGCGCGATGGCGAAATCTGGATCGATACCGAAAGCGGGCCGGATCCCCTGACGCATCAGGCCGACCGGCTGAAGGTGGGGCTGGAGCGCGATATTTCGTTGGTGATTGCCAAAGCGGTTTTGACGCTGATGGACGGTGATCCGGGCGATGGCACGCGCGCGCAAGGCCCATTTGCCACAGGGCTGGAATTTGGCGCGACCTATCGCCGGGCAGGTTGGGGGCAGGGGCTGACCATACACGTCTGTTTCATGAATCTGTTGCCCCATTTGGCGCGGGGCGAACGCCCGCGTGCGCTGGTACATGGTCTGGCGGCGGTGGCGCGCGATTCGGCGGGCATGGCCCCGCGTTTTCCGGTGCGCCCGCTGCCTGAAGCCGCGCCCGACGTGCCCACGCTGAAACGGTGGTTGCGCCGCTTTATCGAGGTGCGCGATGCGGAAGGGGCCGAACGCTGTGTGATCTCGGCGCTGCGCGCGGGGGCGGATCATGTGCAGATGGCCGATATGCTGTTTGCTGCGGTCACCGACCGGCGCTATATCGATGTGGGGCATCCGGCAGATTTTACCAACAAGGCGCTGGAAGCGTTGGATATTGCCGGGTGGGACTATGCCGAGCCGGTGCTCACCAGTCTGGTGACAGGCTATGCCAATGCTGCGCGCATGGAAGAATCGAATGCGTGGCGCAATCCGGTCGATCTCATCGAGATTTTGCAGGCCGCGTTTGAAGAATTGCCCCAGGCGTGGGCGGCAGGGCAGGCAGCCGACTCGGCAGCTCTGCCCGATTTTGATGCGCTGGCGCAAATCCTGTTGCAGGACGATCCGCAGGCGACGGTCGATGCGCTGCTGGATGCGCTGCGCCGGGGCTATGCCGGTGCGGACCTGGCTGCGGTGGTCTGCTATGCCGCAGCGCGACGGGTGGCGCAATTTCATACCAGCAACGAATTTGGCGACTGGGATACGGCGCTGCACACCTTTACGTTTGCCAATGCCATGCACCAGGGGATGCGGCGCGCGCCTTCGCCCGAACTGTTGCGCGGGGTCTTCGACGCGGCGATGAGCGTCTATCTGGATCGCTTCTTGAATATGCCGGCTGCCCGTCTGCCCGAAGTGGGCGCGCGTGCATCTCAAAACGGGGCAGGCGTCAACGGGACAGGTCAGAGTGAGGCCGGGCTGCTGGAGGAATTGGCGACGCAGCTGGATCGCCAGCAACAGGTGAACCCGGCCGCGCTGACGGTGGCCCGCTATCTGCACGGTTCCGGCGCAGCCACCGACCTGACCGCGCAAATCGGCAAGCTGCTCTTGCGCGAAGACCGGGATTTCCACACCATCCAGTGTGTGGAGGCTGCGATTCGCCAGTGGACGCTGACGGATGATCCCGTGCGCCGAAGCCATTTTCTCATCGCCGCGATTCGCTATCTGGCGGCCCATTCGCCCACAGTGCGCGCCCAGGGGCAGACGTATCAGATTGCCAGCCGCCTGCATCGGGGTGAGGAGCTGTTCACCGAGACCGAATAGGGCGGAATATAGGACAGAATAGAGGATATAGGACAGAATCGTGTCGCATCCCATAGTCGCAGACCCGCCACCGCAGTCTGTATTGTGGCCTGAAATTGTGTGGCTGCTGCCTCTGGGGATCATCCCCTTGTGGGTGAATTTCTGGAGCTATCAACCCTTTGATCAGGCCAAGAGTCTGGCGCTGATGGGGCTGGTCTGGGGCCTGGGCGGCGGCTGGCTCGTCGTGTGCGGGTGGCACATGGAACGAGGGCGCGTGCCATCCGTACAGGCGCTGTTCCGGGCGAAGTCGGCGCGCGTGTGGATGCTCGGTGCCGTGCTGGTGTGGGCGGTTGTGCTGAGCGTGGCAACCGGGTACGCCGTAGACTGGCGGTTGAGCCTCTTTGGCAGCGATCTGCGGGGACAGGGTTTGCTCACGCAGCTTACCTATCTGTTGTTCTTCGGGTTTGTGGCGTTTGGTCTGCGCAATGCAGCCCAGATTGCGCGCCTCTATCGTGTGGTGGTGGCGGGCACGACGCCGTTGGTGGCAATTGGTTTGCTTCAGGCAGGCGGCATCGATCCGTTTGGGCTGGTGACAGACGCGCGGGCGCCGGTTTATAGTACGCTGGGCCGCGCCAATTTCACCGGCGCGTATCTGGCCCTGGTGTTGCCGCTGACGGTGTACTGTGTGCTGGGTGCACAAGGCCGCTGGATGCGCGCGGGCTGGCTGCTGCTGGGAATGGCGCAGATTTTATTGTTGGGGCTGACGGCGGCGCGCGCCGCGTGGTTGAGTGCCGCGGTGGGGCTGGCGGTGATGGGCGTGCTGCTGGCTGGGCCGTGGCTTGCCCGACGCGCGCGCTGGCTTGCCGGGGTCGCGCTGATGAGTTTGGGCGGCGCGCTGACTGTGATTGTGACTGTGATTGTGACTGTGGTCTTGGGGCTGGCGCAGATCGAACCATTGACCCGGCTGGTAGGTGAGGGGTCGCTGGCGGCGCGGCTGACGATCTGGCAGGCTGTATTGGAGTTGATTCGTCAACGCCCGTGGTCCGGCTATGGGTTGGAAAATCTGGAGCTGGTTTTCCCCGCGGTCTATCCGCCGCAACTGGTCTATTATCAGGGGCGCGACGTCTATGTGGATCGGGCGCACAATCTGATTCTGGATTGGATGGTGGCGGGCGGCATTCCCGCGTTAGGTGCGCTCGTCTTGCTGTTGGGCGCTACGGTCTATGCGGCGCGGCAGGCGTGGGTATACACAGGCTTGGATAGTGGGGACCGTCTCCCGGTGCGCGCCTTGCTGGTGACGGCTGTCGCGGTGGTGGCGGCAAGTGTGGCGGGCAATCTGGCAAGTTTTGAGGTGACGGCGGCGGCGTTGCTCACCTGGGCGGCGTTGGGCGTGGTGACGGCGTTGGCCTCTGGGCAGCGCGCACCCACCGCAGCCCAGGCGACAGACGCAGTAACCGGCCCTGGAATACGCTTAGTGACCGTTGTTCTGGCAGGTGTGATCGTGTTCGTGGTGGGCTATGGGGTGTGGTTGCCCCTGCACGCGGGAATTGTGCATGGGGCGGCGCAAAGAGCTGCGCAACGCGGCGCGTGGGAACGTGCCGCTCAGCAGGCGCAGACGGCGGTATGGCTTTGGCCCCATAGCCGGGGGCATTGGTATTTGCAGGGCGAGATGCAGCAAGCATTGGCGGGCAGGGGTGCGCCCGCGGCGCAAGGGGCGCATCTGGCGGCGGCAGAAACTGCCTACCTGACGATGGTGGCGCGTGTGCCGGAGGATGTGGGCGCGTGGATGGCGTTGGGCGCGTTTTATGCAGCCTGGCCGCGGCATGTGGATCTGCAAACTGCCCGTGCGGCCTATGATCAGGCGTTGCGGCGTGCGCCCACGCTGGCGGTCATCTGGGTGGATGTGGCGCGCCTGCATATGCGCCACGGCGACGCTGCCGGCGCGCGGGATGCCCTGGTGACCGCGCTGGACCTGGATCGCACGCATGTGGGGGCCTGGCGTTTGCTGGGCGATCTCTATGGCGGGGCGTTCAACGACCGTGCGGCGGCCCAATGGGCATATGAACAGGCCCAGGTTTGGGAAGCCGCCACGCGCTAGCACCCGCAGCGACGACAATTCCGGCGTCTGGGGCGTCGGGCTGAGAGGGGATGAGACACTTATGCGAATTTATTGGTGGTCGCTTGTGGTCGCTATGTTGCTGATATGGCATCTGGGTGGAGAGACGCGTCTCCTGGCCCAGAGTTCGTCGAATTTCCGCATGGAAAAATCGGTGATGGACGGCGGCAGCCTGCGCATGGCTGCGTCCGATTTTGGGATGGCGGGCACAATCGGCCAAAAAGACAATGCGGTGATGGCGAGTGGCAGCTTTGTTTTACACGGCGGATTCTGGCCCGGCCTTGGGGCGCAAATGCCGGACCCGACAGACCCCGATCCGACGGACCCAGACCCGACAGATCCAGACCAGACAGACC
>JBBDIO010000308.1:0-3767 GCA_040880365.1 Litorilinea sp.
GGGGCCACCACGCGCGCGGAATGCGCGCAATCCACTGGGCCAGAGGTGTCCTGGGTTCACTGTGGCCCGCGACGGTGGGGTGAATTGACGCTTGGGTTAAATGGTTGACAGATGCCATAACATAGCTCGGTAATCAGTCATCAACAAAAATGCAACAGGAATATAACAAGTCGCGCGGCACACATTCACCTCTCACAGATCACACCGAATTGATGCGAATTGTGTCCATTGTAGCATAAATGG
This sequence comes from Litorilinea sp., assembly GCA_040880365.1. Lineage (GTDB taxonomy): Bacteria > Chloroflexota > Anaerolineae > Caldilineales > Caldilineaceae > JBBDIO01. Next base: position 244 of record JBBDIO010000308.1, read on the forward strand.
CAAGTCTACTCCCATGCCGGTGGCTTGTGCAAAGTGCCCGTCACGTCTTGGAGCACAGACGGAAACTGGGCGGCCTCCAGCACGCCGGTGCGAATCGGCTTGAGAAAATCCACATTTTGCACCAGACGCCGACTCCAGCGTTTACGATTGCGTTCGGGGTCGAGCAGGCCCATAGTCAACCCCAATTCGCCGCGCACGGCCTGCAAGGGTGCGGTCAGGTCCGAATCGTTGGTGATGACGACCGCGGCTTCGTAGCGCGCCCGAAAGCCATCGACCAATAGTTGGGTCGCCAGATTTACATCTGAGCCTTTTTCTTCGTTTTTAATCACACGCGCAAAATATGGCCCGGCGGGGGGCGGCGTCACCAGGCGCATGATGGCGGGATGCGAAACAAAGGTGCCCAATGTAATCGTCACGGTGGGCAGCGTGCGCAACGCGCGCAGATAGATCTCCTGGCGCGTGTGGCGGCTGGGATCGCCGGCGCGCGGTGGAATATGCGCGCTGAAATAGTGGATATGGGTGACTTGGAAGTTGGGCAAAAGCAGACGGCAGAGTTTTTCCAGATCCAACCACTTGTAGGGCGTTCCCTTCAATGCCCCATAATACAGGCTAAACCCATCAATATAAACGTGTGTTTTCAATAACCCCAAAGTTCTCGCGATCTACGCAGCACAGAGCAATGGGTAGAATGAAACAGCAGCGCAAGCCCCTGCACAGTCCATTTGGTGACTAAAAAAGCTGTGACTGAAAAGCTGTGACTGAAAAATTTGCAATTAAAAAAGCAAGGGTCGCAACCTTGCGAGTTGCGACCCTGCACCCTGCCATCGAAATGACAGGGGGGATAACACCTATCCTACCGAAAGCGATTGGCGTTGGCAACCGGCGCAACACTCGACAAAGCAATGGGCCGGTTGTCGCAGGCAACTTCTCTTACTCGCAATCACTTATGTAGACGTAAACCACAGCAAAAAGGTATGTCCGCGCGGCGCACAGGCACCAACATCACCATTGCTTTGCACCTGTGTCACCCATACACCCCTTGCCAATTGACCCAATCCTGGGTCTTGGTCTCGCAACTGGTTGTACCCGATTTTGTAATTGACGCGCAACTCTACTGTAACAAGCGTTTGTTATGATTTTCACAGAATCATAGAACACGCAATGATTCTTTACAGGATGTGCCGCAGTTGAGACACATCGAAAGGAGAAAGCTATGATTACGCACGAGATCAACCAAATCGGACGCATCTACTATATGGAACGACTTAGTGATGCCGCGCTGGAGCGCAACCGCCGCCGCCTTGCCCATCGCCACGCTTCCCACCAACAGGGACGCGCGTCGCTGGCCGATCGCATGGGCGACTGGTTCATTAGCATTGGTATGAAACTCAAGGCCCAGCAGGGAAACCCGACGATGGGCACACCTCTGGCGCAACGCTAGTGCCGGGCTTGACAAGTGAATGGAATAGAGAAAACGAGGGTCGTGACCCAAGATCACGGCCCTCTTTCTTTTAGATCCACGCCCCGCCTGCCATCCCCTTTAACAGCGAACTGACAGCGACTCGACAGCAATTATTGTTCACCACACGCCCGCGATATGATAGGCTATAGGGTTCTTGCATTTCACACCTAACCATGTTTCACTAGGAGGGTGCTTGTTAAATACCGCTTTGGATATCACTTGGTTACCACTGGGTTACTATCCGGTGCATACCGCTTGACCCAACCAAAACGGGCGAATCCTCATGCAGGCAAATCCCATGCAGCCTGATTTCACATCCATCACCGAAATGCCCGGCAGCGGGTTGACACCCGAACAATGGACGCGTATGCACCATCGCTATGCATTGGCGTGCAATCTGGCGCAGGATCGACGCGTGCTAGAGGTTGCCTGTGGCGCGGGCGTGGCATTGCCCAGCCTGGCACGTCGGGCGGCGGCGGTGGTCGGCGGCGACTATACGGGCGCGGTGCTGGCAGCGGCCCAACGCGGCGTACAGCCGCCACACCACAATAGCACACTCACAGGCACAGACATACGCCCCGATGCGCCCACGGCCTTGGCGCAATTTGATGCCCAATGCCTGCCCTTTGCCGCCAACAGTTTTGATCTCCTGCTCCTCTTCGAAGCCATCTACTATCTGGATGCGCCGGCGCACTTTTTGCGCGAGGCGCGCCGGGTCCTGGCCCCAGGCGGACACCTTCTGATCGGGACAGAAAACCCCGCCTGGCCCGATTTCATCCCCGGCAAATTCAGCACCCGCTATTGGCATGTGCCCGAACTCTATGGCATGTTGCGCGCCCAGGGCTTCCCCACCATTGCCGGGTATGGCGCGTTTCCTGTGACCACCTACAGCGCCCGCCAACAACAATTGGCGCGTCTGCGCCGCTTTCTGGTGCGTTGGGGGCTGGTTCCCAAACATCCACGCGTGCGCCGGTTGCTCCAGCGCGTGGGCTATGGCACGCTCTATCCGCTGCCGCGGCGGCTGGATGAGATGCAGTTGAATGAGATGCAGTTGGACCGGGCCGCCATCACGCCACTCGCCCCCCACAGCCTGCACCCCGAATATAAGGTTGTCTATCTGCACGCCACACTGGATTAGCACGTCATACACGGTTCACATCTTTGTGGACAATTGCCTGGACCCCGGAGAAAAGTCACATGTATCTATCCTATTTCACAGATGAAACCCACCCCGATTTTGCCACGGCCCTGCGCCTGGGACAGGAGTGGGGGCTGCGCCATGCTGAGATCCGCGTGATCAATGGCGTGAATCTCATGGATCTTTCGGACGCGCAGATTGCCGAAGCCAAAGCGCTGCTGGATCGGTATGACATGCGCGTGACGGCAGTGGCAACGCCCTTTTTGAAATGCGATCTGCCCCATCTGGAACAGGGCAGCCAGGGCGACAAGGGTCCTCTGCATGGGGCCAAAGCCTTGCGCTATGCCGATCATCTGGCACTGTTGCCGCGGGGCGTGGCATTGGCCCAGGCTTTTGGCGCGCCCAATCTGCGCATCTTTTCGTTTTGGCGTGCGCCGCGCGATGCCCACTTTTGGCAGACGATGGACGAAGCGGTGGAAAAAATCCTGGCGGCGGTGGCGGGCACGGGGATTCAGGTGTGTCTGGAAAATGAAGGCGCGTGCTGTATTGCGACCACGGCAGAACTGGTAGAGTTGGCGGCGCGCTATGCCAATACCGATCTGAAAATCATCTACGATCCCGGCAATTCTACGCGCGCGGGCATGTCGCCGCGCCTCTATGATTTTGCCGCATTCCACGACCGCATCGCGCTGGTGCATTTGAAAGATGGCGTCTATTTCGAAGCCACCGACAGCAGCGAAGCCCGCTGCATTGGCGCGGGCGAAACCGACTATGCCGCAGAATTGCGCCATTTACACGGTGCGGGCTATGCCGGGGCGCTTACCCTGGAACCCCACTACTGCCCGAATGACGATTGCACCGAAGGGATGCGCCAATCGGTGGTGGCGATTCGCGAGATTGCCCAGCAGGCAGAAATTGAGCTGG
>JBBDIO010000308.1:3867-10031 GCA_040880365.1 Litorilinea sp.
CGACCTTGTATGAAGGAGGACCCATGAATTACATGACCCATTTATCGCGTTGGCTGCTCGTAAGCGCCATGCTGATCCTGCTGGCAGCCTGTTCCATTCCCGAAATTGAAATTCCCTCTGCGCCGTCAGCCACGACTGAAGCCGAAGATGCTCAGGCCGAGACTCGCACACTCTATGTCGGCCCCGAGCTGGTCGAATGCACAGGAGTGGGGCCGATGGAATGTATGCAGGTGCGCGAATCTGCGGATGCACCTTACGAGAATTTCTTTGACTCCATCGAAGGCTTTGATTTCGTACCGGGCTATGCCTATGAGCTGCGCGTGGCGGTAGAAGAAGTCGAAGACCCGCCCGCCGATGCGTCGAGTTTGCGCTACACACTGGTAGAAGTGGTGAGCCAGACTGCGGTCGCCGGTTTCCCCCTAGAAGGCACAGTCTGGAATCTGTTGGCCTATATTGACGGCGACGGCACACGCCAATCGGCCCTGGCCCAAAGTGAAGGCTTCATCCTCCTGGAAAATGGCGAAATGGGCGGCTCGGCGGGCTGCAACAGCTTCTTCGGCGACTATGTGATTGAGGACGAAAGCCTGACCATTGGCCCGCTCGGCTCCACGCTCATGGCGTGTGAAGAACCGCTCATGCGCCAGGAATCCGCGGTGCTTGCCGCGCTGGAAGCCACTGCCACCTATCGCATTGTGGGCGGCATCCTCACCTTGCACGATGCCGACGGCACCGAGGTCGCGATCTTTGGCGAAGGCGATAGCCAGGCACCCGATCCACAAGATGCTACAGAAGATGCAGACGCAGAGGCAGGTACTGGGGATATTGAAGACATTCGCTGGGAATTGAGCGAGTATGCGGTGGACGGTGAATTGCAGGCAGCGGTGGCAGACGGCGAAGCCTTTTTGCTGCTCAGCGGCGGCGATGTGACCGGACACACTGGCTGTAATCAGTTTGGCGGCGGGCGCGCCTATCTGCTGGAAGGCACAAGTTTGCGCCTGGGAGAGATGATCTCCACGCTGATGGCCTGTATGGGGCCTGTAAGCGACCAGGAGCAGGCAGTCTTCGCGGCGTTGGAGGCCACGCGCAGCTATACGGTGGTAGAGGATACGCTGACTCTGCTGGACGAGGCAAACGCACCGGTGCTGGTCTTTGTGGCGGGCGCGCAAGAGGAAACAATGGACGAAGAAGTCACAGATGATGCAAATACAGATAACGCAACCACAGAAGGCGCAGATGCTCCAATCGCGCCCGCGCCCAGCCTGGAAGATTATCTCTGGAATCTGGGCGAATATCGCAACCGTGCCGGCGAATTGACTGCGCCCATTGCCCCCGGTGAACTGGAGCTTACGGCGGGCACGATATACGGACGCACGGGCTGCAATACCCTGAACGGACCTTATACGACCGCGGGCGACGGGCTTTCGTTTGGCGCAATTGCCACCACGCGCATGGGCTGCGCCCCCGATATCGCGGCCCAGGAATTCGACGTGCTACAGGCCCTGCGCCAGGTTGCCGACTATACGCTCGCCGCCGATACCCTCACCTTCGTAGACGGCGCCGGCGCGCCGGTGCTGATTTTGGTGACGCCCTGACCGCATCACAAAATACGACACTGCACGATCGTGTCTCGTATACATCTCATGAGAAAAAGGCGGCCCGCGGGTCGCCTTTTTCTATTCCATGCAAAACCTGTTACCGACATCACTATGCCTCACACTGCCAGACCTCACACTGCCAGGCCGATCAATGGCGTGTGGGATAGTCTTTAGTTCCTCGCAGATAGACATTCTTCCTCTTGACAGCCGGAACATTTGTTCGCATTCTATATGGGAAAAGCAGGCGAGTAATTGCCACCTGCGCTTTGGACGCCGCGCATCAGACACGCGCGCAACTACACCCAAGAGGAGCCGGCGATGAGCTTACCCAACGGATTTGATTTGGCGACGGATGCTGCATTTCGTCTGGTGGCGGGGTTTACCGAACCACCCAAAGCGGGGCGTGTGCTGGCGATTGAGGCCAACGGTCAGGCGCGCATCGAGCTGGATGACGCAGACGGGGGCGAGGTGCTAGCGTGGCCCCTGAACGGCTTTGGGTATGCCGTGAATGATGTGGTCTATGTGCTGTTTGCAGCCAATGCGCCGGAGAGTGGCATTATCCTGGGCAGTATCGCGCCCGCGCCGACGTTGCCGGGTGCGGTGATTGACGACCACGGCGATATTCCCGGACTATCTGACGACGATCACACCCAATACGTACAGTTGGCCGGGCGCAGTGGCGGCCAGGTTTTGCGCGGCGGCACGGCAAGCGGCGACGATCTGACGCTGGAATCTACCAGCCACGCCACCAAAGGCGATGTGCTGTTGCAGCCCAACGGGGGCGGGCTGGGCGTGGGGGTCAGTGGCATGTCGCACAGTGGTTTGTTGCTGGAGGTGGATAGCAACGGCGCGATTGGCAACGCGATTACCGCCAACCGGCTCACATCGGGCGCGAGTGGCGGCAATCCGCGGGCGCTGGCGTTGATTGACAGTGATGGGGTCATGCGTGTATGGCGCACACATGCTTCGTTTGGCGTAGGCATCGAGTTTATTCGCAGCACGGGCGATGATGCGACGGATGCGGCAGCGGCCTGGTGGCTGATTGCAGTCACCGGCGCAGGCCAGGCGACAGGCGCGATGACGTTTCGCAATCGCAGCGAAGGCACGAACACCGATCACATGGTGTTGCAGGGGGGACGCACGGCGATTGGAGGCAGTGCGCCCGCGGCTTCAGCAAAATTGGACATCCAGGGTACAGACGGCGCGCTGTTGCTGCCGCGGCTGACCACAACCCAGCGCAACGCGCTCACCGCAGCGAATGGAATGGTGATCTTCAACACGACGACCAACAAGGTCCAGGCACGGGCCGGCGGGGCGTGGGTAGACCTGCACTAGTGGGTCGGTTGGTATGGATATAGCTATAAGTATAAAAACATGTATTGTGAACAAAACATCAAGCATGTGGAGTTCATATGACGAGACGCAAGAAATATCCATTGCGAGCACTAACCAGCGCAGAACGGGAATGGTTGGAGCGCATCAGTCGTGCACAAAGCGAACCTGCGAGCCATGTGGCGCGTGCGAAAGCGATTTTGGCCGTGGCGGATAGCAGGAACTATACGGAAGCCGCCACAGCAGCAGGACGAAAGTCGGGAGATGCGGTGTCCAAGTTGGTGAGTGAGTTCAACCAACACGGATTGGCGGCCATCCAACCGCGTCACGGCGGAGGTGCAGTTGCCCAATATGGCCCGGCTAAACGGGAACGTATCTTGACTGAGGCACGTCGCAAGCCTGAGCCGGCGCAAGACGGAACGGCAACTTGGTCTCTGCAGACGCTGCGTCGTGCGTTGCATCGCGCCCCTGATGGCTTGCCAGGCGTGAGTGAAGACACCATTCGTACCGTCTTGCGCGCAGCTGGTTTCAGTTGGCAACGTGCGCAGACATGGTGTGAGACAGGCCAAGTTGTGCGCAAGCGTAAAAGGGGTCAGGTCACGACCTATGATCCCGACACTGAGTCGAAAAAAAAATTAATCGAGCAGGCCTATCGACTGGGCGAAAGCCTCGGCGTATCCGTGTGGAACCAAGATGAAGCCGGTCCCTACCAGACCAAGCCCTTTCCTGGGCAGAGTTGGCAACCGCAAGGGCAACCTCTACACCAGGCGTATGAGTATATCCGGAACGGAACTGCCAAGTTGTTGACATTGTTTCACCCTGCCACAGGGCAAGTCCGTGTGAAGGGTGTCACACGTTGCACGAATATCATCCTGCATGGCTGGCTCAAGGAGCAACTCAGCGAAATTCTCATGACTTTGCCCGCCACTGTGCCGGTAGATGCTGAGACCAACCAGGCCCTTTGGCACCACTGGCAGCAAGGTCTTTCCATCAAAATTACCTTGCCCAAAGAACTACCACCTTTGCGTATGCTGCTGGTCTGGGACAATCTCAAAGGCCACTATACACCTGACATGGTTTTGTGGTTGTTTGCCCACGGCATCATGCCTCTTTATACGCCTTTGGCCGGCTCTTGGCTCAATATGGCGGAATCCATCCAGCGCATTCTCGTGCGGCGTGCGCTCGAAGGTCAGTCTCCGCAGACATCGCAGCAGATCATCGATCTTTTAGAAACGACTGCCTGCGGTTGGAATCGTGAGCCGACGCCTTTTGTCGGGGGTGGCAAACGCGCGGCACGCCGTACACGCAGTCGACAACGTCGCCACGCTTTAGAGGCGTCTGGCGCTTGTGCCTCCCGTCCAATTCGTCGTCACCAGACTCTGTTCGAAAAATGGCACCTTTCATACCAACCGACCCGCTAGTGGACAATGGCAAGGCGATCACCTTTTCCATGGAGCCTGGGCATCTGCTGCTGGAAACCGACGACCTGTTGCCGGCGGCGGGTGGCCCGCAGTTTGCGCTGACCATAGCTTTTACACCCGAAGGCGCGCGCAATCTGCGCGGTATGCCCCTTGTCTATCAAGATGGGGATGACTATGGCCGGTTGGTGAGGTTGCAGGTGCCAAAGGGCGAGTTTGTCATGGGCCCAGAGCAGGCCGATGCCATTATCGACCAGGACCCTCTCATTTCGGAGCATATCTCGTGGTGGAAGAGGTCGAAGAAGTGCTGCCGAATCTCTTCCTCAAGTGGGATAGCTCGTTCCATTGTGTCAACGCGGCAAATGAGGATACCTATGGCTATACCGCATCGTTCCATTATTTGGACGGCGAAATTGACGGGGAAGTTGACACTGCGGAAAGCAGCACCCTCCAGCCCCCGGCCATATCGAATTCTGCGCTGGCATGGTCTGCCCGCCGTGGATGAGGGGACGACGATTGTCGAACTCTGGCAGTCGCTGCTGTCCATGGAGCTAGACCGATTTTGTCATGTGATTGGCGAAATCACGGACATCCTGGAAGAAGATAAGCATCCCGCGTACGGTTCGAGAATCGCCAGGCAAAGGCGCGGGATGGGGGGCGATAAAAAAATGTCGCGCCCCAGTGCCATTGACTGAAAGCCCACAAACGCCCCGTCATCCGCAAATCCAGCATTGCATGTGCCGAACCCCATGCCCCGCGCCCGCGAACAACTGACAGAGTTTGTTAAGAAGCTGGGCAAAGAATGCCAGAAGTCCCACATCCGCGGGGTGCTGCCGCGGCAGCACCCAACCGCGGCTGAACACGACACGGCGTAACGCGCGCACCGCGACCCAACATGAAGATGCCGACAAAAATAATTTGTCCCAGACCGGATTTGCGGGGAAAGACAATTCTGAGTAGTATCTAGATACATCTCCACGAACAGTCGGCAGAATTATTTTTTTCAAATCAGTCGCGTGCCCCCAATTTTGGCCATCCCCTTTCTGTTCCGTAAGCCAGACTAATTCAGCTTTTCATAGACATTATTTTTCTACACGGTTTTCAGATGAATTTTTTTGAAATATGTGTTGGAGTCGTCTTCTCATCAGTTCCCTCATCCGCCGGTTGTCTAGCGACGCATTTCACGCGTTTCATTCCCCTGCGCGCACGAAGGTTACTGTAGCGAATTGTTTGGATTGGGAACCTGGTTTGCGGACTTCTCGTTAGGTTAATCTTGGGCGAGAAATATAGGCCCTTACAGACCGATAGCGCCGATTGGTCTTTAACAGTTGCGTGGCATCTGTGAAATTTTTGGCAAAGTCCCAAGGATCACATTAAAATTTCAGATGACTTGTACGAATGCTAACGGTAGATACATCAAATTGGATGTAATTTGAAGACAAATGTTTACAGATATTTTGTACAAACCTTGCAGTTTACGCTTGCAGTTTACGCTTGCAGTTTACGATGGATGAGTGGGGCGACTCGCTCTACAGAAAACCCCAAAAGTATACGTCAACTGATATTGCGCCCCGCTTAATGATTCGATTTTGAAGCACCCACGATTCAAACGCGTTAAGTTGGCATTGCAGTCTCAATTTTGGGAAAAACGTGGGAGATAAAACACATGTCAGAATCGCAAAAAGAAAATCAGGAAGAAATATCTTCAGAGGCATGGCTAGAGCCGCCGCGCGCTGTCGGGCTACAGCATCCAGACAATTCAGAGGCGAACGATTCAGAGGCGAACGATTCAGATGCGGGCCATTCAGAGGCGAGTCAT
>JBBDIO010000309.1:0-9974 GCA_040880365.1 Litorilinea sp.
ATCGGGTTTGGGGATGGCAGATAAGCTCCGAGCCGGCCCAGTCGATGGGTTCGCCGGCGCACGCATCCCAGATCATGCCAGGCACGCGCAGGGTGCGCGCAGCACGCGGACGATCGGGATGCTGGAGCGTGATCAGCCCCCAATACGCCAGATCGCACGCAATGGCCCAACCATCAACTTGCGCCGTGCCCGGTTCATCGGCGCCGCCGAAGCGCAACAGATCGGTCAATAGCCCAACCGTAATGTGAAATTCGTCGGGAAACGGATGTAGCGCGCCGTAGACCGTACCAATCCGCGAATCCATTTCCACCAGGCCGACCAACACCAGCGCGCGCAGGTGATCATCGGTCAGGCCCACGCGGCGCAAACGTTGCAAGGGCAATTCAGAATCGACCGGCAACGCGGATTCCCACGCGGCCACCGCCGCGGCCCACATGCGTTCCAACTCTGCCAATGTCGTCTGGCGCGGAAGCTGCCGCTGCACCGCGTCGATGGCCGCGCCCAAGAAGCTATAGCGTTCCAGCACCCCCTCGTCGTCGGCCACCGCGGCCAGATAGGCGGCGACCCGCAACAGTGCCTGTTGCAGCCAGACGTCCATGTGCGCCCGTGGTGAAGCCAGGTGTAACATGCTGGGTTCCTCATTCATAGCGCAGCGTGACAATGCGCGTCAGGGCCACGTCCCAGCCTGGATTGCGATCGAGACCGGCCATGCGCAAATCCAGGCGGATCGCATCCAGTGGAAACAGCACATCGATGTGGGTGGAAGTCGCATAGATCTGGGCCGCATCACGCAGTGCGTCCCACATAGTGGCGGGCCGTTCCAGCCGCACGGCCAAATACGATTGGACGGCTGGCAACGCGCGATCCAGCCAGCGCGCCAGAAAATCTGACGCGGGCAGAGATTCGCTTTGCTCAGCCAGCAACTGCCACACCGGATCAAGCGCAATCGTGTCCAGCTCAATCATGTCCAGCTGCGCCGCTGCGGCATGTTCGGCCAACAGGCCACCAGCCAATCCTGCCAGCTTGTGCCAGCCATCCAACTCGGGCGCGCCGTCATCCACCCAGTCCAGGTCGGCAAGTACATTCACCAAATACCAGATACCGCCCAGTTGCGTGGCAATCCCCGCTTTCGCGTGCGCCCCCTGGAAATCGTCCGACGCGGGGTCAGGCCCTGTGATCAGTGGGGCTTCTATGGTCCCGCCCAAAGCATTCGGACCCTCTACGCCGGTAGAGTCCGCTACGCGCGCCGTTGTGTAGTCCGCCATGCGAGAAGCCAGGTTGCCGGTTGTCCCACGCAGCGGGCGCTGTTCCGAAGTAACCGGCGTAGCACGCGCCACGCCGCGCGCCGACGGGGCGCGTGGCGCGTCTGCAGCCGGGTCACTATCTGAATTTCGGGATTGCGCCAGATTTTCGCCATTCCCCGCAGCGCGAGCCGGGACTTGTGCCGGGAGACTCGCGCCCTGCGCGGCCCCGGCGACCGCGTGCACAGAGCGTGGCGGGTCTTGTCTGCCGGCTTGCGGGTCAGACTGCGCGCCGGCTCCGAAACCTTCGGGGGCCTGTGCAGCATCCAGCGCGCGACGCACGTGCAGCGGCTCCTTTGCCAGCCCCAGGCACAGCGCCGCCAATCCAGCCGCTTCCGGTGGCAAGCCGGCAATCGTGGCGCGCATAGAGTGGGGCAACACTGCCAAGAGCCGCGCCCGCACAGAATCTTCGGTCGGGGGCGCGGCCGATGTAGAAAGCGTCCGCGCCGATGCACGCGCCGGAAGTTTGTATGCGCGCCACACGCACCCGCCAATGTGCGCTGCCTGCTGGGGTGCCAGGTTCATCAGCAAAGCCTGCGCCGCCCGCAGATCGCGCCGCCACAACAGTGCAAGCGCCTGTGGCAGCGCGCGCGGCGCATTTTCCCAGAGCCGGAACACGGATGCGGATGTGGGAATCGCACCGGATTGGCGTAGCCAGGTTTGCCACCACCAGTGTGCGGTCTGGCCGCGCTGCAAATCCCACGAAAGGCAGGCCAGCCACTCCGCCGAATCGGCAAACCAAACGGCCTCGGCATCCGCGGGCACAGGCTGCGCGGCCGGGCGCAAGGCCCGCCGCCAACACAGATCCAGCCAGGCCTGCATTTCGTCGCGCCACACGGTTGCGTTACGTCCATCATGTTCGCCCAGCACCAGACGGGGGCGCGGATCATGCATGTGGCGCACCACCAGAATCACTTGGGGTGGCAACGATAGCACAGGCGAAACGCGTCCCAATACGTCGCGCACGCGCCGTCGCCACTGTTCCCGATCGCCTGTCTCTGCCATCAGGTGCAGCGTCACCCGCCCAAGCTCAAGAGAATGACTCATCGCCCTAACCAGATAGAATTTTCGTCGAACCCGCGCAGCGCGTCCGCAACATTGAGCGCCGCTCCGGTATAAATACCGATCACCGACTCCAGCTCGGCAGGTTGCAGCACCCGTGTGCCCTCAATTCCTTCAATTGCTTCTAGTCGCTCAAATTCAATCAACCCTTCGTTAGTGACGACGGCACCTTCTGGTGTATGCAGAAAACCTGAGGGGGTCACGTTCTCGAAGACGTTGGATTGGGGCGCGGTTCCTTCTGGGATGTCGGAGGCCATGAACTGTGGCATCAAATTGGCATGCACGCTGCCAAAACTGAAGTCTGTTGCAGCGTTGATCGCGGTTTCCAACTGGGCGGTCAATTCCAGATTGACAGAAAGCTGCTCCACATCTGCGGTCAAGAGCGAGAGCGTGTCATAGATGCCTTCGGTGGCAAGGGCGAAGGCAAGCTCGGGTGTGGTCAACGTGGCAATGCTCTTGGTCGGCGCGGTCAGCAGATAACCTGTGGTCAACTGGGTCACAATCGTTTCTCGGTGCTCCTGGAGCAGCGTCTGTGGGGTAAGACCCTGATCATTCAGCGCGATCCCGCCTTGCTCACCATCGGCGTATTCGAACAACTGCCCAAATGTGGTCACGTTTTGCGCCGCCAGCGCTTGTAACACCTCCGGTGCGATCTCGGTGGTCGACAAGTCGTACGCGCCTCTGGGCACCACCTCGCGGACCTCCGTCAACAAACGTTCGGCATAATTGTTCCACCTGGTCCGCCTGGCTTCTGCTGCCTCGCCGCTTTCATTCGCGACGCTCACCAGAATTTCGGCGATTGTGGTCTGCGACAAATTGGCCAGTCCGACCTTGCCCTCGATGCCCAGGGTGCGCAGGTGCGCTTGGAACGCGTTGTTCATCCCTCGGTTCATGCCGCGAAGTCCCATGACGCCGCCCTGAAAGTCCTCGGCCAGCGTGGTGCGCAACTCACTCACCAGACTCGTCGCATTCGCTTCGCTTTCGCCCAGGACCGCAGCCAGCAAGCCCGGCGGCGCGGCCGCGGCGGTTGCCAGGTCGCCCAACCCATACGCTTGCATACGCGCATAAGTCGGCGCGTCAAATTCAGGAATTTCGGTGCGCGTCACGGGTACCGATTCTGTCAGCGCGTTGTCGGCAGCTACCACCAGCATCGGGAAACGCGTGCCGTCTCTGGTCTGTACAAAGGCATCCACACCTTGCGACGCCTGTGTGGGATCGTGGGTGGGATTGTAGCCTTGCCGGATGTAGACCACAGGATCCTCTATGACCAATTTGGGGTCGCGTCCGCCCCACTTCTGGCCCAAAATTTCTTCCACGCGTGTGGTCACGTAGATATCGTCCAGACGCAGCCAGTCGTCGGGGGGTGGATCAATCCATCCGGGGTCGCGGGGGTCGGGCCACGGAATATCATCGGGCCAGCCGGGCCAGATTTCCACCAGCTCGGGGATAAAGGGCAGACAATCGAACACCACACCCGGCAGCCATCGGGAGCCTTCCCCAAGGTCGATACAGGGATCGGTAGGAACGTCGACGTATTCGCGGCGGATATGGACCGACTCATAGACGCGTGCGCCCGCCGAAAGTTGAACGTCTTTCGAAATGCCATAATAGCCGCTGCTATAGCCCGGCAGATAGATCCCACCCGTACCGCCAAAGTTGGAGCGATATCGATTCATCGGGTTGGGCATGATCGTGTGGCGTCCGACGGGCAAATTGTTGAACACATAGACATACTCTTCGTCGACGGGGTTCCAGATCGAAGCATAGACATTCTCTACTCCGTGACGCGACAAATAGGCGCTGTATTTCGAGTAGGTGTCTTCTTGCGCCTGTTCCTTCCAGAATTGAAATCCGCGCTCCTCGCGCCCAAATCCCAGGGATGATCGGACCCGTTGCCGGATTGCCGGGGTAGTGGTTCTTGATTCGTGATGGTAGGCCGTCACCGACTCAATCAAATTATGGGGAAATGTGCCGCCGAATTCATTGAGCACAGTGACGATAAGATCGCCCGTGCGCACCTGCGGCGGCTCTTCCGCCGGGGCGCTGGGTTCGGGTTCGGTCGGTTGGGGTGGCGTCTGGACGGTTAACGGTGCGCGGCGCGCAAATATGACGAACGGTTCTGCCGGGTCGGCGCCGCGCACGGTGTAGAGATCGACCGCCATATCGCCGGAGACGCGCAGCGGAGCCACTGCGAACGATTCATTGAAAAGGCTGCGCACGAATCCTGGGTCCAACTCGCCGATTTCCAGCGCGAAGTTGCCAAAAAACGCGCCGACGCGAAAGCGGCGCGTGTGCGCATCAGTCGTGCCCGCGGGCAGATAGCCGGCGGCGGGCAAATAGTCGAAGTAGGTGGCAGCTGCGACCGCAGGCGGTGTGACACCATTGTCCGTGCGAATCTCCTCCAACTGATTCTGGAACTGCAACAACACCGCCATCGCGTCCAGCGCACGCCCCGGCGCGCCAAACTGGGCAAAGATGCCGTCAATCGACAGAGTATCCGCGGGAAACATGTCGGGATGCTGACCCCATAGACAGGGCCTGCGCACCGACCAGACATCCACAAAGTCCACCGCATTGGTGCGATACTGCAAAACGGCCAGGGGCACGTCGCACGCGCGCAGACCCGGTTCGCTGCCGCTGCGCAGACGTTCGAGTAAGTTTAGGGTCGCAACCTGCTTCAACGGTTCTATGGCAAAGGGTTCCAGTCCGGGCGTGCCAAAGCAGGCATGGGCCAGTCGGTTGCGCCGTTTGCTAGATGTCGCGTCGATAGGTTCGATAAGTTGCTGGGGCACAGGAATCAATTTGAACTGGACGCCCACTTCTTCATAGCGATTTGTACACGGGGTCACGCCACCGTTTAAGCCACTACCGTTTAAGCCACTACTGTTCAAACCACTACTGTTCAAGCCACTGTGGGGCGCAAACGACTGGGACAATCGCGACGCGGGCGCAATTGCCAGCACATAAAACCCCATCGACACCGCGCCCGACACCGTCGTCGCGTCGACCGGCGCACAGGTAATAAACGGCGAATCGCTTGCAGCCACCTCACGCGCGCGGGGTGCGAGAATCAGTTGCGTGGCTTCGCTCGGCATATAGAGCGCATCACCCTGGCGGCTGATGGCCAGCCCCGCAGTGATTGCCAGTGCGCCCGGTGCGTCGCCTCGGGCTACATAGAGACCATACACAACACCTTCACCTGCCGCCTGGCCCAGATAGAGGGCGCGTCGCACGTTGGCCTTTTGTTCGTCCTGCAAATCGGTCGCAGTCAAAACGCGCCCGTTGAAAAAGCGCGGGTGTTTCAGACTCCCTGTGAAGTTGGCTTCTAAAAACTGTTCGCTCATGATATCCTCCGCGGATTTCCCGTTGGGAATCCAACGGTAAACGGTGGGTCGGTTCACTCGTACACAAAAAG
The DNA here is from genome assembly GCA_040880365.1 of Litorilinea sp. Classification (GTDB taxonomy): domain Bacteria; phylum Chloroflexota; class Anaerolineae; order Caldilineales; family Caldilineaceae; genus JBBDIO01. Next base: position 5,779 of record JBBDIO010000309.1, read on the forward strand.
CTTTGGACTGATGTACCAGGCCTCAATGGCGTTTAGATTCCGGCCCACTAGACCTCCCAGCGTAGCTCCGCCATCAGGAGGTAGGCAAGCAACTGCGTATTCAGAGTGAGGCGGACCAATAAGAGATCGGCACGGTTTAAGTTTGGTCTAAGGATAATTGGCTCACTTACGCTCAAGTGTGGAAAGTCGCCGTCCCTAAACACCATCATGGGAAATGCATCTTCCGTATCAGGGAAAAATAGTACTGTTTCATCTCCTGTGGGCTGTTCGGGACGCGTCCCGACAATTTCATCAAAGGGTGCGTCGGGGACAACTGGTCCAAAGGCAGAGATCCAACGCCAACTTACGAGCCACTCTAGCTCTTGTCGGTCGGCGGCGTCAGTTGTGCAATACAGGCGCAGAAACATTGGAGGGACGCCGCCGTTGGGCGCGCTCGCGGGCCGCAGAACCGTAAAGGCCACCGAGCCAACGCCTCGAAAAAACAATGCCGGGAAGCCGTTCAGCCCCTCCAGGCCGGAAATGCGCACAACGTTACCCTCCGTCTCAATGTCCATATCGCGTGGGCGGATCATCAACTGGTTGAGACCCGGCCCCGGCTCACCCGGTTGCCCTGGCTCACCCTGCACCCCCTGCTCACCCTGCTGCCCTGGCTCACCTGGTTCACCCGGCTGCCCTGGCTGACCTATCCCATCCCCACCGGAAACCGGATCGCGCGCCAAGAACAGTTCCTGTAACACGCGTGTCTGCAACAGATAGGGGCGTTGCATGTTCTCAATGCGCAGAGTAGATTCCGCCACTGCGCCCTGTGCATCCAATTCAAACTGCACCGCGGCCAACAAAATGCCCGCATCGCCGTTCTCATCCCAAAGCTGGATCGCGGTCGCCCAATAGTCTACAACCGCGCGCCGCAGTTGATCTTCGGTGTCGGCGTCCACAGTGATTGGATCCACGGCTTCAATCTGCCTCAGGTCTTTGGCGATGAGATAGCGATCCAAAGCATCGGTAAAGACCGCGACCTGGGCCGCGCGCGCGTCCGCATCCAGCGGCACCGCTGTGTCGTCGATCTGTACTCTTGCCATGAGCCGCGCCACCGGATCGTGCAGTTGATTCAGTGCCGGACGGGTGTGGGTCACCCAATAGCGCAACATCTCGCGCAGCACATGATCGGCATCCGCGGCGGGAATAGTCAGCGCCGGGGCGGCAGGCGGGCGCAGCGGCGCGTCGATTGCGTCCCACAGGCCTTGCCAGAACGCATCGCGATCAGCCGCGGCCATATCGTCCAGAGCCGGAGCCGCCGGATCGATGACCAGACCATCGAACAGGGCGCCCAGCGTGCGCACATGCTGTTCTTCGAACTGGGTCGGCTGCACCGGCGATAGCTTGAGCACAAAATCATCGCGGATGCGCGTCGGTTGCAGTGCGCCGTTTTCGCCCGTGTCGTCACGGCACGGATTGCCCAATATAGGCTGCAATTCCGTCTCACAGGCCCGATAGTGGAGCACCACATACACCGCGACCGGTCCGCCATCCATATCCGGCTGAACCGGATGTAGTGTCTCGCGGTTCAGCATGGCCGCGTCGGAACTGGAAGACAGCGCCAGCCACTCGTTGAGCCTGGCGCATTGCAGCGCGTCCACCCAGATCTCGCGGCCTTGTGGGTCAATGGCAAGCCCCGGATGCACCTGGATCTCCAACTCCGCGCCGGCGCCGGCCTGTTCCACAGCCAATCCCCAAACCGTGCCATAGCCGTGGAGCGCGCGATTGTGCCGCCGGCCCTTGTGCAAAAAGTACGCCTGTTCTTGCATAAAGTCCTTGACGCCCAGCACCTGGCCCAAGACGTAATTCAGGCGTTCAGCAGGGTTCAAGTTGCCAAAATTCTCGCAAAGGTTGAATGACGGATTCACGAACATGCCTCCTCTTTAGTTTCCGAGTACTGTCCGCGTTGTGAGGGAATGGGGGAACGCCGCCCCCAGTGCGCCCTCGGCCAGCGCTGTCTGTCCAATCTGGAAAAGCTCAAATCGCCCACCCTGTCCAAGCACTGTATCCAGGCCCAGACGGATCTCGCCCACCCGAAACAGTGACCAGTATTCCTTGAGAGTGAACGACGTGTGGGCGGGCTTTTCCAGCTCAATGATACGCGCCACCAACCGGCGCGTATCCGGCGCCAGCGTGCTGGGCAAAAGCACCACAAACCGGTGTGCGCGCATCCGGGCATCTGCCTGGGGATCGCCGGTCGTCGTCAGCTCCGGTTCCGTGGGATCGCCGGCGAAAATCCCGGCCTGAGAGCGGGTCAGATACAACTCGACAATGCGAATGGTCGGATAGTCCACATCATCGCGGAAGATATCCGGCCCCAACTCGGGGCATATGGCTAGCAACACAGCCTGGAGCAGCCCTATTCTTGTGCCGCGCCGCAAAAAGAAATAGGGCGCGTGGGCAATGAGCAAGCGCCGTTGATAGTCGGACCAGCCCGGCTCAAAGACCAACCCCAGCCAACTCGCCAACCACTCCGTCGCTTCGGCGGGTACGGTACGCACATCCATCAACGTCTGCACCTGTGCGATCAGCCCCTCGATTGTGGTGAGTATACCTTCGGGATTAGCCAGAAAATCCTCGACGAATTGCATGGACGTGGCATCCTGGGCATATAGATTGGGCAGATAGGCCTTGAGGTAGGAATAGCGAGGATAGTGTATGCGCAGCGCGCGCAGCACCGGCGAAGTGCGCCCGTTGCCATCCAGCGTCAGGCGTATCTGAATCCAGCGTCCCTGGGCCTGCTGAAAGAGCAATTCCCATGTCCCGGTATCCTGATCTTCCAGGTCGTTCCTGCTCCACAACGTATAGTAGGGAATTTCGCTGCCCCCAGGCCGCCGATAGGGCTGGGGCTGTCGCATCCACGGCTGCCATTCCAGTTCTTCGACCAGGTCGGCGGCTCGGGTCTCGATTAACACCTGCGTTTCCGGGGGAATACACGCATCCAGACACAGGCGATGCCAGACACAACCGGGGTCGCGCCCATCGAAGGGCGGCAACTCCAGCCTTGCTTCCTCTTCATACTTCAAATGGGGCAAGGCTCGAATTGGCAGCCAGCGCGTGCCCTGCTGGTAATAGGCTTCGCCCTCCGACCAGGTAGCCAGGAGGGCAGTCCCCGTAAAATGGCGCAGCGGATAATAGGCGCGTTCGATGCGCACCTGAAGGTGGGCCGACACATCGACCGTCAACGCATAGGCCTGATTCCCCTGCACATCGACGATATACAAGACACCCCGCTCCAGGTAGTCGCCACTCGATGCGCGCGTGGGCAGATAGGCCAAATCGTGGCCGCGTATATGGGCCAAATCCAGTGCATCCGCGGGCTGGTCGATGAGGTCTGTGGTCAGCAGCTCTATCCTTTGCGGCGCGGCGTCCAGACGATAGCGCCACAGTCGAGAAGCCGCTTCGGCGGCAGGAGGCGTGTCCAGCACCCAAAACGATCCATCGGGCAAGGGTTCGATGGCAATCGGGTCAATGTCAATCGGATCGATGGCAATCGGGTCTATATCAATTGAGTCGACTGCTGCCAGTTCGACCGGAAACGCGCGCGGCGCAGTTCCCGCCCGGCGCGTCAAGCCCTGCTTGGGCTGGAATGACAGCGGTTGGCCGGGCATGCCCGGTTCGGTGGATGTGGGCCGCAAGGTGCTGTCCAGAATCCACACAACCTTGTGCACGCGATCCAGCACCAACAGGCCGCCATCCGTGCGCGCCGCCAATGCAAACGGCTGGGAGGTAGCATTGGGCGCATTGGGCGGCGGGGGAAGCGGCACACGCACATAGCCACCGTCGAGCGCATACAGGTCGAAAACCAACAATGTCCCCGTCGCAGGCGATCCCACCACCAGATAGCCCTCTGTGGTGACGGCAAGTCCGGCCAGTTGTTCCGGCACGGCGGTGACGGCGGCGGCTACCGGTTGAAAATCGAGCGCACAGTCCGGCTGGACAGAAGGCGCAGCCGCGCCGGTCGATCCGTCGGTGTCGGCAGGGTAGAGCTGGACCGGCGCATTCGCGGCAGCCCAACGCGCCAGGATCGCCGTGGCGGTCGCATCAATCCAGTACCAGTGACCAAATGGATCGCGCGCCGCGCCGCGCCGATCGGCAGGCGTCAGTGGGATCGCGGCGCGGCCGCGCTGGGCAAAGGTGTAGATCTCCTGCTGGAGTTG
>JBBDIO010000310.1:0-9887 GCA_040880365.1 Litorilinea sp.
TGCCGAATACCCGCTGGATTTGGCAACTGCGGCCCTGGAAAATGCCGGGCGGCGTGGCGCGCTCAAGGTGTTGCTGCGCACGCAGGGCTGATCGTACAGTCTATCTGTGCAGGGTTTCAGCAGATTTTCGATGGCTGGGCGTGGGCGTGGTACCGCGCGGGATTTTGCGGTTGATTTCAGAATCTTCCCTGATTATGTATAATTGGTGACTATGACCGTTGAGCTGCGCCGCAAAATTATCTGGTCGCTGGGCTTTGCCTTCCTGCTCTATATTGGGCTGGCTGTTTATGGCGACTGGCAGAAGCTTTCGGCGGCGCTCCTGGATTTTCCCTGGCTATGGTTGCCCGCGGTAATTGGCTTGACCCTGGTCAACTATGGCGGGCGGTTGCTGCGCTGGCACTGGTATTTGCGCACGCTGGGCGCGCCGATCTCCCGCGCCGATAGCGCGCGCGTCTTTGGTGTCGGGATGCTCATGGTGATGACACCGGGCAAAGCGGGCGAGTTTTTGAAGAGCTATATGATTCGTACCGTGACCGGCACACCCATGAGTCAGACGGCCCCGGCAGTCCTGGCCGAACGGCTGACCGATGGTTTTGCCATGTTGATTCTGGCAAGTGTGGGCCTGTTGGCGTTTCCGCAGCCCGCGGCGCGGCTTTTTGCCGGGGTCTTCTTTGTGGGCTTTCTGCTGTTTCTTGCGGTGATCCAGATCCGTCCACTGGCGTTGTGGGGATTGGGCCTGGGCGCGCGCATGGCATGGACGCGCCGCTTTGTGGGTCCGCTCCACACATTTTACGAAGGCAGCTATCTTGTTTTTCGCCCCCGGAATTTTGCCCTGGCGCTGGGCGTGGGCCTGGTCTGCTGGGCAGCCGAGGGGGTGGCCTATTATGTGGTGCTGGTTGGTTTTGGGGCCGCGCCGGGCTGGCAGAGTTTGTTTGCTGCGGTGTTCATCTTTTCCATCAGCACGGTGATTGGCGCACTGATTGCCATGCCGGGTGGATTGGGCGGTGTGGAAGGCAGTCTGGTGGCGTTGAGTCGTCAGATTTTTGGGATGGCGGCGGCTCCGGCAACGGCGGCGGCCTTGTTGGTGCGCTTTTGTACGCTGTGGCTGGGTGTCCTGATTGGCGTTGTCTCTTTTATACTGTGGTCACATCTGATGACGGGTGCGGCGACCGCCGACCGTGATGAATCTGTTGCCGCCGATAGTGTGCCAAACCCTGCCCCAGACGCGCCCCTATCGCGCTAGCGGGTGGCTGGGTGAATCTGCACGCTGCGCTGAACCTGGGTTCTGCACACAATTTTTGAATCGAGATGCGAATGAGTGAGCCAGAAGTGTCTACCGTGGATACCGAGATTGACCCCGAATCCATTGACCCCGAATCTGTTGATATGGGGGCGGGCTATCGCCTGTCAAATCGAGATGTGGCGGACGAATTGGAGATGATTGGCGCAATTTTGCAGATTCAGGAGGCCAATCAGTTCCGGGTGAATGCGTATATGAACGCGGCGGAAGCCATTCGCAATCTGGGTCAGGACATCAATCGGCTTTATGCCGCGGAAAAGCTGGAATCGATTGACGGGGTGGGCAAGGGCATTGCCGCGTTGCTGCGCGAGCTGTTTGCCATGGGCCAGGTCGAGGAGTTTGAGGAGCTTAAGGCCGCCGTGCCTGCCGGGGTTGTAGCCATGACGCGCGTGCCCGATGTGGGACCCAAGACGGCGAAACGCTTGTGGCACGAACTGGATATTCAATCGGTGGGCGATCTCAAGGCTGCCGCGGAAGCGGGCAGGATTCGCGAGTTGAAGGGCTTTGGCGCGAAGAGTGAGCAGAAAATCCTCAAAGGGATCGAACTCGCGGCCAAACGCAGCGATGCGCGTACGCCGCTGGGCGTGGCCTTGCCCCAGGCGCGCGAAATCGTGCGCCAGTTGCAGGCCGCGGTAGATGCCGACGCCATTACCCGGATTGAGTTGGCGGGCAGTCTGCGGCGCTGGAAAGAGACGATTGGCGATGTGGACATATTGGTGGTAAGCGAGCAGCCTGTGCCCGTGATGGAAGCGTTTCGGGGCTTGCCTATGGTGGGCGATGTGAGTGGCGCGGGCGACAAGAAGAGCAGTGTGGTGCTCAATTCGGGGTTGCAGGTGGATTTGCGGGTGGTGGAAGCCCGACACTGGGGCGCGGCGCTCCAATATTTTACGGGCAGCAAGGAACACAGCGTGCCCTTGCGCGAGCGTGCCCAGCGCATGGGCTGGAGTCTGAACGAGTATGGGCTGACCGCGACGGGCGAGGGCGATGCGCCTGAAGGTGAAATCCGCTATTTTGAAGAAGAGGCCGCGCTGTATGAGTTCTTGGGGCTGGCGTGGATTCCGCCGGAACTGCGGGAGAACCGGGGCGAGCATCAGGCGGCCGCGGCGGGCAAGTTGCCCCGGCTGATTGAACTGGAAGACATCCGCGGCGAACTGCACGGCCATTCCACATGGAGCGACGGCACTGGCGAAATTGCCGAAATGGCAAAGGCGGCCCAGGCGCGCGGCTATGGCTATTGGGGCCTGTGCGATCACTCCGTAGGGTTGGGCATGGTGAATGGGCTGGATGCTACTCGTCTGGCCGAACAGGCGGCGGTGATCCACCAATTGAACGAGGAATATGCCGCGGCCGGGCTGGATTTTCGTCTTTTGCGGGGCACCGAAGTGGAAATTCTGGCCGATGGTCGGTTGGGCTTGCCCGATGAGGCTTTGGCCGAACTGGATATTGTGGTGGCGAGTATCCACAGTGGGCTGCGCCAGGAACGGGAAACCATTACCAAGCGGTGCATTGCCGCGATTGAAAATCCGCATGTGCATATTTTGGGGCATCCTACTGGACGCCTGATCGGTAGCCGTGCGCCCAGCGAATTGGATTTGGAGGCGGTGCTGGCGGCCTGTGCCGAGACCAAAACCGTGGTAGAGATTAACGCTCACCCCTCGCGCCTGGATATCAACGATGTCTATGCCCGGCGCGCAGTGGAGTTGGGCTGCCAGATTGCCATCAACAGCGATGCGCATGAGGTGGGCGGCATGGAGGTGATGCCCTATGGCATCGGAACCGCGCGCCGCGCCTGGATCGAAGCCAAAGATGTGATCAACACGCGTCCTTTGGACGCGATGTTGAAGCTGCTCAAGTGATTTGGAGCCGGACAGGTTGCTGGGGCTGCGTGACGCGGCACTCTGTACGGATAGCACGCCGCGAAAAATAGGCCGTGGATAGAAGACGGTGGATAGAAGACCGTGGGAGGTTGCCAACACATGACAAAGCAGACGAATGGACAGGCCGGCGCAAACAGCGACGTGCCTCGGAAAATGGGCACACCAAAGCCTGTGCGCAAGAGCGCTGGACGCGTTGAGGAAAATTCGGTGTTGTTGAGCACGACGCCGGGCTGGTTGAATTGGGCTGCGGTCACTTTGGCTGTTTTGATCGTGGCGGGCATTTTCATGTTGAGTGCCCTTCAGCTGCGCGCCCCGGAGGATGGCGTGAACGCCAGTCAACTGCTGGGGATTCAGGCTGGTGTCGGCGGGATGCAGCTCGATACGGATGCCACGCCCAGCACTGTACCTGCCACCGTGTCTGCAACCGGGCAAGCGGCGGCAGATGGCACGGACACGGAAGCCGAGACCCCCGCCACGCCACCGGACATAGCGGTCGAGCCGGGCGGGATTCTGATCAACGCTGCGGATCGTGTGGAACTCTACGCCGACGCCGATGGCGATTCCAGCTTTTTGGATTCCTATGCCCGGGGCGGTACATTTGTGGTGATGGAGCCGACGGGCGACCACATGGCCTATCCGGTGGTGGTAGACGATGACCAGTGGATACGGGTGCGCGCCGCCGATGGTCTGGTAGGTTGGACGTCGGCGCACGGTCTGCAACCTGCGCCCTAGCCTGGGCCGGGTTCTTCGGCTCGCCATCTCCGAGCGACCCCGCTGTAGCATACGTGAACGAGGAACTTGTGGACGAGACAGCCAAGACAGCCGATACAACCACGGCAGCGAATACAGAAGTGCGCCAGCGCGTTGAGGAACTGCGGGCCGCGGTGCGCCTGCATCAGCATCGATATTATGTGCTCGACGATCCAGAGATCAGCGATGCCGAGTTTGACGCGCTTTTTCTGGAATTGCAGCAACTGGAAGAGGCGTATCCCGAATTGCAGAGTGAGGACAGCCCCACTGTACGCGTGGGCGGTTTTGTTTCCGAGCGTTTTGAGCGGACACGTCATCCCATGCCCATGCTTAGTCTGGCTAATGCGTTTGACCTGGATGGGCTGTTGGCGTGGCGCGAGCGGGTGAAGCGTTTGCTTTCGGAGCAGGAGCGGGACGCGCTGGTCTATGTGGTAGAGCCAAAATTCGACGGCTTGACGGTGGTGCTGCACTATGAAGCGGGGCGCTTTGTGTTGGGCGCGACGCGCGGCGACGGCGAATATGGCGAGACGATTACGCCCAATCTGCGCACGGTGCAGGAGTTGCCCTTGCGCGTGCCGTTCGCGACCGATAGCGAGTTGCCGCCGCCCGCACGATTGGTGGTGCGCGGCGAAGCGTATGTGGAGAAGGCCGACTTCGAGGCCTTCAACGCGGCGCAGCTAGCCAATGATGCGCGCACATTTGCCAATCCGCGCAATTTTGCCGCGGGCAGCCTGCGCCAATTGGATAGCGGGATCACGGCCCGGCGACCTGTGAAGCTGTGGGCCTATCAGATTTTGCTGGCGCAGGAGACGGGCGTTGAGCTGACGACCCATTCGAGCGCACTGGACTATTTGCGGCGTCTGGGGCTGCCGGTCTGTCCCCTGATCGAGACATTCGCCGACCACGATTTTGGCGACCGCTATTTCGCCGACCGCAATTTTGGCACGTTGCTGGCGTTTGTCAATGCGTTTCGTGAGAACCGGCACACGCTGCCGTATGAAGTGGATGGGCTGGTTATCAAGGTGGATTCGCTGGCGCAGCAGGCCGAACTGGGCTATACGGGCAAGGACCCCCGCTGGGCATTGGCCTATAAGTTTGCCGGGCAAGAGGCCGTGACTACGCTCACCGATATTGTGGTGAATGTGGGGCGCACGGGCGCGATTACGCCCAATGCCGTATTGGAGGCCGTACAAATCGGGGGCGTCGTGGTGCGCAGCGCGACGCTGCACAACGAAGATTATGTGCGTGATCTGGATATCCGCATTGGCGATCAGGTGGTCATCAAGCGGGCGGGGGATGTGATTCCCAAGGTGCTGCGTCCGCTGGCCGAGGCGCGCACGGGCGATGAGACGGTCTGGACCATGCCCGCCACCTGTCCGGTGTGCGGTGAGCCATTGGTGCGCCCCGAAGGCGAGGCCGCGACCTATTGTGAAAACAACGCCTGCCCTGCCCAGTTGGTGCGCAAGGTTGAGTATTTTGTCGGCCGCGGGGCTATGGATGTGGAATCGTTTGGGATTAAGCAGGCCGAACTGTTTGTCGCGCGCGGCTATCTGCACGATCTGGCGGATATTTACAATCTGCCGTGGGACGAAATCCTGGAGCTGGAGGGCTATGGCGAGCGGCGGGTGGAAAATCTGCGCACAGCCGTAGAGGAAAGCAAAACGCGGTCGCCCGCGCGCCTGCTGACCGGGCTGGGCATTCGCTTTGTGGGCACTGTGGTGGCAGAATTGTTGATGGCGCATTTCCCCAGCGTCTACGCGCTGATGGATGCCAGCGTGGACGAACTGGCTGAGATCGACGGGATTGGCCCTAAAATCGGCCAGAGCGTAGCCGACTATTTTTCCCTGGCGCCCAACCGCAAATTGATCGAAGAATTTGCCGAAGCGGGCGTGCAACTGGCTGTGCCCCAGCGCGCGTCGCGCGCCGAAGTCGGTGCCCAGCCGTTCGCCGGTCTGGTCTTTGTGGTAACGGGTACGCTGGCCGGGTTGACCCGGGACGAAGCAAAGGAATTTATCGAAAGCCGGGGCGGGCGCGTGACGGGCAGTGTCAGCGGCAAGACCGATTATCTGGTCGCGGGCGCAAGCCCGGGCAGCAAGCTGGACAAGGCCCGCAGCCTGGACGTGCCGATTCTGGACGAGGCAGGTTTGCGGCGGCTGCCCGAATCACTGGCTGAATCACAGCCGGAATCATTGCCCGCAACAGAATCCAGGTCGGCGTCCGGCACGGAAACCGAATCAGCGTCCGACACGTCCGCATAATCCACAATTTCCAGCAGGTTGGAAGGATGTAATCGACCCATGTATATAAACGCGGCGCCCCTGGCGGCTACGCTGCACGCTTTGCAGGCCGAGCAGCATAGCTTTTCGTTGTATTTGGAGGAGATGCACCGGCGGATCGAGTTGGTCGATCCCCATATCGAGGCGTTTCTGCCCGAATCGGGGCGGCTTTCGCGGTGGCGCGCCGAGGCCGCAGTGTTGCGCGAACGCTTTCCCACAGGCACGGCGCGGCCGCCGCTGTATGGCGCGCTGGTAGGGGTAAAAGATATTTATCATGTGAACGGATTTGTGACGCGCGCCGGTTCCGAAGTGCCGCCCGAACTCTTTGCCGGGCCAGAAGCGGTCTGTGTGACGCGGCTGCGGGAGGCCGGGGCGTTGCTGGCGGGCAAGACCGTAACTACCGAATTTGCGTTTGCCGAACCGGGACCGACCCGCAATCCCCATAACCCGGATCACACGCCGGGCGGTTCGAGCAGCGGATCGGTGGCGGCGGTAGCGGCGGGCCTCTGTTCGCTGGCGCTGGGCACGCAGACGATTGGCTCTGTGATTCGCCCGGCGGCCTATTGCGGCATAGTGGGCTTCAAACCCTCGTTGGGGCGGATTCCGCCGGAGGGGTTGGTCTTTTTCTCGCGCACTATCGATCATGTGGGACTATTTACCCAGGATGTGGCCGGGATGCAAACCGCGGCGGCGGTCCTGTGTGACGACTGGCGGCTGGTGGAAGGCAATGGATCGAATGGGTCGCTGCCGGTGTTGGGCGTGCCCGATGGCCCTTATCTGAATCAGACAGAGTCGGCGGCGCTGGAGGCGTTTGAAGCGCATTTGCTCATGTTGCAGGTGGCGGGCTGTGAAGTGCGCCGAATTGAGATGTTCCCCGATATTGACGAGTGGAATGTGTTGCATCGGCAGCTGGTCTTTGCCGAATTTGCCCGGGAACATGCGGCGTTCTTTGAAGAGCAACGTCATCTCTATCGCCCGCGCACCGTGCAGGCCGTGCTGGATGGGCAGGCGGTGAGCGACGCCGAACTGGTCGATTTGCGCCAACGGGTAGACGAAACTCGCGCCGCCGTGGAAACCGTGATGGCCGAGCAAGGTATTGACGTGTGGGTGTGTCCGCCTGCGGTAGGACCGGCACCCCAGGGTCTGGATTCCACAGGCGAGCCGGCCATGAATCTGCCGTGGACGCATATGGGGCTGCCGGCGATCACCATTCCTATGGGCAAGGCCGACAATGGGCTGCCCCTGGGTTTGCAGATTGTGGCTCGATTTGGGCAGGATGAAGCGTTGTTGCAGTGGGCCGCCCAGCTGGAGCCGCTGACCACAGAACCGGGCGCGGAATAGTTGCACGCGCCTCTAATCCGCAAGCGGGAATTGAACAGGGAGTCGCGATGACGACGTATGTGAAGGGATTGGCCGAGATTGTGTTGTGGGTGCAGGATAAGACTGCTGCCGTGCAATTCTACAGCGAATTGCTGGGCTTGCCGGTGATCTCCCCGCCCACATTGCCGAATGTGTTTCTGCAGGTGGGCGAAGGACATACGGGCGTGCCGCAGATGATTGTGCTGGTGCCCCTGCCGCCGGACCGCGCAGATCAGCCCCGCCAGGGACAATTGCATCATTTGGCATTTGAATTGCCGGCGCGCGATTTTGATGCGCAGGTCGAGCGCTTGCTGGCTGCGGGCTATCAGCCGCGTGGGGGAAAACATCCCGTGCTGGCCGCGCGCACCATCTATGTGGACGATCCTGACGGCAATGAGGTGGAACTTATTTGTATGCACGAGGACCAGTAAACCGCATGGCAAGCCAGAGTGAACTTCGCAGCCCAGAGACGGGCACAGAGAGTGGTGGGGAAGCAGAGTATCGCATGTTGCCGGTGCCCGAAGCGTTGACGCTGGTGCTGGCCCAAAGCCATGCGCTGCCGGTCGTGGAGTTGCCCCTGGCCCAGGTGTTGGGGATGGTGCTGGGGAGTGACGTGTTGGCCCCCGATCCGTTGCCGCCGTTTCCCGCATCGATGAAAGATGGCTATGCCGTGGTTGCCGGAGATGGTCCGGGCGAGTATCCGCTGGTGGGCGAAGTGCGGGCCGGGGGGGTGGCGGATTTCACGCTGGAGCCGGGGCAGGTTGCCTATATCACCACGGGCGCGCCCCTGCCGCCGGGCGCGGACGCGGTGGTGATGGTGGAGGAGACTTCGCAATTTGGGCGAGATGGCGCGCCGTGGGTGCGCATTGGCGCGACGGTTGACAAGGGCGCTGATGTGCGGGCCGTGGGTGTAGACGTGGCCGAGGGGCAAGTGGTGTTGGGGCGCGGGACACGGCTGGGGCCTGCCGAATTGGGAATTTTGGCGACGGTGGGGCAAGCGGTCGTGCCCGTGCATCGGCGGCCAGTGGTAGGCGTGCTTTCCACGGGTGATGAGCTGGTGGAGCCGGGTGCCGCGCTGGGGCCGGGACAGATTCGAGATAGTAACCGCGCCGCGCTGTTGGCGGCGGTCGCAGCGTTGGGCGGAGAACCGCTGGATCTGGGCATCGCGGGGGACGAGGCCGACGCGCTGGCGGCGGCATTGCAGCGGGGCATCGCGCAGGCCGATATTTTGCTGACTTCGGGCGGCGTCTCTATGGGCGATCTGGATCTGGTGAAGCCCCTGCTGGCGCGTTTGGGCACGGTCCATTTTGGGCGGCTGTTGATGAAACCGGGCAAGCCGCTTACCTTTGCGACCGTCGCGACGGAACGTGCGGGGGTGGCAGACCAGGCGGCGGGTGGGGCGGCAGATCAAGGTGCAGAGGGCGCACATCGCTGCCTGGTTTTTGGTTTGCCGGGCAATCCGGTGAGCAGCATGGTGACATTTCTCTTGCTGGCGGTGCCGGCCATGCGGCAATTGGCCGGGGCGACGAATCCCCATTGGCCGCGCGTTCAGGCCGAATTGGCGCAGCCGTTGCGCCTGGATGCCTATCGCCCCGAGTTTCACCGCGCGACCTTGCAGTGGGATGTTGCGCGCAATGGGGGGCGCGGTGGATTTGTTGCGACCAGCACGGGCATCCAGGCGAGTAGCCGCCTATTGAGTATGCGCACGGCGAACGGTCTGTTGTTGCTGCCCGTTGGTGAGGAAACGTTGCCCGCCGGCGCGGTGGTCGACGCGCTGGTGATTGGCGAACTTTGAGAGTTAATCGGGTAGGACCGGGAACAGGGTTAGGAGCATTTGGGTGACAAAGTTGACGCATTTGGACGCGCAGGGGCAGGCGGCTATGGTGGATGTGGGCGAAAAGGCCGTGACCGTGCGCGAAGCAGTTGCCCAGGCCGAAGTGCATATGCAGCCCGCGACGCTGGATGCGATTCAGGCAGGCAACGCGCCCAAGGGCGACGTGCTGGGCGCGGCGCGCGTGGCGGGCATCATGGCCGCCAAGAAGACCTCGGAATTGATCCCGCTCTGTCATCCCCTTATGTTGAGCAAGGTGGCCGTGACGTTTGACATCGACGCGGCGCGGGCGTGCGTGGTCATCACCGCGACGGTGCGCTGTAGCGGGCAAACGGGCGTAGAGATGGAAGCCCTGACCGCGGCCAGCGTGGCGGCGCTGACCATTTATGATATGGCGAAGGCGCTGGAAAAAGGGATGCATATTGAAGGCGTGCGCCTGTTGGAGAAGCGGGGCGGCAAATCGGGCGACTGGGTCGCCGGCGAGGATTCGGGGA
>JBBDIO010000311.1:0-9809 GCA_040880365.1 Litorilinea sp.
CGGATGCGACCGCCACTCCCGAACCTGAAGATGAGGCGGATGACGCAGACGATGCAGACGATGCCACAGACGACGTTGACGCGGATGCGACCGCCACGCCCGAACCTGAAGAAGAAGCGGATGACGCAGACGACGCGGATGACGCCGCTGACGCTGACGACACTGACGAGTTCCTGACTTCCATCACGCTGCCCGATGGCATAGTCTGTCTGCACGCCGGGCGGGGTGCGACGCTGGCCTTTGATGAACAGCGGGTGAATTACAGCTGTGAAGGCGAGGCGGAAGGCGTTTTGCTGGGTGAAATGTCGACCCAGCTCGATTTGCTCGTAGTCACTTATGGCGTGCTGGTTGAGGGCGATGACGGCATGGAACTGGACTCGTCGGAAGAAATTGAGCTGCGCATGGCCGAAGTGACGCTGGCTGATGGAACGGTCTGTCGCAATGCTGGGCAGGGCGCAACCGCAGCCTTCGACGAAGGGCGCGTCAATTTCACCTGCGAAGGCGCAGATAATGAAGAGTGGGTCGTGTTGGGCGATATGACCGTGGATATGGATGTGTTGACGGCGACCCTGGCCCAGTTGGCCGACGGTGATGACGGTCTCGAGGTGGGCGATAGTGTGACCGCGGCGGTTGTTGAAGTTGTGGGCGAAGAAGTCGAAGAATAGCACACAGGACGCACAGGTAATTCCCCCAGTGCGCCGCCCAATTTGGGGGCGCAGATTTATATACAAATCCGCTACAATGAGGAGATAAAATTGCCACAAAATCAGGAAAAATCGACCTCGCCCAATCAATCCGGCGACCAGCCGGTACGCGTGGGGATTATTGGCGCGGGCATCTTCGCACGCGATGCGCACGCGCCCTCGCTGTTGCGGCTGCCCGAACATTTGCAGGTGGTCGCGGTCTATAGCCGTACGGCAACCCGCGCCGAAGCGTTGGCCGAACAGTTCCCGCCGGTGGATGGCGCGCCGGTGCAGGTCTATACCGAGCTGGACGCGCTGCTCGCCGACCCACAGGTCGACGCGGTGGACATTATTCTGCCCATTGGAAATTTGGCCGACGCGGTGGAGCGCGCGCTGAAAGCGGGCAAACATGTGTTGAGTGAGAAACCGATTGCGCCCGATCCGGCAACTGCCCAACAGTTGCTGGCTGTCGCGGCCCGCCACCCGGATCAGGTGTGGATGGTGGGCGAAAACTGGCGCTATGAGGAGGCGTTTATCGAGGCGGGAAATCTGATACGCGCCGGTCGCATTGGCACGCCGATTCTCTGCCAGTGGACACTCCACGCGCCCATCACGGACAGTAATAAATACTATCATACGGCGTGGCGGCGCAATGAATCCTTCCCCGGCGGATTTTTGCTGGATGGCGGCGTGCATCAGGCCGCGGCGTTGCGGCTGGTCATGGGCGAGGTGAGTGAAGTGACGGCCACGGTGCACCAGACGCGGGCCGATTTGCCGCCCGCGGATACGCTGAGCGCGACGCTGCGCTTTGCCAATGGCGCACTGGGCAGTCTCGCCGTCACCTATGCCGCGCCCGCGCCCTGGGAATCGTGGTTGTGTGTCACGGGCAGCGACGGCGCGCTGCGTGTACAGCGTGATGCGCTGGAGTTAACTGTGGACGGCAAGACCGAACGCCAGGAGTTTACGGGCATCAACGGCGTGGAGCTGGAATTGGCGGCCTTTGCCCAGGCGATTCGCCACGGCACGCCGCATGTGAATACGCCCGCAGCCGGGCTGGCCGATCTGGAATTGGTTTCGGGGATGTTGCTGGCCGCCGAAAGCGGGGCGCGGGTGCAGCTTTAGTCTGGATTGTGCGCTTAGTCGCGGTCCAGACGGAAGACCAGTTCGTTGGCAAATTCGAAGCGTTGCACGGTGTAGTGGGGCGGCGCGATCTGGTGGAAATGTTCGCCATAGTGGGCCGACATGCCGCGGGATCGGCCGCCCAGGCTGCGGGTGGGGAAGGAGACAAACGCCACCTGGCAGCGCAGATCGGCCAGCAGGCACGCGCCAATCTGGCTATCTACCTGTTCCAGACAGGGGATGGTTTTGAGCAGCAGCACCACATCGGCGGGGGGCAGGTCCGTGTGGTCGCCGTGGATGAGATCGTGCAGCCGGGCAGTAGCCGGAAGTTGGGCCGCCGCAAACCAGGCGTTGAGAAACGCGATTTGGTCCCGGTCGATATCGCACGCCCAATAGCGATAGCCGGGCGGCAGGGGCATCCACGCCAATGCCAGAGGATTGAAACCGCACGCCAGATCCAGCACACGCGGCGCGGCGGGCAAATCGACCAGGAGTGTTGCATAAAACTCGGAGAGGATGGGCAGCCGCTCACGCGTCGAGGCGTGGGCGCGCATGGCCGCGTGACAGAGATCGCGGCGTGCGTCCGCGTCGGGTTGCGCCCCATATTCTGCAAGCCAGGCGACCTGATCCAGTTCATCGGTCTGGTAGACGCTGGTGATCTGGTGCAGTTTGGTCTTGGCCGCTTTGAGCGCAGCTTTGCCGTGCCGGCCTTTGGCGAGTTCGCGGGCCAGCACGCCCTCTACCAGCGTAGGGTCCAGCCCTGCATATTTGCGCGCCGAAAGCAGTTGCGCCGCCAATGTGGCGACTGTGTCTGCGTCAGCCGGCATGTGGCGGGTCCTGCGCAGAGTCCTGTGCAGAGTCCTGCCCCTGTGGCGCAGGCGCGGCGCGGGTTTGCCAGTCGTGGGCCAATACTTCGGTCAATTGGGCCATAAAGTGCAGATTGTGGATGGTTGCCAGCCGCATAAAGAGCACGTCACTCTGTTTGAACAGGTGATGCAGATAGCCCACGCTATAGCGGCGGCAGGTGTGACAGGCGCAGTGTTCCGAAATGGGCCGGTTAAGTTTGATGTGCTTGGCGTCGTTGATGTAGAGGCGGCGCATCCACCCTCCGGCGGGCAGCGGCGGACTTAGCTGCGGATCCAGCGGATGGGCAAGGCTGTAGAGTCGCCCCTGGCGCGCGTCGCGGGTGGGCAGGGCCGAATCGAAGATGCCATAGCCCAGCGCGGCGCAGGCAATGACGTTATCAGGATGCCCGACGCCCAGCGCGTGCATGGTATAGTGCGCGGGGATCAGGCTGCGCGTATAGGCGAGCATATCCACCAGTAGATTGCCGTCGCCATCCAGGGGCCAACCGCCATAGCCATAGCCGTCGAAGCCGATTTCCAGCAACGTTTCGGCGCATTCCCGGCGCAGATCGGGATCACCGCCCCCCTGCACCACGCCAAAGAGCAGGGGGCGTGCGTTGTGCTCAAAATCTTTGCTGCGCTGGTCCAGCTGGCGGTCATATTCCTGGCGACAGCGTTTGGCCCAATCCAGCGTGCGACGCACCGAAAGCCGCTGCTCGGCAGGGGCGTCGTCCACATGCGTGCAATCGTCCAGACACATGACCACATCCGCGCCATATGCGAGTTGGAGCTGGACGGCCTTTTCGGGCGTGAGTTGTAACTTGCTGCGCTGATTTTCGGGACGAAAGAGGATGCCGCGGTCGGTCAGCGTGCCATAGCGGGGATTTTGCCGGATGAGCGAATAGGCTTGAAAGCCGCCCGAATCGGTGATGATGGGGCGCGGCCAGGCGGTCATGGCGTGCAGCCCGCCCAGCGCCGCGACGGTGCTGGAACCGGGATGCTGCATGAGGTGAAAGGTGTTCATCACCAGCGCGGGCACGCCTGCGTCCAGCAGATCCTGACTATCCACGGCGCGCACGGCGCCCAGCGTGGCATCGGGCAGAAACGCGGGCAGGCGCAAATCGCCGTGGGGCAGGGTCAGGCTGGCCGGGTGGTGCAACGCGCCTGCGGGCTGCCTGGGGGGCAGATGGGGGGGCACAGGGCTAGTCACGACTTAGTAGGCATGTTTGATTATCCGCCGCAGATCGCGCTCGTTTTCGCGCTTGGCGATGGTGTCGCGCTTGTCGTGCAATTGCTTGCCGCGCGCCAGCCCGATTTCTACTTGGGCCCGCCCCTGGTCGTTGATATAGAGCTTCAGGGGCACGATTGTCCAGTTTTTTTGGGTCGCGGCCGCGTGCAGCTCGGCAATTTCACGCTTGTGCAGCAGCAGCTTGCGCGTGCGAGTTTCGTCGTGATTGTTGCGATTGCCCATTTCATATTGGGCGATGTGCGTGTTCATCAGATAGGCTTCGCCATCGCGCACCAGCACAAAGCCATCTTGCAGGTTTACGCGCCCCATGCGGATCGATTTGATCTCCGTGCCTGTCAGCGACAGCCCCGCTTCGAAGGTTTCTTCTATAAAATATTCGTGACGCGCCCGGCGGTTGGTGGCGACGGTGCGCGGTCCGGTTGCCGGTACGTTGTTTTTTGCTTTTGCCATCATCTCTACTGTGTCACTACTTCCTCAGCCAACAATTTTTTGGCCGTGCATTTCACCGTGCATTTTCGGGGCCTTGATCATCTTATCCAAAAGCTATTCGGCCAATAGTTCGCCTAGATAGTCCAGCGCGGCATCCAGCGCGGGGTCAGCATCGGGATCGGCATCGGGATCGGCGGCTTCTTCCTCCGTGCGCTCGATGATCACGTCGGGTTGCAGACCGATGCCGTCGATGGTGCGGTCCAGCGGCGTATACCAGCGGGCAATGGTCACCCGCATAATCGAGCCATCGCTGAGCGTGTGGGGCAATTGGACGCTACCTTTGCCATAGGTGGTGCTGCCGATTAGTGTGGCGCGGTCGGCATCTTGCAGCGCGCCCGCCACAATCTCGCTGGCGCTGGCCGAACCGCCGTTGACCAGCACTACCACAGGCAGATCGCCGATCACCGCGCTGCCGACCGTGGTGTAGGTTTCGGTGGTGCCGTCGCTAAAGCGTTCGAGCAGCACCGTCTGGTCTTCCAGAAAGACGCTGGTGACCCGAATGGCCTCGCGCAGCAGCCCGCCCGAATTGCCGCGCAAATCGAAGATGAGCGCACGCGCATCGCCCGTTGCGGCGTCGCTCACCGCCTCGCGCACGAGTTGACCCGCGTTTTCGTTGAAGGTGTTGAGGCGGATATAGGCGATTTCGCCCTCTGCGCCCAGCGTATCAACGCTGATAGTGGGGATCTCGATGCGGTCGCGCACTACTGCAATATCGAACACTTCATGCGTTAAATCTGTCTGTTCCCGACTGGCAGAACTGCCGTCGGCTGGTGTATCGTCGGCTGGCGTCTCACCCGCTGGGAATTGGCCGTCACCGGCTGTCTCGTCATTGCGTGCGCCTGCACTCGCAGTTGTGTCACTGGTCGCGGTGTCACTGGTCGCAGCGTCGCTAAGCGGGATGATGCGCTTTACGGTTAGCACGACTGTGCTGCCTTTGGGGCCACGGATCAGCTGCACCGCCTCGGAGACGGTGCGCCCGACCAGACTTTCGCCGTCTACCGCCAGAATCAGATCATCGCGGCGGATACCAGCCAGCCAGGCCGGTTGATTTTCAAAGGGTTCGGTGATAAGCAGCGTGTCTTCGGTTTCGTCCCAGCCCACGCGCGCGCCAATGCCTTCGAATGCGCCTTCCAGATTGGTACGGAAAAAATCGGCATCGACCGGCAGCATGAAAGAGGTGTTGGGGTCATCCAGCGTGCCCACAATGCCCTGAATCGCCGCGTAGACCGCGGCATCGGGTGCGGGCAGTTCACCGTAAAAGTCCCGCCAGAGCAGGTTGACGGCTTCCTGGAAGACGGGCATATGGGGGGAAAGCTCGCCATAGCCCTCTGCATCTTCTGCCAGACATTCCGCAGCAGGCGCGGCCGCGGCCGGTCGCCCCATCAGCGACGGTGTGTCCTGACTCCAGCGACCTGCGCCAAAGCCCATGCCCAGCCCGGCGGCAAATGCGCCGAGCATGAGCACCAGCCCCAGAATGAGCAAAAATCGGGGCTGATTGAGCCAGCCCTGCACGGGTTGAGTTGATTGAATTTCCTGATTCATGCCTTTTTCCAGGGTGCTAACTGTGCAAAATGAAAACGGTTTCTAAAAATTCCGCGTGGACGTGTCTATTCCTCTGCCAGGAGCAAAACGGCCTGGGGCAGGGGATCGCTGCCGGGGACGATCACCACGTCGGGCGTGAGGCCGTCGGGGCTGATGCGCCGGCGGTTGGGTGTGAACCACTCGGCGTTGGTCACATGAATGCTGCTCTGGTCCGAAAGTTCGTGGATGAGCTGCACGCTGCCTTTGCCATAGGTTTGTTCGCCAATCAGCCGGGCGCGATTCTGATCCTGCAATGCGCCCGCCACAATCTCGCTGGCGCTGGCCGAGCTGCCATCGACGATGATCACCAGGGGCAACGATTCGGCCAGCGCGCCGGGTTCGGCGTGGGTGATCTCCTCGCTGCCGCTTGCGCGCTGTTCGATATACACCGGCCCGCCATCGAGCCACAAATCGGCGACACCCACCGCCGATGATACCAACCCCCCAGGGTTGCCCCGCAGATCGAGAATGAAGCGTACCGCACCTTGCGTCTGCAATTCCGTGATGGCGACTTCCATTTCGGCGGGGCTGCGTTCGCTAAACAGTGTGTGGCGGATATAGCCGACGCGCGGCGCGCCCGGTGCGGTACACGCCATATCTGCATCGGTGACGGCTGCGCACACCTCTAATAAACGCCATTCCAGGCTGGGCGTTTCAATTTCGGCCCGTTCGATCGCAAATTCCATATCCTGGGCAAGGGCAGTATCAGCACCCGTATCAGAATCGGCCCCGGTGTTTGTATCAGCCCCGGTGCGGCGAATGGTTAGCGTGACCGTGCTGCCTACCGGCCCGCGCACACGCGCCACCACCTGATCGGATTCCATCTCTGGGGGAATGGGGTCGTCGTCCACGCGCAACAGCAGGTCGCCACTTTGAATGCCGGCCCGCGCCGCGGGTTGATCCACCAGTGGGTAGAGCACATAGCCCGCATCGGTGCGTTCGATGTTGGCGCCAACACCCCCAAACCGCCCGCGCAGTTCATCGCGTTCCAACTGGCGGGGTTGGGGTTCCAGGAAATAGGTATAGGGATCGTCAAAGGTCTCGGTCAGCCCGCGAATCGCGCCATAGGCGCGGTCCAGGGCATCGGGCTTGCTGCCATAGAAATCCCGCTCCAGAATGTCCCATGCTTCCCAAAAGGCGCGCATACGGTCATCGGCGAGGGGCGTATCTTCCGGCAGGGGCGAATCGGTGGCCTGGTGCGCGGGATTATCGGGCGCAGCCGCGACAAATGTGCCTGTCCCCTGCAAGAGAGGAAAGCTCCAATAGCCGACCCAAAAGGCCAGCGCGATCAAAACTACAATTGTGCCTGCTGTCCATAGTCTTCGCATCTGTAGCACAGCATTTTACCACAGGTATCGGGATGCAGGATGTCGCGCGAGAAGCAGATTGCAGATGGGGCGATGCAGGCGGAACGTCCCGTGCATTATTACAGATATGCCTTACAGATAGGCGGTGCGGCGACGCTGGAGGGTCGCCCAGTCCCATTCTGCTCCCCAACCGGGTCCGGTAGGCGGGGTGATGCGTCCCTTGTGGGGCAGGGGTGGATTGGTAAGCCCGATTTGCGCGCCGATTTCATCGCGGCTGCCGCCGGGGAAATATTCGTAGTAGCTGGTATTTTCCAGCGCGCAGACCAGATGGGCATGCACCAGCCCAAATAGCCCGCCGGGACCATTGAGTTCGATGCGCGCGCCGTGCAATTCGGCCAGGTGCGCCAGTTTCATCAGCGGCGTGACGCCCAGGCGCGCATTGGCGCGCAGCCAGTCGGTCGCCCCCTGAATCAGCCACAGCCGGGAGAGATCAATATCGTGCATGAGCGTTTCGGCGGCGACGATGGGAATATCCAGTTGGGCGCAGAGCCGCTGCAAGCCGATTTGATCGCGGTCGGGCAAGGGTTCTTCAAACCACCCATAGCCCAGCGTTTCCAGCGCGCGCCCCACGCGCAACGCATCGGCATAGGTATAGCTGCACAGCGCCGCGTCGTGGAGCAGGTCGATATCGGGGCCGACGGCGGCGCGCATGGCTTCAAAGCCGTGGATGTTGCGGGTTGCGTCCTGGAGAAAATGATCTTTGAGCGCGACATAGCCCGCTTCGCACGCGGCGTGCGCATCTTCGACGGTAGCTTCGAGCGCGCCGCCGCGCACATTGTAATAGGCGGGGCAACTGGCACGCGCGCGCCCCAGCAGGGCATAGACCGGCTGGTTGGCGAGCTTGCCTATAATGTCCCACAGACAATTGTCGAATGCGCCAAACCAGCCCGGCATGGTGAACATGCTGCGCGTGGCCGCGTGCAATTTGTGATAGAGAAATTCCCGGTCGCGGGGATCTGCGCCCAGCGTCAGGTGGCGCAATTGCTCCAGGTCGAAGGGGCGCATGTTGGTATAGCGTGCGTCGCCCACGGTGCAGATGCCCTCCACGCCTGCATCGGTAAAGACATGCAGCAGTTGGATGGTTTCGTTGTGCGCAGGACCGGGGCGGCGTTCCCACTGGCGCGCCGCGCCCACCTCCACGCGTGCCAGATCGAAGAGACGCGTATTGGCGGGCAGTTCAAAGACGGAAAGCCGGATTTCGGTGATTTTCATGTCGATTTGGGCTTGGCTTTGGCCGAATCCTGCGAAGAGACGGCTTGCGCGCGGTGGCTGGCGACGGTTTTGGCGTTGAGCCGATGGCCCAGCCCCGGCTCCTGGGAAAGCACCAGATAGCCGTCTTCGATGCGTTCGGGCGGATCCAGCAAATCGGCGCGCCAATCGACTTCGCCCCAGGCATATTCCAGAATCGAGAAATTGCTGACTGTGCTGATGACCTGGGCCGTGGCTGCGGTTGCCAGCGGGCCGGCCGGGTTGTGGGGCGCGACCAGCAACTGGCACATGCGCGCCGCGCCGGCAATGCGCTTCGTCTCCATGAGTCCGCCGTCATGTTTCACATCGGGCATGAGCACATCCACAATGTGGCGTTGGAAAAAGGGCCGGAAACCTTCCATGCCAAAAATGCTCTCGGCGGAGGCGGTGGGCATCCGCACCGCGGCGGTCACGCCTGCCAGCTCGTCCAGATAGCTGTCGGGCACGGGTTCTTCATACCAATAGAGATTGCAGGCGGCCAACGCGTCGGCCACAATCAGCGCCTCGCCTGCATCCATGCGGCCATGACAATCTACAGCCAGCTCAATTTCGTCGCCAATCGCCTGGCGCACGGCTTCGACACGGGCAACGCCGTTGCGCCAGGCGGCTTTGGGGCCGGTGCGGATGTGGTCGGGTTGTACCAATTCATCGAAGGGTGCGAGCTTGACGGCGGTGAAGCCTTCGTCCGCAGCCTGGCGCGCGGCTTTGGCAAAGCCCGCGGGCGAACGGTCGGTGACGTGGCGGTTGATATTTGCATAGAGGCGCAGCCGGTCGCGCATCGCGCCGCCAAACAAGGTGTGCACGGGCGTATTCAGATGTTGCCCCAAAATATCCCACAGGGCTTGTTCCAGCCCACTCAGCGCAGTGTGGACGATGCGCCCGCCATCCATGCGCGCCAAACGGGTCCAGATGGCTTCAATGCTCCGGGGGTCCTGGCCTGCCAGGGTATCGTTAAAGTGGCGGATAACCGGGAGCAGCAGGGCATCGTTGCCGCTGTGGCTGGCTTCGCCCACGCCTGTGATCCCGGCGTCGGTCTCCACAACCACAAAAATCCAGTCGCCCCGGTGATTCACATGCACGACTTCGGGCACGACAGCGGTAATCTTCATGGGATTGGTTCCTCTCCAAGTGTTTTTGATGTAACTCTGGTTGAAATTGTGGGGAAAGCATCGCGCTAAGTGATGCGTTACGTGAGAGTTAGTAATGGGTTGCAAAATTTATGCACGAG
>JBBDIO010000312.1:0-5930 GCA_040880365.1 Litorilinea sp.
GATGAAGCGTCCAATGGGCGCGCCTATCTGGGCATTGCCCGCGGGGGCTGGCTCGATTATCTGGAGCTAGAGCCGCGCCACGGGGTCACTGCGCTGCGCGAGGCCTTTGCCTGTGTGCGTCATTTGTTGCAGCAGGCGAAGGAACCGCTGCCGGGCAAAGTCTTTTCGCTGGCGGGGGGTGACAGTCTGCGCTGGCCGATTTTGCGCCCGGATGTGCCTTTTCTGCTGGGCAGTTGGGGTGCGCAGACCATCCGCGCCTGTATCAATGCCATAGACGAGCTTAAGATTGGCGGCTCGGCGAATCCCGATGTGATTCCGGTTTATCGCGAGTTGCTGGATACGGCTGCGCAAGCGGCAGGGCGGCAGAGGCTATCTGTGGCAATCGCGATGGGTGCCGTGACGGTGGTCGACCATGATGGCGCGGCCGCGCGGGCCTTGGCGCGGCGCGAGGTCGCGCTCTATTTGCCGGTGGTGGCCGCGCTGGATGCGACGGTGGAAATTGAACCCGACCGGCTGCAACGCTTGCGCACGGCCGCGGCCAACTATGATTTTGACGCGGCTGCGGCGCTGGTTTCCGATGCGTTGTTGCGCCGCTTTGCTTTTGCGGGCACGCCCGACCAGGTGGCAGAGCAGGCCCACGCACTCTTTGCCGCCGGGGCACAGCGCGTGGAGTTTGGCACGCCGCACGGCATCCGCGCCGCAGAGGGTTTGCGGCTTCTGGGGGCGGTGGTTTTGCCCGCGCTGCAACAGGCGGGCCTGGTCGAGCCGTTGGTGGAGCCACTGACATAGCCACACGAGGCGCACCGGGGTCTGCACAGGCAAGCGGGTGGCGGAAACCGGGCACGGAAAAGTTGGTTGACGCCGTCTGCCGCCGGTGTTACCATTTGCACACTTGGGCGTGTAGACTCTGTGCATATTCAGGGCTGGCGAACGGCGGCTAAAAATAAATTTAAGCTTCGGGGAGGGAGGACCTATGCTGCTCATGGCGGCGGTTGTACAGATTGAAGACGCCACCGCGCTCAACGACGAACTGGTGGCGCAGGGGCTGCGTCTGACCAAGATCAACTCCACCGGCGGCTTGTTTGGGACCGATAGCGTCGCGTTGCTCCTGGGGTTGGATGAGGCGCGCTACGACAATGCGATTGCCGCGATTGAATCTACATGCAAGACGCGCACCGTGCATATGAGCAGCGTAGCAATGCTGGATCCCACATTTCTCTATCTCACCCCAATGGAAGTGGAAGTCGGTGGGGCGGTGGTCTTTTGTGTGCCGGTAGAACGGTTTGTGCAGTTCCCCCAGGCGGCGCAAAGCGAATCGACCACACCCGCCCTTTCTACCCACTCTCACCAAAATCTCGAGGAGGCGGAAGCCATGTCTGAAGTGCAAAGCGCAGCCGCAACGGCCACCACGGAAGCCGGTCACGCAGCCGGCCTGGAAACTGGCCCCGAAGCCATTCCCGAAACCAGCAGTGAGCGGATGAAGCTGATTCTTGCGATTGTGAAGGGTGACGATGCGGATGAGATCATTCGTGAATTGCTGGGCGCCGGCCACCGCCTAACGCGCATCAATACCACCGGCGGCTTTTTGCGGCGCGGCAATGCCACTTTGCTGATCGGCGTCAAATCCTCGGAAGTGGACACGGTGATCAACCTGATCGAGTCGGCCTGTCCCCGGCGCACTGAAGCCGCGCCGCTGGACAAGGGCCTGCCCGAATATTCGGCCAACTTATTCGTGCTGGATGCGTCGCACTTTTTGCGCATCTAGTTCCCGCGTGTTTGTCGTTTCCACCCAAATAGCTGAATAGATTCCCGTTGGCGCGGGCCGCGTTTTGCGTGTCCGATACACCGCCGCGGCATGGGTGCATGTCTGGGGTGTGGTATACTGCTGATGTAGCGTGACGCACCCTAAACTGTCAATCTTCGACGCGCGCCAGACTGCACGATACGCGTGCTCGCTTTTTGGCACCCGTTCTCGATCTGTGTGCCAAAATCTGTGTGCCAAAACCTGTACGCGCCGCAATTATGAGAGGAAAAAACGATGCAATATCGCGCTTTGGGTCGTACGGCCACAAAGGTCAGTCCCCTGTGCATAGGGACTATGTTGTTTGGTCGCACCACGCCGGTAGACGATGCCTACGCCATTGTCGATCGCGCCATAGACGCCGGGATCAATTTTTTCGATACCGCCAATGTCTATGGGCGCGGGCGTAGCGAAGAAGTCACCGGCGAGGCGTTCAAGCGCAACGGCAAACGCCAGGAAATTGTGCTGGCGACCAAAGTTTTCAACCGGATGAATGACGACGATCCCAATGCCTATGGCAGCAGCCGGCGGCATATCATCGAACAGTGTGAAGCCAGCCTGCGCCGTTTGCAGACCGACTACATTGATCTCTACCAGATTCATCGCCCCAACTCGGATACGCCGATTGATGAAACGCTGCGTGCGCTGGATGATCTGGTGCGCGCCGGCAAGGTGCGCTATATCGGCACCAGCACGTTTGGCGCATGGCAGGTCATGGAATCGCTGTGGGTTTCCAAAGAACTGGGCCTGAATCGGTTCATCTGCGAACAACCGCCCTATCATATTCTGGATCGACGCGTCGAGCGTGAACTGATCCCCATGGCGCAGACTTATGGCATTGGGATGATCCCGTGGAGTCCGCTGGCGGGCGGCTTGTTGACGGGCAAGTATACGCGCGAGAATCCGGCCCCGTCCGATGCCCGCTATGCGGATACTTCGTCGAACCCGGCCTGGGAACGTCGCAAGACCGAGGGCATTTATGATGTGGTAGAGGGGTTGACGCCCCATGTTCAGGAAAAAGGCTGCACGCTTTCCCAGTTTGCCCTGGCATGGGTCATGAACCAGCCCGCAGTCACCAGCCCGATTATTGGCCCCCGCACAATGGCGCAGCTGGAAGATAACCTGGCGGCGCTGGATGTGGATGTGACCGACGCCGACCGCAGCAAGGTCGATGAACTGGTGCCTCCGGGGCGCATGGTTTCGCCGTTCTACGAAGCGGATTTTGGTCCGCACAAATATCGTTGGTAAATTCGCCGTAGCCGGGTTGGTGTCGGATATGCACCGTACCCGGCGCGGTATAACCTCCAGGTGTCTTTTAGAATACTACTATGAATGAAGAATCTTTGCGCGGCCTGCTGGCGCGCGTGGCGGCGGGCGAAGCCGATGTGGAAAGCGCGATCGCGGCGTTGCGCACGCTGCCCTTTGAAGACATGGGGTTTGCCACGCTGGATCACCACCGTGCGCTGCGCTGGGGCTTCCCCGAAGTGATTTTTTGTGAACACAAAACGCCCGAACAGGTGGCGGCGATTGCCGCCCGCCTGGCAGACCACGGGCCGCGCGTGTTGGGCACGCGCGCCACACCCGAACAATATGCGGCGGCGCACGCGCTTTTGCCTCAGCTGCAATATCATGCCCAGGCCCGCTGTCTCTGGCTGGATCGCACGCCCGATGCCCCGCGCCATGCCGGTGTTGTCATCGCGGCCGCGGGTACCAGTGATCTGCCCGTGGTGGAAGAAGCGGCGATTACGCTGGAACTGATGGGCCATGCCCCCCGGCGCATTGTGGATATTGGCGTGGCAGGGCTGCACCGCCTCGCGCCGCATGTGGGCACGCTGCAAACCGCCAATGTGGTGGTGGTGATCGCGGGCATGGAAGGCGCGCTGGCGAGTGTAGTGGGCGGGCTGACCAATGCGCCGGTCATCGCGGTGCCCACCTCGGTGGGCTATGGCGCGAGCTTCAACGGGCTGGCGGCTCTGCTGGCGATGCTGAATAGCTGTGCATCGGGCGTGGCTGTTGTGAATATTGATAACGGCTATGGCGCGGGGCATATGGCGGCGTTGATCAATGGGCGCATTGTTGCGGGCGAAGCCAAAGCGCAGACGGGTATCGGACCCGGTGCGGAAAACCATGCAGAGAATGGCGACATTGCTACGCACCCACCGCTACGTTGAAAATCGTGGTACGTTCAGTGCCATAGTAGGTCACGCCTCCTGGCGTGACGCTCGCCGGTTGCCGACTTGTCACAGCAGGAGCTGTGATCTACGCGAGCAGAGTCGCGGCGTTCAGAGTTGCGGTGGGCCTGGAGTCGCAGTGTATAGAGTAGGAGAGAAGTGTCTATGAGTGATCATGCTTCGGCGCACGCTGCCGGTTCAAACGGTGTTGCTGCAAACGGTGTTGCTGCAAACGGTAGTAGCGTCAACGTTAGTAGTTCAAATGGGACAAGCGCGGGGGCCGGTGAGGCTGCGCTGATACCCGATACACGCGCCAAACTGGCGCAGTTGCGTACCATTCTGGGCCAGCTCGATTCGGTGCTGGTCGCCTATTCGGGCGGTGTGGATAGCGCACTGGTGATGACCGTTGCCCACACACAGTTGGGCGAAAAGGCGTTGGCCTGTATTGGCGTTTCGCCCAGCTATCCCAACCGCGAGATGCGGGCGGCGATTCAACTGGCCGAAGAATCGCAGATTCCCTTCCGCCTGGTGGATACGGAAGAATATCTGGACCCTAACTATGCCGCCAACCCCAACAACCGCTGTTATTTCTGTAAATCGGAGCTGCACGACCAGTTGCACGCGCTGGCCGAAGCCGAAGGCTGGGTCGCGGTGGTAGATGGCAACAACGCGTCCGACGTGGGCGATTTTCGGCCCGGCATGGATGCGGCGCGGGAGCGTGGCGTGCGGTCGCCGCTGTTGGAGGCGGGGATTACCAAGGCCGAGGTGCGCGAGATTGCCAAAGCGTTGGGTTTGAAAGTATGGGACAAGCCGGCGATGGCCTGTCTTTCTTCACGTGTGCCCCACGGCACACCAATTACACCCGAATTGCTGCGCCAGATCGAAAGCGCCGAAGATGTGCTGGTAGAGCTGGGCTTCGCACAGTTTCGCGTGCGCCATCACGGCGAAATTGCCCGCATCGAGCTGCCGCCCGAAGATTTCCCCCGTGCGATTGCCCATCATACGCAGTTGGTCACCGACATCAAGGCCACGGGCTATCGCTTTGTGGCCCTGGATCTGGCAGGCTTCAAGTCGGGTTCGCTCAACGGCGCGGCGGCAGGCGAAGCTACAGGGCTGACGGGTACTGTCGTGCCGTTGGCCGACTTGCTCGCCATCTAGCGGCGGCTGCCACACGATGCTTGCCTATCTGGATATGCCGTCGGGGATTTCCGGCGATATTTTTCTGGGCTGTCTGGCAGATGCCGGGTGGCCGATTGCGGATCTGCGCGCCGTAATCGAACGTTTGGGCTTGCCCCCGGCGTTGTGGCGCGTGGAACAGGAAGAAGTCATGCGCGGCCCGCTGCGCGCGACGCTGGTGCATGTGGAGACCAGCGAAGGCGACCAGCACCGCCATTTGCACCATATTCGCGAGATTATCGAGGCGGCGGATCTGCCGCCATCGGTGCAAAGCCGCGCCGTAGCTGTCTTTACGCGCCTGGCCCAGGCCGAAGCGACAGTGCATGGCGCAAGTGTGGAAGACGTGCATTTCCACGAGGTGGGCGCGCTGGACGCAATCATCGACATTGTGGGCGTTTGCGCGGGGCTGGATGCGCTGGGGATTGAGCAGCTATATGCCGGGGGGCTGCCCCTGGGCGAAGGCTGGACACGCAGCGCACACGGGCGAATCCCGCTGCCCGCGCCCGCGACGCTGGCGATTTTGGCGGGGGTAGATGCTCCCACTCGCCCTGCGCCCGGTCCCGGCGAATTGGTGACGCCCACGGGCGCGGCATTGGTGGCCGAATTGGCAATTTTTCGCCAGCCGCCCATGCACATTCAGAAGATTGGCCTGGGCGCAGGCCGCAAGGAGTTCGATTGGCCCAACGCGGCGCGGCTCTGGTTGGGCACAGCGCAAACGCCCCCTGTTGCACCAGAAACCGGGCTGCCCGAAGCCACTACATCGGCAACCACTTCGGCAACCA
>JBBDIO010000312.1:6030-9791 GCA_040880365.1 Litorilinea sp.
TCGGCAACCACGTCGCTGGTACAGTTGGAAACCAATATCGACGATATGAATCCAGAGTGGTATGCCTCGGTAAGTCGGCGTCTGTTCGAGCTGGGCGCGCGCGATGTGTGGATGACGCCCATCCACATGAAGAAGGGG
The DNA here is from genome assembly GCA_040880365.1 of Litorilinea sp. Taxonomy (GTDB): domain Bacteria; phylum Chloroflexota; class Anaerolineae; order Caldilineales; family Caldilineaceae; genus JBBDIO01. Next base: position 6,169 of record JBBDIO010000312.1, read on the forward strand.
CGACCGGGCGTGCTGCTGGCGGTGCTGGCCGCGGCCGATCAGGAATCTACGCTGGCCCATGCCATGCTGCGCGAGACTACAACGCTGGGCGTGCGCGTCCATCGCGTCCATCGCTACGAAGCGCAACGCGAGGCGCGCCATGTGACCACTCCTTATGGCCCGGTGGGCGTCAAGCTCAAATGGGTGGGCGATACTTTTGCCGGCATGAAACCGGAATATGAAGATTGTCTGGCGTTGGCCGAAGCGGCGGGTGTGCCGGTGCGCACGGTCTACGAGGCGGCGCTGGTCGCGTTTGGTCGCGATGAAAGTAGCGAAGCTGGCGGTTGAGCAGCCGCCGACTCAGCAGTGGCCGACAGCACAGTAGCCCCTTGAATACTGGCAGGTTGAAATGGATATGGACTCACAAAGGAGCTTTTCGATGATCCGCACACAACCGTTTGGACGCACAGGGCATGACAGCACCGCAACGATTTTTGGCGCGGCGGCACTGGGCCGCGTAGATCAGGCAACCGCCGACCGCACGCTGGATCTGTTGTTGGAACACGGTGTGAATCACATCGACACGGCGGCCAGCTATGGCGACGCCGAAGACCGCCTCGGGCCGTGGATGGCAAAGCATCGCCAGGATTTCTTTTTGGCGACCAAAACCGGCGAACGCACCTATCAGGTCGCAAAAGATCAGATTCACCGTTCGCTGGAACGGATGCAGGTAGATCAGATTGACCTGATCCAGCTGCACAACCTGGTGCATCCCGACGACTGGGACACGGCGATGGGTCCCGGTGGCGCGCTGGAAGCTGTGGTCGAGGCGCGCGCTGAAGGGCTGGTGCGCTTTATCGGCGTGACCGGACACGGGCTGACCGTGGCGGCCATGCACCGGCGCAGCCTGGAGCATTTCGATTTTGATTCGGTGCTTTTGCCCTACAATGTGGTGTTGATGGACAACGCCAAATATGCCGCGGATTTTAACCGGCTGGCGGAGATCTGCGCGGCGCGCAATGTGGCGATGCAGACCATCAAAGGCATTACGCGCGGGCCGTGGGGTTCGCTGGAACGCAACCACGCCACCTGGTATCAACCGCTGGAGACCCAGGCCGATATTGATGTGGCGGTGCATTGGGTGTTGGGACATGGGCGCGTTTTCCTCAACACCGCGGGGGATGTCAACCTGCTGCCCATGATTCTGGACGCGGCTGCGCGCTATACGACCCGCCCCGATGATGAAACGGTGGCGCGCATCATGCGCGACCTGCAAATGACTTCGTTGTTTGCGTAGTTAGCACTCGGCCCTGATATCTACAGCACGCCGGCTTTTATTGCCGGCGTGCTCTTTGTTGCTGCAAGTCCGCGGGAGTTATCTTCGTCCCGGTAGGCCTTATGCACCTCCGCGAATTGTCCAAAGCTTCTGTGCGCCGGGAAGTATATCAATATCCCAAAAAAACGTTTGCCGCGTGCAGAGTAGTACGCAGTTGTGCAGACCAATCTTCCATTTCTTTGATCCCACACTTCTACCCCTGATGGAATCCAGTTTTTAGCTAACCTGCAAGTAGTAAGGAGAATGATTTGTGCAAAAATTGATCTCACCACACCGTATGGCCGCGTTGTCTGTTCTGGGAGCTATGGCGCTTCTGCTGCTTGGATACCTTGCCATCGCACCTGCGCCGCTGATGGCTGCATCTGCGCAGGCGACAGTCTGGGAAGTCGATAGGCTCGATGACCCTGCTCTGCCTGCGGGTACGGCCTGTACCGGAGCCGCGGATGACTGTACATTACGCGGGGCGATAGACCAGGCTGTGGATGGCGACACCGTGCAGTTGACGGTTCCGGGCACGATTACGCTGACCCAGGCGACGCTTATCCTCACCAAGAGCATCACCATCACCAGCCCCGGGCAAGCGGAGCATATCATTGACGGCGGCGATAGTCACCGCCTGTTTACCATCAACGGTGAACGGCATGTGATCCTGGACCAACTGACGCTGCAAAATGGACGGGCGGGCATGGGCGGGGCGGTGAATATCGCCGCAGGCACGCTGACGATGACCCACGTTCTGTTGCAGAACAACACGTCAAATCAGACAGGTGGCGCGCTCTATGCCAGCCCCGCCAGCGAGGGCACGCTGAACCTATACCTGGCGCAGGTAGATTTCCGCAATAATCATGCCAGGGATACTTTCCAGAGCGGTGGCGCGATCCATACACAGGCGCGACAGAATAGTACGGTCAACTTAACGATTGTAGATGGGCACTTTGAGAGCAACCTGGGCGGACCGACGCAGGGTTCTGGCGGATATGGCGGGGCAATTTCGGCGACGACGCTGGACGCCAACTCTCGGATGACGCTGGATATTCGCGGGTCACGTTTTATCAGCAATACGACCGGCGATTATGGCGGGGCACTCTATGTACAGCCATACAATCGTACTTTCGGTGCGCAATCATCGATTGATGTGAGTATTCACGATAGCGAATTTGCCCACAATATTGTGGAGAGCGAGTTTAGTGGCATTGGCGGTGGGGTCTATTTGAGCGCGCTGGACAGTGGCTCGACGTTGGACTTCGTCATTCACAATAGCGAATTTGTGGGCAATCGCGCGCATTATGAGGGCGGCGGGTTGGCGATTGCCAGCTATAACCGGGATGGTTCCGGCGAAAATGCAGTGCGCGGCGAAATCGCAGGCAGCGTGTTCCAACTCAATTCCGCGGACCGTGGCGGCGGCCTCCATCAACGAGCGTTGGATAATGCATCGGCGACGGCGATCACGATCAGTACGACCACCTTCATGAGCAACACGGCCCTGCAAGGCGGGGGCGGGATTTACCTGGCTGCCCTCAACCGTGACTCTGGCGACACGGAACAGGCGCACAATCAACTTGTGGTGGAACAGAGTACCTTTGCCGATAATCGCGCTGTGGATTCTGATGGCGGTGCGCTCTATGTTCAGGCAGCCGGTTCGTCAGCCGCAGGGATTTCTGAGGTAGCGTTGACCAATGTCACCTTCAGTGGCAACCAGAGCGCGCAGGATGGCGGCGCGCTCTATGCCTCGGCATCTGGCATCACCGCGACGACAGCTACTCTTGACATAGTGAATGTGACGGCCTTTGACAATTCTGCTCCAGAAGGTAATGACTTTTTTGTAAGGGAAGTTGGCTTTGCCGGCGCGCACCTGGATCTGATTAGCAGCATCATTGCTGGAGGCCAGGGCACACCCTGCGCAGTTGTGGACGCGCAGGTGACGGGCGCCAATAACCGGATTGATGACATTTCGTGTGGCGAGGGTGCGCCGTTTCGTCTGGGCGCGGTGAGCGGATTGGTGCCCAATTTGGCCGATAATGGCGGGCCGACACTGACCCATCATTTCTATGCAGGCAGCAATGCGCTGGATGCTGTGCCCGCAGGACAGTGTACGGAAGCTGGCGGGGAATCGCTGCTTGTCGTGGATCAGCGTGGCGAACTCCGGCCCTTTGGCGCGGCGTGTGATGTGGGCGCGCTGGAAGCCCAGACCACGGAGTTGCCAGACGCACCAGAACCAGACGATCCCAACCCAGATGACCCTAACCCGGACGACCCCAACCCGGATGACCCTGACCCGGACGATCCCAATCCCGATCAGCCGAATCCT
>JBBDIO010000313.1:0-9765 GCA_040880365.1 Litorilinea sp.
ACATTGCGGTAATCCGGCTGCCCCATATCAGCAATTTCGACGACTTTGATGCCTTGGCGCTGGAGCCGGGCGTTCGTGTGCGGTATGTAGATAGGCCGGAGAAGCTAGGCGCGCCCCATGCCATCATTCTACCCGGCAGCAAAAGAACGATTAGTGATCTGGACTGGCTGCACGCACAAGGGCTGAGCGCGGCAATTGCGGCGCATGCTCGCCGGAGCGTGGCAATTGTCGGCATCTGTGGCGGCTATCAGATGTTGGGCCACGCGGTCTACGATCCCGCGGGCGTTGAATCGCACTACGCAGAACGACAAGGACTGGACCTACTTCCAGTCACAACCACGTTCACGCCACAAAAAGCGCTTCACCGCAGCCGGGCCAGAATCATCAACGGGGCCGGGTTTTTCGCCCGCATTGTCGGTGAAGAAGTGACGGGCTACGAAATTCATATGGGACAGACGTCCAGCGTAGCCCCTCTCTATACGATTATTGCCCGTGATGAACAACCGGTAGATCACGCCAACCATACTATTGCCGATGGCATGGCTTCTACTGACGGGCGGATCTTCGGCACATATCTGCACGGCCTGTTTGCCAACGATAACTTCCGCCACGCCTGGCTGGAAAGTTTGGGCGCGCCGGGCAGCAAAATCTGTTTTAACCAGACTCGCACTGCCGCGTTTGACCGTTTGGCCGATGGCCTGGAAGCAGCACTAGACGTTGAACACCTTGACCAACTAATTGGCTTAGCCACAAAATCGCCCTAGATCAATGCACGGAGTTGATGATTGGTATGCCCTTTCGAACAACTAGCAATCAACACCGCATCGTCGGATTATCTCTGGCGCTGCTGTTTGATTTACTTTTGGGCGATCCGCCCAATCGCTACCACCCGGTGGCCTGGATGGGTAGCGCGATTGTTACAGCCAGCCGGCACGCGCCGCGGCATGGACCTTGGCGCCAATTTGCCTATGGCGCACTGCTAGCTTTGGTTGGCGTAACCGCTATCGCCGGACTGGGCTATGGTGTGGCTCGGATTTTCAGCCATCTGCCCAAACTCTGGCAGTGGTTGTTCACTGCCACGCTGTTGAAAATGACATTTTCTGTCTCTGGTCTGGCCACTGCCGCGCAGGCGGTAGCCGACGCGCTGGCTCGGGATGACCTGAATGAAGCGCGGCGTCTGTTGGCCTGGCATCTAGTGAGCCGGGACACAACTACACTTAGCGAGGCACAAGTCTCGGCGGCTGTTATCGAGTCCATTGCCGAAAATACCAGCGACAGCATTGTTGCACCGGCCCTCTACTACCTTCTGGGCGGATTGCCCTGTGCCCTGGCCTATCGTTTCATGAACACGGCGGACGCATTAATAGGTTATCGCGATAGCAAACACGAATGGCTGGGGAAAGCCTCAGCCCGACTGGACGATCTGGCCAACGTGGTACCGGCTCGGCTCACAGCCGGTCTGTTCATTGTTGCCGCTCAACTGGCCGGTGAAGATGCCAAGCGCGCCTGGCAGATATGGCGTCGAGATAGCGGACAGACGGCAAGCCCAAATGCCGGTCATCCGATGAGTGCAGCGGCGGGTGCATTGGGAGTCGAGCTAGAGAAGATCGATCACTATCGCCTAGGCGCAGGGGGGCGAGCACCCGCCCCGGCCGATATCCGGCGGGCATTACGGCTCATGTACATGGTTGCGGGCCTGGTCGTCGGCCTGCCAATCATCTGGCAGCTGCTCACGGGCCGACTTCCTCAACGCAGGTAGCGCAACAAAAAACGCCGACAACTCGGACTCGACTCTGGTTCCGCTCCAGTAGGCCGACCGTTCTATCACGACTTCGCCATGCAGGTGGCGATCCCAACTCACATTTCGAAGGCTGACACCTATGGGCAATTCAACATTTCCACGCGAAGCCATCATCCACGGAGGCATCATCCACGGAGGCATTAATCCTGGCGAGTTGGAATTCTTGGGTTTGTCTCCAGACGATGTGATTGATTTTAGTGTTAACGTTAAATCCGTGGGAGTGGTGAAAGAAATGGGTTGTATGGAATAATAGTGACATGCGAAAATGTCCCAAGTGCGCCAAAGAAACAAAACAACACAAGATCGGTTTTACGCAGTCAGGCAGTCAGCGTTACAGCTGCCCCGGAAAGATGTGTCCGCTGTTGGTGATGGCGGCGCGCACGCGCTCGATGCTTTCGCGCACCGCGGCATCGGGCAAGCCAACCAGCGTCACCCGCTCCAGGCCATTGGCAATATCGACTTCTACCTGGACAGGTTCCACATCCAGGCCGATGCATCCAGGCCGATGACAGCACAACTGAGGACTTTGGCAAGCACAGGTAGCCTCTTTGCAATCGCGTTGATAGGAGAAATATTGACAGGAGAGATGAATAGATTGAATGTCTGGGTATAGAACCATCTGCCGCACAGGATGGCCCAGGCCCGGCGTGGACCATCCTGTGCGGGTTTGCGCGCAGACAACACCCCCTAGCGATAGTGGGGCGTGCCTTTGGCGTGATATTCCAGCAGATGGCCGCGTGCGCCAATATAAAAGACGCCCGGACTGCCCTCTACAATCTGATAGAGATCGGGAATGGGCGGCGGATCCAGGTAGATAACCCGCCCCAGCTGCACATTCAGAGTAAACAGCTCGCTATTGGTCACACCGTAGATGTTGCCATCACTGCCTGCGGTCAGATGAATCACGCCATAGGTTTCGGGCACGCCCATGAGCGGTGTGCCCAGGCTGCGCATCTGCCACGTCTGTACTACCTGGCGTTGATCCGGGTCGAACGCGAACAATTTGCCCGTATTGGTCGTGCCATAGACCAACCCGCTGACAGCGCTGCACGCCAGCGAAGTGATGGCGATGGCATCGGTAAACGGAATCACCGCGTAGATGCGCTGCTCGCGCTGAGGATCGAACATAAAGAAGCGCGCCTGTTGGGTCGGCTCGATACTGCCGCGCCCACCGCTGATACTGGTGCCACCATAGACATAGCGATCATCGGCGGCAATGGCTTGCACGCTCTGCAATTCGTCGCGAAAAACGTCCATCGCCTCGGTCGCGGGATCAAAGCGCACCATGCCGCCGCCCGGCATACCATAATCGGCGCGACAGGCAATATAGATGCGGTCGTCGGGTCCCACAGCATATTCAAACGGCCGGTTCATGTCGTGCCCCATCTGCCCAAAACAGCGGGGATTGGCGTCGGCGGCCTTCCCGCCAACATCGGGGCGCGGGTTCCAGGGCTGCGCGGGGTCATAGCCCGCCCAATATGCGCCTGTGTAGCTGCCCATATAGAGCTTGTCGCCGTGCGCAATCACATCATAGACTTCACCATGCCCAAAGCCTACGCGTCCCAGGTCGGAAAGCTGGCGCGCCTCGGTATCAAATTTGAAGATGTGCATGGAGATAATCGTGCTGCCATAGATGTTGCCATCCGGCCCGCGGTTCAGACCGACAATATCGGTGGCGACTTTGGGCGTATAGGCAAAACTTTTTTGCGTACCGTCGACTGTATAGGTGTGGGCTTCCAGATCCACGGTGATGGCCGCGCCCTGGCGGTCTGCAGGGCGTCCATCCTGGGATACACCTGTGCCGGGGCGACGCGACGGTTCTGGGGCTTTGTCCAGCTTGCGCATCTGTTTGGTTTGCAGGTTATAGGCGACCAATTCATGGGGCGGCACGCGGTTGATCTGGCAGACAATTTCGCCATCATCGTTGAAAGCAAGCGGGCGACACCAGATATGCTGGCCCGGCACAATCGGCGCGGGCGCCAGACAGCCATGATCGGTCCACAGCGCGGTTTCGGGATCAAAGCTGACCAGGTGCCCAAAGGGATGCGTGCCCAGATAGAGCTTGCCATCGGGACCCAGCAGCGCCGCCACAAAGCGATGTCCGCTGAGTAGCGGGAAGCCGTGATAGCTCAACTGGCGTGTGCGGGGATCCCAGGATTGGAGGATATTGCCGGGCTGGTCGAGTCCATGATAGTTGTGTACCCAAAGGACACCGCGGTCGGGATCGACGGTCACCGAAAATTCGCGCGCGCCAATGCGATACTCTTCCACCACTTCCCCACTATGCACATCGACGGCAAATAAATTGGCCCCCTCCTGACCAAATTCGCCGCCCCAGATCAGATCGCGCTTTTGGACCGGATCGTGAGACAGCCAGGCGCCGCCCATCCAGCCGCCGACCACGGCGCGACCGAGGTCGTAGAACGTACCCATAACAGTGATTCCTTTCCTGCAACGGTCAGGTTGATTGACCGTCAAGGTGATTGGTTAATTTGATTTTCAGTTGATTTACAGTCAGGTTGATGAATAGTCAGGTTGCTTCGAGGTTAAAATCTGTCCAGAAGTTGCGTGTCCGCGCGCAACAGGTAGCGCGTGTGCACAATCAACATGCTACCAACAGACGCACGAATCGGCAATCCGCCCGCGTATGCGTAAAATAGGGCTGCGCACCGGCTGATACTACGCCGCGCATTGAATTTCGAGTTTCCAGAAAGGAAAGCAGGTTGTCCATGCTTCGCACCACCGTCGTCGGCAGTTGGCCGATTGATGCGCCGTTTAACGAGGCCATGACGGCCTATCACGCCGGCACCTATCCTGCTGCACACGCGGAAACGCTGCTCACAGAAGTCGCCCGCACCGCCATCGCCCAGCAGCGCGCCTGTGGGCTGGATGAAATCACCGGCGGCGAGACTTCCGCCGACACCTTTATTCTCCAGTTTCCCAAATATCTGACAGGCATCGCGCCCACCGCAGATCAGGTCGCCTGGGGTGGACGGGGCACCTACGCGGTCACCGGACCGCTGCACGCGCCCCAGGGTCTGGGGATTGCCGCGGCCTATCGCCGGGAAAAAGCCATCGACCCGGCCATCGGCAAAGTGACTATTCCCGGCCCGTCGGAAATCACCATGATGCTCGAAACCGAATCTGACGCGCAACGCCCCGCCTTGTGGGAGCAGGCGATTGCGCTGATTCGCACGGAAATTCAGGAATGTGTGGCCTTGGGGGCGACCGATATCCAGCTGGATCTTCCCCACATTGCTATGGGGCTGGTGGATAATCATCCCCTGTGGACAACGTCGCAGGCCGTGGCAATTGCCCAGGCAATCTTTGCCGGCTTCTCCAACATTCGGCGCAGTGTACACCTCTGCTACGGTGATTTTCAAGCCCAGACCTGGACCGAAAATCGCGCATTTCAACCACTGCTGCCCACAATTCAGGGGCTGGCGGGTTGCGTGGATCGGGTCGTGCTGGAATTTTCGCTGCCGGAACAGTGGGCGGATCGCGAGCTGCTGGCAGAAATTCCACCCGGCATGGAAATTGCCGCCGGCATTGTAGATGTAAAATCGCCCCAAATCGAAACTGTGACCAAACTGGAAACCAAAATCGAAGAATTGCTGAACTATGTGCCCGCGGCGCGCCTGCTCATCGCCCCCTCATGTGGTTTTGGGCGCAGAGATACGGACCTGGCTATCCGCAAATCGCAGGCCATGACGCGTGCCGTTCACAAGATGAACGCAGGCGGATGACAAGCCAATCACAACCGGGCACGCTGAATTGCACACTGTAGATTGCACACCGTAGATTGCACACCGTTCTGTGCGCGCGGTGCGCATAGACGAGATCCAGAGAGCCAAAGCCATGTCCACACTCGAACGCGCCATAGAGTTGGCCGCCCGCGCCCACGCCGAACAGGTTGACAAGGCGGGACAGCCCTATATTCTGCATCCACTCCGCCTCATGCTGACCTTTGACACGGCCACAGAGCCAATCACCACAGAGCAAAAGGCGGCAGAACAAATCACCGCAAAGCAAATGGCAGCGGTGCTCCACGATATTGTAGAAGATACGCCGGTGACATTTGAAGATTTGGTCGCGGAAGGCTTTCCCGAAGCGGTGATCGCGGCCGTGCGCGCGCTCACCAAGCGGCCCGGCGAAGATCGGCTTGCGGCGGCGCGGCGGGCCGCGGCAGACCCTATCGCGCGCGCGGTCAAACTCGCCGATGTCACCGACAACATGAACCTGGACCGCATCCCCTATCCCTCCGCCCAGGACCGGGTGCGCCAGGCAGAATACGAACAGGTGCGCGCCCTGCTGTTGGCCCACGCATAAGGCTCGCACCCTATACGGAGTTTTTAGCTGCCACCTGCAACACGTAGAATGAGACATCCGAGCCAATCCGATTCGGGCCGGCCACAGAGACGTCGCGTCGGCAAGCATATTCCTCTCGACCCAGGAGAAAACCAGCGATGACACAGAAAACAGCCAAAATCACAATCCGGAAAGACGGACCGTATGCGATCCAGGGCAATTTGCCACTGACCCGCAAAAGTCAGGTGGTCTCGGAACACGGCGAGCCAATGACCTGGCGCAAGGAAGGCACGCTGGAAACCGAAGAAACCTACCGTCTCTGTCGCTGTGGTCTATCGGATCGAAAGCCCTTTTGCGACAACTCCCATGCCCGCCAGGGGTTTGACGGCACCGAGCAGGCCGATACGCGACGCACCGAAGAACGCCAGATTACTTTGCGGGGAAGCGGCGAAAAGCTCATCGTCAAGCGCGATGTCTCGCTCTGCATGAGTTCGGGCTTCTGTGGCACCCGGCTCACCAACATCAACAAAATGATGCCCGACGCCGATGAAAGCATGGTACGCGCCCAGATTATGGCGATGATAGAACGCTGTCCTTCGGGGTCATTCACCTATGCGGTTGCGTCGGACCAAGAGGATATTGAGCCGGATTTGCCTGCGCAGGTCGCCGTCACAACAGAAATAACGGACGAAGGCCCAATTATGGGGCCGCTGTGGGTAACGGGCAATGTGACAATTGAGCGCGCCGACGGTGAATTCATGGAGACGCGCAATCGGGTTACCCTCTGTCGGTGCGGCCTTTCGGGCGAAAAACCACTGTGTGACGGCAGCCACCGCGCCCAGCCCACTCGCGAATAGGCAACGCGGGTGGCCCAACTGCGGAATGCATGTGAGATTCGCCCGGATTTTGTGAACCTCCTAAAAATCGTATACTGAACAATGGTGGCGCACAGAATATGCGCCACCAACCCACTTACAGCACAACACCACTTCCTGGTGTTGACCAGCGGCATCGAAAGGCCGGCTCAAGCCCATGTATCCGAACCCTCTCAAACAAAAAATCAAGAACGGCGAGCTGATTCTTGGCACGTCCCTGCCCGCGCTGGCGGATCACGTCGCCACGCTCACCAGCAAGACCGATATCGATTTTCTCTGGATCGACACCGAACATTGGCCCTATGGCACAGAATCGCTGGGCGCGATTCCAGTATTGATTCGCCGCCAAGGCGTGGCGCCGCTCATTCGCGTGGCGTGGAACGATCCGGCGCTCATCAAAAAAGCGATTGATGCCGGGGCCGTGGCGGTGATGGTGCCCCAGGTCGATACGCCGGAAGAAGCCGCGCAGGCAGTGAAAAACACCTATTATCCGCCTTTGGGCGAACGCGGCGTTTCGCCCACCTGGCCGCTGATTGCCGGCGAAGACTGGGCAACTGTCATCCGCACGGCGAATGATGAGACAGTGCTCATGGTGCAGATCGAAAGCGTGGAAGCCTGCGACAATCTGGAAGCTATCGCCCAGGTGCCGGGCATCGACGTGCTGATGGTAGGCCCCACCGATCTGGCCGCCTCGATGGGCTTTCTCATGCAAAACCACGCGCCCGAAGTGCAAGCCGTCATGCGCGAGATTCCCAAACGGCTGCAAGGCAGCGGCATTGCCATCGCCACCACGCTGGAAAGCATCGACGAAATCCAGGAAAAGCTGGATTGGGGCTATACCGTCATGAATGTGGGCAGCCCCCTGGGCTATGGTTTGAAGACCCTCTCCACTCACCTGGAAACCCTGCGCAGCCGTTCGCAAACCGGCTAGCCTTCTAGGATATCCGTCGAATACCCCGCGTCGGCAGAGTGGGCGCGGGCAACGACAGAGACAGTGTGCAGACAAAACAGGAGGCAGGCCACAACCCGGCCTGCCTCCTGTTTTGATCTACGTTTCTAACGTATTACGGTTGGCGACAGGGCTACCCCTGCCATCCGCGACCGAAGTTATATATCACACTTATGGACAGCGTTGGTCGAGCGTGATGCCTGCGCCTACGGGATCGCCGGTGTAACACGCCTCCAGTTCCGGGGTGTCGTCACCACTGTTGATGACCGCGCCGCTGTTGTTGAAGGTAGTGCCCCCCGCGCCGTGATAGAAACCCTCATAGCTCGCGCTGGAGATAAACTCGAAGGTGCCAGTACTCAGGTTCTCGAAGGTCGCCCCATTGCCGCCGCGCAGATTCCCCGTGCCGCCCAGCTGGAACAGTCCCTCGTTGTTGACGGTGAGGCTGCGGATAGACTTGCCAAACGACCCATCTGCCAGGAACTTGCCCTGCAACGTCAGGGTGCCGGTACCGTTAATCTCGCCGCTGGTCATCCCAAACCCGCCATTGGGGAAGTTGAAGGTAGTTGCGCCTTCCACCGCCAGTTCTGCGCCTGCAATGCGCACCTGGCCTACACCGCTCCCGGCATAGGTGCCGGTTGTGCTATAGATGCCACCGCGGAAATCGAGGAACGAATCTGCCGCCGCGGTCAGCGTGCCGCCCGCGTTGTCACCACCCCGCCACAGTTCCAGCGTGCCGCCCTGCACATCGATGGCTGCCGCCGCACTCTGGTTATTGAGCAACACTTCCAGCGTGACCAGCTCGGTGCCGGTCTTGCGAATCGTGCCGCTGTTATTGAACACGGTGCCGCCGTTGCTATGATAGAAACCCTCATAGCTCGCACTGGAGACGAACTCGAAAGTGCCCCCGCCCAGGTTATTGAACGTAGTCCCATTGCCGCCGCGCAGATCACCCGTGCCCGCCAGCTGGAACAACCCCTCGTTGTTAATGGTGAGGCTGCGGATAGATTTGCCAAACGACCCATCCGCCAGGAACTTGCCCTGCACCGTCAGGGTGCCGGTGCCACCCAGCTCGCCGATGGTCATCCCAAACCCACCATTGGGGAAGTTGAAGGTACTCGTGCCTTCCACTGCCAGGTTTGCGCCGGTGATGCGCACCTGGCCTGCCCCGTTCCCGGCATAGGTGCCGGTCAGGGTATAGTCACCGCCGCGGAAATCGAGGAACGTACCCGCCGCCGCGGTCAGCGTGCCGCCTGCGCTGCTGCCACCGCGCGACAATTCCAGCGTGCCGCCCTGCACATCGATGGCCGCAGCCGCGCTCTGGTTATTGAGCAGCACTTCCAGCGTAGCCAGTTCGGTGCCGGTCTTGCGAATCGTGCCGCTGTTGTTGAACACAGTGCCGCCATTGCCATGATAGAAACCCTGGAAACTGGCACTGGAGACAAACTCGAAGGTGCCTGCACTCTGGTTGTTGAACGTAGCATTATAGCCACCACGCAGATCGCCCGTGCCCGCCAATTGGAACAACCCCTCGTTGTGAATCGTCGCGGTGCGCATGGATTTGCCCGCCGTGCCGTCTACCCGGAATTTGCCCCGCAGTGTAAAGACGCCGGGTCCTTCAATATCCCCCGATGTAAGACCAAAACCGCCGTCGGGGAAGTCCAGCGTCGCTTCGCCCTGGGCCGCCAACGTCGCGCCGGTGATGCGCACCTGGCCTGCCCCGTTCCCGGCATAGGTGCCGGTCATGCTATAGGTGCCGCTGCGGAAATCGAGGAACGCGCCCGCCGCCGCGGTCAGCGTGCCGCCTGCGCTGCTGCCACCGCGCGACAATTCCA
>JBBDIO010000314.1:0-3743 GCA_040880365.1 Litorilinea sp.
CCAGAAGGTCACGTTATAGGGACCGGTAAAGACAGGCCAACCGTTTTCCAGATCATAAAATTCAAACGCGGGAATGTCTTCCACTGTGCTAAAGATGTGCTCGGGCAGCCAATAGATGCCCGTGTCGAACTTGGCTGTGAGGTGGCTGAACCAGAAGCGCGGGCGCGGTTCGAAGAACACAATGCGCACAGTCAGGTCATCAACGGCTTCCACCGACTCAATCCAGGCCTTGACTTCCGAAGAATTGCGCAATTCGGGCGCATTATCAATTAACGCCTGAATCGTAAAGCGTACGTCATCGGCCGTGAATGCCTCGCCATCGCTCCACTCTACACCTTCGCGGATGCTGACAATCAGCTCGGTAAAATCGTCATTATACTCATAGCCGGTCGCGAGCCAGGGGATGAACTCATCGCCAAATGCCGAGTAGTAAAACAGGGGTTCGTGGGCAGCCACAATGCCGTTGTGACCACCGGCCCCGGGGTTGTACATGTTGCCCAGGCCCACATTTGTAAAATTGCCATCTACCCCGCCCGACATGAGAATCAGCGTTCTTTCCCGCGCGACCGAACGCACACCAGACGCGGTTTCAGGCGCCGCGGCGGGTGCTTCGGCAGCCGGGGCGCTGGTTGCCGCGGCCGGCGCGGCCGCCGGGGCATCTCCTGTACTACATGCCGCCATGACTGCGCCGGCTGTTGCCAGCCCACTCAAACGCAGAAAGTCACGACGGTTAACGTGTGGATCGTGCATAGTAACCTCCTTGGTAGTATAAAATTGTCGATAACCCGCGCAAGTAGCGCATCCCGGTGAGGAGTTGCCCCTATCTACCAAATAGCTACGCGATCTGGCACATGCTCAGACTTCACAGGACAGAACAGACAGCACAGAACAGACAGCGCAGCAGGGAGTATTTGGTTGACATTGGGGAACAACTTGTAACAAATTGGATTACGCTATAAAACGGGAGAGAATATAACCCACTCCTGCCACCCTGTCAAACGCTTCAAAAATGCCCGACTCTCAGCCTTCTTCTATCGTCAGCAGCGGCAATAAAACACGCTATCAATCGGAATTGTGGATTCAATTCTAATTTCACCGGAACAATTGCCCTGTCGCTTGCGTCCCATGCGTAAGGTACGCAATTTCACTTGCAACTCGTCTCACATTCGCACGTATATTCAACAAATTCATTTTACATTTGGTCCGACGATATGTGGGTACAGATGGCAGAAGCCAACCTCCGTCTCAGTGAAATGACTTTGATCACTGCCGCCGACGGCCGCGACATGTTGGGGCAGCTGACCCCCCTGGGCGTCGAAACCATCAACGACCGCAGCGCACTCCGCTTCCAGGGTAATAAAGATGTCATTCCCGTTGTGGGCACGGCAAGTGATACCCTGGATGTAAGTCGCACCGACAGCGCACAGATCAATCTGTGGGTCGATACTGAATTCAACGTCATCAGCCGGTTGCTCCTGGAAGCCACCGTTGGCGAAGGCGATGAGGCCATGCACATGTCGGTGATGATCGAGTACTACGATTTTAATACCGATATCACAATCACGGCGCCAGACGTTGCCGACGCGGATGCCGGTGGTGAAAGCGGCGACGAACCTGTGGCCGAAGCCGACTTGCGCGGCCCGGTGAGCCAGTTGCTAGGCTTCAATCTGCTATTGCCCAGCGGCTCCAACGTGGAAACCGTCGCGGGCGACGCGATGGTCGTAGCCACCACACCCTACACGTTCGATGAAGCCCAAAACTGGCTGGAATTAAATCTTGTCCAGGGGGGATATGCTCAAACGACCAAAATCGGCCCCGCCAACGATCAGGTCACCTATATATTCCAGAACGATGTCCAGAGCGTGAGCATTATCGTCGCACCCGATGGCGCAGGCGGCACCCGCATTCAATGGGTTGTGACTCCCTAAGCCATGTTCAACATACTATATGAAGCTCGTCAACATGGGGGTCAACATGGGGATCTTCGGCGACCGAAGCAGGCGCAGGTGCGTCTGCATACCCTGCGGATAATATGCCTGCTTGGCCTGATCATGGGCGTGCTGATGGGTTGCCAACCCATCACACGTCCCCCCGAAACCGGGGGAGGCTCCTCTTCGGCAGAGGACCCCGGACAATATACCCTTAGCGGCGAAATCCGCCGCGGGCAAACGCTGGAGCTGGAAATGGCAAACGATCTGGTCTTGTGGCTAGTGCCCTATGGCGAAGATTGGGAGCTTCAGGTCTCGCCTCGTATACCCACAGGCGACCAACCCGCGCCCGATTACGGCCTGGTCGTCACGCCGCCCTTCCGCAGCCTCAACAGCCGCCAGATCCAAGGCTGGCACTTTCGCAACGCCGATAATAGCGGGCCGAATCAAGCCGGGGCCGACAGTGTGAATGCACCCCAGGAAGTCCGCCATTTCTGTTATGTCCTGGATTCCGCCAGCTACGCGCGCGCCTTTACCCGCTTCTTCGAAAACGGCGATGCCCTTGCCGGGCTGGAAGACATTCAGGCCGCAGGCGCCATCCTCACCATTGAAGAGCTGGAATTGGGCAACCTCGTCACCGGCGAACAGGCGTGGATCGAATCCATGCAGTTTCGGCTGGAATATGGCGAGCATATCCCTTGTAGTCTGTTCAATTAGCCACCGGCAATCGCCAGGTTAGCCGCGCAACCTCACACCCGCACGCATGGGGGGAGAGAAACGGCCTAGTCCGCAAGCACGCCCGTGGACTAGGCCGTTTGCGCGGCGCGGATGGCATTTTCGACCACGCGCCCAGACTCAAAACCGGGCAGCCGCAGATAGTGGGCCGCGACCTGGAGCATGGCTTCCTGGGGAATCAGACCGATCAGTTCCGAATGCGCCACATCTGCGCCCGCAGCCTGGGCCAGTTGCACCACAGCATCCATCACCACATGCAGGGGTGTTTGCGTAAAATCCACCAGATTCATGCTCACCTGCGCTTTGCCATCCACCAGCAAGCCCATCGCCTTGACCGCGGGGAAACCGCCATCGCGGGCGCGGATGCGCGTGGCAATCGCTTTGGCAAGCTGCACATCATCGGTCGTGAGATAGAAATTATAGGCGATGAGAAAGGGTCGTGCGCCCACGATGACCGCGCCGGCAGGCCCCACCCGCGCCGGGCCAAAGTCGGGCGTGCGCGCCGGCAGATCAATCTCCTTCACCAACAGCTCAAATTCCCCGCGGCGCACATCTGCCAGATTGCGCCGTTCGGGGCGACGGGCCGCCGCTTCATAGAGATAGACCGGCAGATCCAGCTCGCTAGCGATGCGTTCGCCCAGCGTGGTTGCCAGCGTCGCGCATTCTTCCAGTGTAATGCCCTGAATGGGGATAAGCGGCACCACATCGGCCGCGCCCAGGCGCGGGTGTTGCCCCTGATGCTCGAACAGGTTGATGTGGGTCGCAGCCACGCGAATGGCCTGCAACAGACCGTCTATCACCGCTGCCGGTGGGCCGGCCACAGTGACCACCGAACGATTGTGATCCCAATCGCTGGATGCATCCAGCAAACGCACGCCCGGCGCCTGGATCGCTTCGACAATGGCCTGCACCACGGCGGGGCGGCGACCTTCGGAGAAATTGGGCACCGCCTCGACGATCTGCGGGACGCTTGACGCCGATGCCGCATTGGCAACAGGCTGGGAACTGGCTGGGGATTGGGAAGAATCTGGCCGACTAATCACGGAAGCATCCTTTGCAAATTTTGGTGTGCAAATTTTG
>JBBDIO010000314.1:3843-6847 GCA_040880365.1 Litorilinea sp.
CAGAGCAGGCCCCGCGCCGCGGGGATGAATCTATCGGATGTACCGCGCACTCCCGCTCTGGGTTACGCCTATGGTATCATACCCAACATGACAATTGCGACGAAAGATTCCGTGCACGCGCCCACGCTGCATACGCCACGCGCACCAGCCGCACAATCGAACCCACACACGAATATAGGGGATTGGGACACCTTTGTCCAAGAACATCCCTACGGTCAGCTTTTACAACTGCGCGCCTGGCGTGCGCTCAAAGGCCGCTTTGGCTGGACCAGCGGCCGCGTCACCGTGCCGGGGCCAATCGCGCCCCTGGGCGGGGCAGAGATACTATATCGGCGCGCGCTGGGGCTGCTCCTGGCCTATGTCCCGCGTGGCCCAGTGGTAGATTGGGATAACCCCATGCAGACTGCCCTGGTGGTGCAGGCGCTCGAAGACGCCGCCCGCGCCCAGGGCGCGGCTGTGCTCAAGCTGGAACCGCCCATGCTCGATAGTCTGGCGGCGCGCGCACAATTGTCTGCGTTGGGCTATACGCCCAGTTTGCAGACCGTACAGCCCCCCAGCACCATCCGCGTTAGTTTGCAGGAATCGGACGACGCGATTTTGCAACGCATGAAAAGCAAATGGCGCTATAATATTCGGTTGGCCCAGCGCAAGGGAGTCACCGTGCGCGCTGCCAACGCCGAGGACCTGCCCACTTTCAACGCACTGATGGCCGCCACCGGCGCACGCGATGGCTTCTTTGTGCACAGCGCCGACTATTACGCCGCGGCCTTCGAGCTGCTTGTGCCTGCGCACGCGGTCTTTCTGCTGGCCGAATATGAAGGCAAGCCGCTGGCTGCCATTGTGGTAGCGCACGCCGGCGACAGCGCAATTTACCTGTGGGGCGCGAGCAACAACGAAGAACGCAACCGAATGCCCAACCACGCCCTGCAATGGGCGGGGATGCAGTGGGCAAAGGCGCGCGGCGCGCGCTGGTATGATCTGTGGGGCGTGCCCGATGCCATTGGCCTGCTAGCCCTGGGGCTGAACCGGGGCCAGGCGGGCGGATGGCCTGCCGACGACTTGCCGCTGGATATGGAAACCCTACCCATGCACGATCTGTGGGGTGTCTATCGCTTCAAGCAGGGCTTTGGTGGCGAAGCGATCCGCTATGTGGGCACATGGGATAAGCCGTTGCAGCCAGTAGGCGCGCAGCTGTATCACATGGGCTTGCAGGCGCGGACATGGATTCAGGATCTGCGCGCAACAGAAGACAAGCCGGGGCAAATCGCGGAACTGGCACGCGCGCTGGCAGCCCCTTTGCGCCCGTCCACTACACCCGCGGCCACTCCCTCGAATCCTCCTGCGCCCGAATCTGCTTCCTCCAGTCCGAAGCCGTCTGATTCTGCGCCGTCTAGTGTCACGCCATCTGGTGGCACACCGTCCTATATCTCCGGGGTAAACGCGGCTCCCGCCTGGCGCGCCGCCCTGGCCCACTTTGCCGCGCCCCACGTTTTGCAAAGCTGGGAATGGGGCGCAATCAAGGCGCAAACCGGCTGGACTGCGCACCGGGTGACCTGGACCCGCACCGCCACCGGCCGCGCGTTGCGCCCCGATGCTGCGTTTCAATTGCTGCGGCGGCGGTTTGTGCCGGGCTTGCCGTGGTCGATTGGCTATGTGCCCAAAGGCCCCGTGACGGACTGGGATGCGCTGGAGAATCCCGACGCTTTGTTGGCCGCGCTAGAGCAGGTCGCGCGCCGCCTGGGGTGCATTTTTGTGAAGATCGATCCCGATGTGCGCATCGATACACCGGCAGGCCAGCGTTTGCAGACTGCGCTCAAACGTCGGGCCTGGCGCTATAGCCCGAATCAGATCCAGTTTCAAAATACCGCCTACAGCTTTCTCACCCAGGATGCAGGCGCGCACAGAGACGAAGACGCCTTGCTGGCGAACATGAAAAGCAAGTGGCGCTATAACGTGCGATTGGCGCAGCGGCGCGGCATCGAGGTGCGCACCGGATCGGTGGTAGATTTGCCGCTTTTCTATGGTCTCTATGCCCAGACCGGCGCGCGCGATGACTTTTTGGTGCGCCCCTATGGCTATTACCTGGAGACGTGGCGCGCGTTTTTGCAAGCCCAGGCCGAGCCGGATAATCCCGCAGGCGGCGCTTTGTTGTTGGCGCACCACGCCGATGAGATTGAGCCGGTAGCTGGAATTTTTCTCATGCGCTATGGCAAGCGCGCGTGGTATTTTTATGGCGCGAGCAGCGAACGCCGCCGCCGCGACATGCCCAACTATCTCTTGCAGTGGGAAGCATTGCGCTGGAGTCTGGCCCAGGGCTGCACGGTCTATGACTGGTGGGGCGCACCTACCGATCCCGAAGACCCCGCCGACAGTATGCAGGGTGTATGGCAGTTCAAGCAGGGCTTTGGCGCAGAGTTGCAGCCGCATATCGGCGCGTGGGATTTCCCCGTCTATCCCCCCGCCTATGCACTGTTTACCGAGTCGCTGCCCCAGGCATTGGGTCTGCTGCGGCGTCTGCGCGGATAGCAATTTTCATCTTCGCCGCGTCGCCACCAACCAAAATAACTCACCATAGAAAGCGAACCATACCCATGAATGGAAAATTTATTGCCGCCCACCAGCTCGAACGCGATTTACTGGAATGGGGCGAGATCGGCTGGGTAAGCCGGCCCTCGACCACAGGCGCCGCACAGCTGAGCGTGCTCGAAGCAACGTTCTTGCCGGGGATGGGGCATAACTTTCATCGCCATCCGGGACAGGAAGAAGTGATCTACGTGATCGCCGGGCAAGTGGAGCAGTGGCTGGAGCAGGAACACAAGCTGCTGGGTCCGGGCGATTCTGTGTTTATCGGGGCCGATGTGGTGCACGCGTCGTTCAACGTGGGGCAAGAAGCAGTCAAATTGATGGCAATTTTGGGACCGTGCGCGGGCGAAGACGGTTATGTGACCGTGGAAGTGGGCGACGAAGCTCCCTGGAACACCCTGCGCCAGGGTTAGCCGCGCGC
>JBBDIO010000314.1:6947-9735 GCA_040880365.1 Litorilinea sp.
TGGAAGTGGGCGACGAAGCTCCCTGGAACACCCTGCGCCAGGGTTAGCCGCGCGCTGTCGATAGCGGCGCTATGCTGGCGCTGTACTGGCGCTTTACTGCTGCGAGGTCGGCGACCCGATGGGATAGAGGCGATCGTCGCGGGCGCGCAGATGGCGCATGGCCGGGCGTGTGCGATACCACAGCCACAGCGTGCGCGTCAGATGCCCGGCGACCAGTGCAATGCTCCCAATATAAAGACCGGGAATTTCCTGCCACACAATCCCAAACCCCAGAATCCCCGCATGGACCAGCAACGAAACCAGCATGGCTTCGGTGATGCCGCGCGTGTGGCGTTCGGTGACCAGCGCGCCGGTATACCAGCTTTGCAAAAAGCTCAACCCCGGTAACAGCAACGCCAGCCACAGCACCCAACCGGCAATCTGTGCCAGATCGGGCGGCAGCGCGGCCACCGTCTGAAACCAGATGTCGGTCAACGGCGTCGCATTCATAATGAGCAACAGGCCAATCATGAGCGCGCCCAGACGCACGGTGAAATTGTGCAGAATCGCAGTGGAGCGCGGTTGATCCAGCAAGACGACCACCGCTTCGGTAAACGCCATGCCCGAACTGGTCCACATGATGATCAGTCCATAGACCACCGGCCAGACGGCCAGCGACAAAATAGGATCGGGCATACGGCTGAGCGCAGCCGTGCCCAGGGGCTGGATCAAAATCTGGAGCATAGAAGTCATCACCAGCGGCATGAAAAATGCCCCAAAAGAACGCGCGGTAATCTGTTCGCGGTTGGGCGGGGCCTGGCGCAGCTCGTCGCGCAGCACTGGGCGCAGGCGCAGCCCCGAATAGATGGCCTCGCCGCAAACGCTCAACGTGAAGGTCGTCGCCGCCAGGAACGCGCCCGGCATCCCGCCCAGCAAAAAGATAATCGAGATGGTGATCACATCCAGCCCCAGCCGGGTCATGGCCCCAAAGGTCACCGCGCTGGAATGTCCAAAGCGGATCAAGACGCCATAGTTGAACCGGCGATAGGCCAACGACGGCACATAGGGCAACATAATTATGAGACCAATGCGCGCCGGTTCCACCAGCTCTGCCGGGGTCGCGAGCAGTGTTTCGGCAATGAAATAGTAGAGCGGCGTAAACGCGATCAGCGCGTGCAGCGCGGTGAGTCCGCCGGTGATGATCCAGGTATAGCGCCGAATTTTTATATAGGAGGGCCAGTCTCTACAGAACGCCGTAGACGCGCTGAGCAGCATCATCACCGGCGAAGCCAGGATCAGCGCAATCGAAAAGATCACGCCCCACGTCGCCAGGTTGATCTCCGGGTCCACCGTGCGCGCCACCACCGCGCTGATGAGGGGAATTTCCACTGTCATGAGGAACCAGCCCGCAGCCAAAGGCCACCACGTCTGCGCGACGCGGCGCATGGTCAGCGGTGTGCCCTCCGGCGTATCGCGCACGCGGGTTGGCGCGACCGGCGACTGTGGCTGGGCGGTGCCCCTAGATTGAGCCTGTGATTTGGCTTTGGATTTGGTCTGTGTTTCGGGCGGGCTAGCCATCTGTTTGCTTCTTTGTTGGCAACTGGCAT
The DNA here is from genome assembly GCA_040880365.1 of Litorilinea sp. GTDB lineage: Bacteria > Chloroflexota > Anaerolineae > Caldilineales > Caldilineaceae > JBBDIO01. Next base: position 8,534 of record JBBDIO010000314.1, read on the forward strand.
GAAACGCGGTTCTGCGGGCCACGGTCGGTGACGCTGTCTACAGAAACCGGCATAGGTTAGGTTTGGAAGACATTGGTATAAGATAAAGGTAACCGGCAATTGGCGGGCGGTGTCTGGTTGGCCGCGTGCCAATTACCGGTTATCCCGTTGCATATCAGATTGTTAAACGGCTCGCCGCGCGAACCAGATCACCCAAGTTTAACGCAGACCGGGCCGTCCATCGTGATGGTCTTTGTTCTTGTCGATCAGCTCTTTGATCTGACGCACGAAATCGCCGGTGATCTTTTCCAGATCGTCTTGAATCGTCGCCAGATTGACGGCATAGAGCAAGCGTGTCCAATAACTATTGTAGATCACACCCAACCAGGTAATGAAATTCAGGTTTTCTTCTAGGGCGCGAATGGGGCGACTGAGGAAGAACGAGACAAAGGCAGTTGCGCCCAGCCCGCCAAAGACATAGGCATATTCCAGGCTGCGGGTGAGATAGGACATGACAATCGCCGCGGTGAAAGCCACAATGCCCACCACAAAGAGGCTGCGATACATCCAGATCGTCGTGCGATAGGGCTGCATGAACGCAGCCAGAATCTGCCCGAACATGGCTTCATTCTGCTGGATACCGTGAATCATATGTTGCCGCCAGGCCGCGTAGAGTTCAGCGTCCAGCACCGGCACGCCGTCGGGTCCCACGGGGCCTTCGGGCAGAGGCAGGTGCGCCGCGGGCGGTTTGGAGCCACCGTCCACGTTCGATTGGGGGGCCGCGCGCAGGCGGTTGAAGATGTTCACGCTATCCTGAATGAGCGCGGCATAGTGGGCCGCCTGTCCTGCGCCATTATACGAACGCGCGAAAGCCAGATAGTCGCCGGCGCGCAGAGCCTGCACCCGCCCGGCGTCGGCATTCACAAAGTCGAAAAAGCCCAGAACGTGATTGTGCGCGCTGCCATTAAACGCGTCGAACATCTCCTCCACGTTCAAATAGCCCACACTCAGATGGTTGAAGCCCATGATCTGGGGCGCACCCATGCTGATGGCGCGCTTGGCGGCCCGGTCATCCAGATTGGCGCGCACAAACTCAAAGACTTCCCATTCATTGCGCTGGGAACCGTGAAAATTGCGCCACTCGCCGCCCGGCACCGACCGCCACTGATGCCCCTGCCAGGTGATCGCCGGATCGAAACGCAGATGCGCGGCAAAGCGTTCGG
>JBBDIO010000315.1:0-4892 GCA_040880365.1 Litorilinea sp.
GTGCTGTACTGGCTGGCGGCACACTGGCCGGCGGCACACTGGCAGACGGCACACTGGTTTCGACGGCATAGCGTGCGAGGCGGAGTTGAAAGGCGGCGCCCAGAAGCACAGCGCACAGGAGGCAAAAATAGAGGAACAGACGGCCCAGGGCCAGCAGCGCGCGCACGCTCTGCACAGGATTACATGGCTTCGCGTAGCTTGCGGCGGAGGCGGAGGGCTTCGGCTTTGTGGCGGCGATAGGCCAGCGTCTGATCCACATATGCCTGGACTCTACTCGTATGATCCCAATTGCGCAAACGATCCAGGAGGTCGCGCAGGGTTTGTAAGGTAGCCTGGAGCGCGGTCAGGGCAAATTCCAGTTCGGGACCTACTTGCAGCTTGGCTACCGAATCCGCCAGTTCCTGCAACCAGCGCGTTTCGCTCTCGATGTCAATGGCGTCGACAGCTTCGGGCGGCGGGGTTGCGCCATTCTGATCGTTGCCATTCTGCTCGCCGTCGCGGCCAGAATCGTCGCTTCCAGAATCGTCGCGGTCAGGGTTGTCGGTCTCCGCGTCCTCATCCCCAATATCGTCGGCGAGGGCTTCGGGCGCAGTCGGATCGGGCGCGAATTTGAAGATTTCGCCGTTGGCTGCATTGAGCCACAGCACGGGCGTGACATAGCCAACCTGGTCATCGTTGAGCGCATAGAGACCGGCGCGCGCGTTGGTGACCGCGGCGTCGATGGCCCCGGCGCAGGGGTCGGTGAGTAGGGCTTCGTAGAGAAAATGGGCGAAATCGGCGGCCACATCGTCGCGGATTTCAAATTGCATCGCCAGCACCGCGGGCACACCGGCCTGTAATAGCTGGGGTCCCAGGGCCGAAAGCGGTTGATCCACGCCGCTTTGCCCGGCCAGACAGGCATTGAGAAAGGCAAAGCGCACCCAGGGTGTGCGTTCCAGCGTGGTACGAAAGGCAGCCGCGGTGGTCAGACGTGGGCGTCCGTTTTGCCAGAGCTGAATGCCTTTGGCGGTGCCGTGGGTGAGCACATGCAACACTTGCGGGCGCAGCTTTGTCAGCCGGCGGCGCAAATCTACAATCGAAAACCGCCCGGTCATGGTGCGAATTTCAATCTGGTTGCGGCCCAGCGTGTTCAACATGCGCTTCACGATTTCGATTTCGTGGGCCGCGTTGATGATGCCATCGGGGTCGGTGGGGGCGGCGACCAGCACGCGCAGCGGCAACTGGACGGCCAGCGGCGCAGGCGCGGCCAGACGCCGATATTCCTGTTCGACCCGCACCAGCAAAATGCGGCTGCTGACGCCAAACACGGTATTGCGCGGGCGGTCGCAGAGCGTTTCCCAGGGCAGCGCGGCGACCGCGGGCGGTTGCAGAGCCAGCCGCAGGCGCAGGCCGTTGATCCGGTTTTCTTCCAGCCCCGTGCGCGCAGAAACCCACAGATCGCGGATGTCGTCGCGAAAAAGGTCGTGAAAGAGCGTATGGCCCGCTTCCAGCAACGGCTGGGGATTGGGCGTATAGAGTGTGCGCCGCATGGCTTCCAGGCGCGTTTGCCAGGCGGGTTGGTCCAATGCCTGGGTAAATATGCCGTCCGCGGTCTGTTCCCGATAGCGCGCGGTCACGCCATAGGGCGCACTTTCGCCACGGATGGTGATATCAAAATTTTCATAGTCACACGCCTGCATGTTTGACACGCTCGTTTCGCAACTCTAGAATGGCTGCACACGGCCCCGATTGTATTTCCGCACTGGATGCAGTGTGTAGTGCTGCGGGGGTGCGATGTACGTTTGTAGGACCGGGCTGGATTGATTTTTTGCAGATTTTGTCCGCCATTCTGGTTTGTTTGCTACTAACATAGACGAAATCTCGCCTGTTTGGTTATGCAATCGTTGTGCAGGTGGGGTTTGTGGGCGAATTTTGTGTGAGTTTTTGGCTTATCAGCCCGTTGCAAAGTTTTCTCCGGCTGTTGGCGGCGGGCACGTTGCGCAGGACAGGTGCAGGAAAACGAGTGAGTATATTATGAGTGCAGAGTCGATGCCACCCACGCCACCGGCGTCACCGCCGTCATCACCGCCGTCATCGTCATCACCGCCGTCAAGGTCATCATCGGTGTCCAGCGGCGGCAATCAACCCGAAGGCAATCTCGCGCTGGCCCAGGAGTGGTTGTTGCGCACGCGCGATTGGCTGGTCGGGCCGGGGCAGGTTCATGCCCGCAATGTGGGCGCGCGGGTGGGGCGGGCGTTGTATCGCATGGTGCGCGGCTATGCCGTCGCCGATGTAGACTATCGGGATCGCATCAGTGTGGCGTGCTGGATGGTGGTGCTGGGGTTGAGCGCGGGCTTGATCTTTGAACTGCCCCAGGCGACTTTTACTTTCAATGCCTTTGGTTCGCCTGCCACGGTAGAGCTGACGGGCACGCTGTGGACGGCGCTCTTTCTGGCTGTGCTGGCAGGCGCGGGCGCCGAAAGCGTGGTGGCCGTGCACCCTGTTTTTGTGGAGGGACGGCATCAGCGCGGCGTGCGCACATGGTCATTCTGGGCGTTGCCGATGGCGCTGGCGTTGCTGGCCGCGCTCTTATTGCCCAGCGCGCCCAGTGCGCTGGTGCAGGTGCTCATCATTGTGGTGAGCGGTATGCTGATGGCGCTTGCGTTCTTTGCCCTGTATGCCACCGTGGAGCGCGGGCGACCGGGCTTTCGCCGTTCGCGCCTGATCCTGGATGCTATGGCCTATGGCAGCGCACTGCTCTTGTTTCTGTTTGTCTATCAGGCGCGCACGCGCAGCCTGCTTTCCAGTTCGCTGATTGCCTTGACGGCGATGTTGCTGGCAATCGAGATTCTGCGCACGGCGACGCCGCGTTCCAGCACTGCGCTGATCTATGGCGCGATTGTGGGGCTGATTATGGGACAGGTGACCTGGGCGTTGAATTATTGGGTCTTGCCGGGGCTGACCGGCAGCCTCATGCTGCTGTTGGTCTTCTATTTGCTGGTAGGGATTGCCCAGCAAGGTTTGCTGGAGCGTCTGACCGGGCGCGTTTTGGTGGAATTTGTGGTTTTTGCCGCGGTGGCGCTGCTGTTGATTGCGCTGGTGGGGCCGGGCTTTGCCTGATGCCGCGCGGCTAGCGCTGCCAGGCTCCGCGCCCGCGATAATAGTCGCACGCATCTTGCAACGGGCAGATTTCGCATTTGGGCGAGCGGGCCGTACACGTTTCGCGCCCATGCCGAATGAGGTGAATGTGCAACTGATAGTAATGTGCGGGTTCGACCAGGGGTTCCCAATCGCGCGTTACCTGGGTAGGGTCGGCTTTGGCGCGACTGATACCTAGCCGCTGGCTGATGCGCTGGATGTGCGTATCCACCGGAAAAGTCGCCTTGTTGAAAGCGAAGAGCAGCACAATCGACGCAGTTTTGTGCCCGACACCGGGAAAGCCGGTCAGATAGTCCAGCCCCGCGTCCACATCCATTTTTGCCACATAATCCAGTGAATAATCGCCTCGATCGGCGTAGATGCGTTCCAGCGCGGCGATGATGCGCGGCGCTTTCTGGTGATACATGCCTGCCGGGCGGATGGAGTCGATGATGGCATCGGGCGGCGCGGTGCGGATGCGATCCCAGTCGTAGTCGAAGACGGTCATGAGCGCGTCAAACGCGACGCTCGCATTTTTGCCGGTGGTATTGGCGCTGAGGATGGTGCCAATTAGCTCGGCAACGGGGTCCCCCTCCGGTTTCCAGGAGATGGGACCATAGCGCTCCAGGAGCCGGCTTTCCACAAATTCAGCTTTTGCCTGCGGGTCCTGCTTCACGGCGTTGTCGTTCCCTCCCTATCGCTATTTTCGTGCATAGTCTCCGCACATAGTTTCGGCACATAGTTTCCGCGCTATCTCCATTCACCTGTTTCATTCCCATCTACATCCACATAGATGCGCGGCACGCGTGCGAGGATGCGGCTCACCACATCGTAGTTGATGGTGCCCAGGCGCGCGGCGACGGTATCGGCGCTGAGTTCGGCTGTGCCCTGTTGCCCGATGAGCACGGCCATATCGCCCTGACGCACGGGGCCGACCGCGGCCGCCGCGCTCACGTCGATGATCGTCTGATCCATGCAGACGCGCCCCAGGATCGGCGCCGGTGTGCCGTTGACCAGCACGCTTTCCCAGTGGCGTGGGCGACGGGGAAAGCCATCGGCATAGCCCACAGGGATGACCGCGGCCGTGCGCGGGGTGGCGGCGACATATTCGCGGCCATAGCTCACCGCTTCGCCCGGCTGGATGGTAAAGACCTGGGCCAGTTCGGCTTTCCAGCTCAGCGCCGGTTCAAAGGTGGCCGGCAGGCGTGCGCTATCTACATCGGGGTGCAGACCATAGATCGCAATGCCACAGCGCACCATGTCCAGGCGCGCGGCGGGCAGGGCCAGCGTCGCGGCGGAGTTGGCGGCGTGGGCGATGGGGGGGCGCAAGCCCTGGGCCGCCAGGGTGGTGAGCAGGTCTGCAAATGCGTCAAACTGGAGGCGCGCGAAGTCCAGATCGGTGTCGGCGGTGGCAAAGTGGGTGAAGATGCCTTCGATTTCTACATGGGGCAGCGCCTGCGCGGCAGCCAGCAGCGCGGGCGCATCTGCCGGACGCACGCCCAGACGGTTCATGCCGGTATTCACCTTGATATGGGCGCGGGCGACCGTGTTGGCGGCCTGGGCCGCGGCGTGCAGTGTCTGGATGCCCTCTGTGTCATAGAGTGTGGCGGTGATGCGTGCCTGGACCAGCGTGGCGGCGTGGCGGTTGGGCGTATAGCCCAGCACCAGAATCGGCGCGTCGAAATCGGCGGCGCGCAGTTCCAGGGCCTCGGTGAGCGTGGCGACTGCGAAATAATCGGCCCCGCCCTGGCGACAGGCGTGCGCCACTGCCACGA
>JBBDIO010000315.1:4902-9723 GCA_040880365.1 Litorilinea sp.
ACGCCATGCCCATAGGCATTGGCCTTGACCACGGCAGCCAGCCGGCAATTTGGCCCGATGAGGGCGCGCAGTTGGGCCAAATTGCGGGTAATCCGGCCCAGGTCGATTTCCAGCCAGGTGGGGCGGAGCGACTGTGTCATGCGTCACCGCCGGGCGCGGCAAGGTCAAAGTGCCAGCGACCTTCGCCGTGATCGCCCCAGGCCAGCGCTTTGCGCGGGGCGATGCCCAGAATTAGCCCATAGGCTTTTTCACTGCCAATGTCCCATTCATATTTGTTCTGAAACAGGGGGCGCAGCGCGTCGCGGGCATAGGGCGTGGGGTGGGCGACCCCTTCCACGATGAACACGTTCATGGGGTCGGGCAGGGCGACGGTGACTGCCGGGTTATGGGCGATATTGTGGGCGCGCACCGATTGCGCCTGGGTCACCACATAGATGGTGTGTGCGTGCCACACATGCCAAATGGGCGCAGTGTGGGCGCGGCCATCGGGGCGCACGCTGCTGAGCCAACACGCGGGCGCGGCCTCCAGCTTTTGCCACAGCCGCGCCAGAATTTCATCTTGATCCGGTGTACTCATATCTCTGTCCCTGTGTGAATCTGGTGTGAACCTGTCTTCAATCTGTAACCAACAGGCTAAAGCTACCCCAACCTGCGCCGGGAATCAAACTGTCGGCCCAGGCGGGTCACAGACGCGCGGCAAAAATCTGTCGCAGCTCGCGAACACAGGCAGGCGTCGATTCAACTTGTGGCTGTCGCCGCAACTCTGAAAATATTGACCACCCGTGCTATACTAGCCTAAGAAAAAAAGGACTTGGTGTCGGAGTGACAAGTAATCAAATGATGAGCAAATACATTTTTGTAACCGGGGGTGTGCTTTCGGGATTGGGCAAGGGCGTGACCGTTGCGTCGTTGGGCCGGATTCTCAAAGCGCGCGGTCTGCGGGTGGCGACCATGAAGCTGGATCCGTATTTGAATGTGGATCCCGGCACCATGTCTCCCTATCAGCATGGCGAAGTTTTTGTGACCGAAGATGGCGCCGAAACCGATCTGGATCTGGGCCATTATGAACGATTTGTAGATGAAAATCTGAGCAAGCTGAGCAATGTGACCAGCGGGCAGATCTATAATTATGTGCTCAACCAGGAGCGCCGGGGCGATTATCTGGGCGGTACGATTCAGGTGATTCCGCATGTAACGAACGAGATCAAGCGGCGCATTGCCCTGGTGGCGCGCACGGTCAATCCCGATGTGGTCCTGGTCGAGATTGGCGGCACGGTGGGCGATATCGAGGGCCTACCCTTTCTGGAAGCCATCCGCCAGATGCGCAAGGATGTGGGACGCCGCAATACACTCTATGTGCATGTGACGTGGCTGCCCTATCTGGTTGCCAGCAAAGAATTGAAAACCAAACCCACCCAGCACAGTGTGCGCGAATTGCGCAGCATCGGCATTCAGCCCGATGTGATTGTGCTGCGCAGCGACCACGCGGTCGAAAACGATGTGTTGAACAAGGTGGCGTTGTTCTGTGATACCGAACAGGAAGCGGTCGTGCCGTTGGTGACCTCCGATTCCATTTATGATGTGCCCCTGATTTTGGAACAAGTGGGGCTGGGCAACTGGATTGTCAATCAATTGCGCCTGCCGGAGACCCGCGACGCGAGCGAAGGGCTGGCCGAATGGACGCGCCTGGTCGAAGATGTGCGGCGCGAAAAGCCGGGTTTGCGCATTGGCATTGTGGGCAAATATGTCGAGCTGGAAGACGCCTATATGAGCGTGCGCGAGTCGCTGATCCATGCCGGATTGGCGGCAGGGCGTCAGGTGGAAATCGAGTGGATTAGCTCGGAGGATTTGGAAAAGGGACGCAATCTGCACCTGCTGGGCACGGTCGATGGAATCGTGGTGCCGGGCGGCTTTGGCTATCGGGGCATCGAAGGCAAGATTGTGGCGGCGCGGTTTGCCCGCGAACACAATGTGCCCTATCTGGGGCTTTGTCTGGGAATGCAGGTTATGTGTATCGAGCTGGCGCGCCACCTCTTTGCCAGTGATGAACCCAATAGCACCGAATTCGATATTGCCACCGAGTACCCCATCATCGATCTCATGCCCGACCAGCGCGACATTGCCGATATGGGTGGCACTATGCGCCTGGGGATCTATCCCTGCACGCTGAAACCCGATACCCACGCGGCCCGGGCCTATGGTGCGTTGGGCTTTGGCGAGATTATCCACGAGCGCCACCGCCACCGCTTCGAATTTAATAATTCGTATCGGACTACGCTGGAAGAGGGCGGCATGGTTTTCAGCGGGCTTTCACCCGATGGCCGTCTGGTTGAAATTTCCGAGCTGGCGAATCATCCGTATATGGTGGGCAGCCAGTTCCACCCCGAATTCAAGAGCCGCCCCACCCGCCCACATCCCTTGTTTTTGGGGCTGGTGAAAGCGGCGATTGCCCAGCAAGCGGTGCCCCCAGACGCAGTGCGTGATACGCCCGCGGATGGTGCGGCTCGTGCGAACGCGTCGGTTTCTGCGCAACAGGTTTCGGAATAAATCTTTCACAGCAGTCGTAGCCGCCTGCGGCAGTCTGTGGCGGCAATCTGTGACGGCAATCTGTGACGTTATGACGCAGTATAGATGCGGGAACTGTCGGCAAGGCGGTTTCGGCTTGAGGATGATAGGTTAAAGCAGGAAGTAAAGGAACAAAAGTACAATGTCTGGACATTCTAAATGGTCTACAATTAAACGGAAGAAGGGCGCCAACGACGCCGCACGCGGCAAGGTTTTTACCCGGTTGGCGCGCGAGATTCAGATTGCAGCGCGCAATGGCGCAGATCCGACCACGAACTTCGCATTGCGTTTGGCCGTGGAACGCGCCCGCGCCGAAAATATGCCCAAAGATAACATCGAACGGGCGGTGCGCCGGGGGGCTGGTCTGGACAAGGACGGGGCCGACACCATCGAAGAAGTGACCTACGAAGGCTATGGTCCCAACGGGGTGGCGGTGCTGGTGCAGTGTCTGACCGACAACCGCAACCGCACCATCTCCGACGTGCGTCGGGCCTTTACCCGCGCCAATGGCAATATGGGCGAACCCGGCTCGGTGGCATGGCAGTTTACCGAAACCGGCTATATTCTGATTCCGCTGGTCGATAACGATGGCGAATCCAAGGGCTATGACTCGGAAGAGATCTTCATGGCGGCCCTGGAAGATGGCGCGGAAGACGTGGTTGTGAGCGACGACGCGGTAGAAGTGTTTACGGGGCGGGCCGATCTGGCGCAGGTGAGCCAGTCTCTGACTGATGCGGGCTATGAGGCCACCGAATCGAATCTGATTATGAAGCCCAATACCACCCTGGAACTGACCGCGGACGAAGCGGGCAGCGTTTTGACCTTGGTCGATGCGCTGGAAGATCTGGACGATGTGAACAACGTCTATCACAATCTGGAACTGACCGACGAACTGGTGGCGCAGTTTGCCTAAAGCTCGACCGGCGCACGCAGCTGCTCCGGGTGCGCCAGGCGCGCAGTCTCCGCCCCTGGAAAGTGTGGCAATCGGCATCGATCCGGGCACGGCTTCCACGGGCTATGGGGTGGTGGGCATGACAGTGCAGGGCGATTTTAGTCTGTTGGCGTGCGGTGTGATCAGCACCGCAGCCGACACGCCCATGCATTTGCGCTTGTTGGAGATCCATAGGGATATTTCGAATCTGCTGGACGAGTTTCGCCCCGATTCGGTGGCGGTGGAAAAGCTCTTTTTTGGGCGCAATGTGACAACGGCCATTTCGGTGGGCCAGGCCCGGGGCGCAGTGCTGCTGGCTGCCGCCCAAAAGTCGATTGACGTGGCCGAATATACGCCTGCCGAAGTGAAACAGGCGATTGCCGGCTATGGCAATGCCGAAAAGCGGCAGGTGCAGGAAATGGTGCAACGTTTGCTGGATCTGCCGGAAGTCCCGCGCCCCGATGACGCGGCCGATGGCGTGGCGATTGCAGTATGCCATCTCCAGCGCCTGGTCTATCATCGGCGCACCGGCATGGCTGAATAGATATCGCGGCATAAAGATGCCGGATAGATCGTTAGTTTGGATCGTTCGTATCGTTTGTGTATGGGTGATGCACATGCCTCTACATGGCTCCAGACATTGCAGTTTTCATCCATATGCAGTTTTTTATACCTGTATCTCGGCACAGACCTGCCCCATTGACAACCCCATCGACAACCCCATCGGTGTGGCGGGATGGCTGTGTGAACCGTTGCCTGATATTGCTTGAGATATCTCTCGGCAATGGCAGCCCGAATGCAGGCAAATGGAAGAGGAGCCAGTGCAGTCCAATGCATTCTACAGTGAATGAGATGGATGATCGTGTGCCGGCGCAGTCTCCCCTGCGTATCCTGGTGGTAGAAGATACCAGTTTTGTGCGCGAGGCGATTGTGGAAACGCTGGTGCGCAGCGGGCATATGGTCTGTGAAGCGGAGGATGGTCAGCGCGCGGTGGCCTGTTTTGCCGAAAGCGCCATTGATCTGATCCTGTTGGATATTGTATTGCCCGATACGGATGGCTTTACCCTGTGTGCGCAGATTCGCGCCCAATCCAACGTGCCCATTGTGTTGCTGACCGCGCTTAACCACATCGACGACATTTTGCACGGTTTTGAAGTGGGCGCAGACGACTACATCACCAAGCCCTTTGTCGCCTGCGAACTCCTGAGGAATGCAACCTGCGTTAAACTCAGCATTAACCACGGAAACTAAACAAATTCCAAGCGGACAAAAATTTGGGTACGCTACAATCGAAGCGCGCGCCCGTAGCTCAGCTGGATAGAGCG
>JBBDIO010000316.1:0-9690 GCA_040880365.1 Litorilinea sp.
ATCTTAAGCCCCGGCGTCTATGTAAGCCCCGGTGCGGTCATCAAAGACAGCATCATCATGAACGCCACCTGGATTGGACCGGGCGCGCAGCTGGACAAAGTAGTCATCGACAAACAGGTCATGATTGGCGCGGGCGCGATTGTGGGCACCGGCGACGAAAGCAAAGCCAACGAAAACATGCCCGATAAACTCTTTGCCGGTATCAGTGTGGTCGGCAAGGGCACCTATATCCCCGACCGCGCCACCATCGGACGCAACGTGCTCATCAACAGCGGACGCGAAGAAGCCGATTTTCCCAGCGACGGCATCGTCGCCGACGGCAAGACCGTTTAAGCGGTTTTGGCTTAGGCGGGTCCGGCGGGGTGTACATTGCGCCAGGTGATTGCCCTTGCACAGCCAGCCCGGTTTACAGCCAGTCAAAACACAGAAAAAAAAACACAGAACAAAGCACCGAGCACAGACAGAATAGAGGCAACGCATGTCCCAAATCTTCGCCATGATTATGGCGGGCGGCTCCAGCGAAAATCTCAGCGTATTGACCGAAGTGCGCTCCGAGCCTGCCGTCCACTTTGGTGGCAAGTTTCGGCTCATCGACTTTCCCCTGAGCAACTGCGTCAATAGCGAAATCTACAACGTCGCAGTGCTCACCCAATACCGTCCGCGCAGCCTCAACGAACATATAGGCATCGGCAAGCCCTGGGATCTGGATCGGGCCAGCGGCGGTGTGCGCCTGTTGCAACCCTATCGGGGCGGGCCCTATGGCGATTGGCAGCAAGGGACCGCCGACGCCGTGCGCCGCAATCTGGACTATTTGCAGAGCCAGAACGCGGATCATATTCTGATTCTGGCCGGCGACCATATCTATCTCATGGACTATCGGCCCATGATCTACCAGCATATCCAGACCGATGCCGATCTCACGGTCGCGGTGCGCCGCGTCAACCCCTATGAAACCGAACGCTATGGCATCGTCTCCATCGGCAACGAAAACCGGCTGGTAGAATTTCGCGAAAAGCCCAAACACACCCGCGAAACTATGGCATCGATGGGCATCTATGTTTTCCGACGCGAGGTGCTGGCGAAGCTGCTGCTCGAAAACAACTATGCGGATTTTGGCAAAGATGTCTTGCCGGCCATGCTCGATGCCAACTACAACGTCTTCGCCTACCCGTTCCCCGGCTATTGGGCAGATGTGGGCACAGTGCAGGCCTATTGGGAAGCCAACATGGGGCTTTTGGCCGAAAACCCGGCCCTGGATCTCTACGATCCGCAGTGGGTGGTCCACACGCGCAGCGAAGAGCGCGCGCCGTGTAAAATCGGACCCACCGCCCAGGTCAGCGGCAACCTGCTTTCCAATGGCTGCCGGGTCGACGGCGTGGTCGAGCGCAGCGTGCTCTCGCCGGGTGTCTATGTGGCCGAAGGCGCGGTCGTACGCGACAGCATTCTGCTCAACGACACTGTGGTCGAGGCCGGGGCCGTGGTAGATCGGTGTATTGTGGATAAGGGGGTGCGCATTGGCGCAGGGGCCAAATTGGGCGACGGCGAAGACAACACGCCCAACAGCGCCCAGCCCGAAGTGATCAACACCGGCATCACGCTGGTGGGCAAAGAGAGCATCATTCCCGAAAATATGGTATTGGGGCGCAACGTGGTTGTCCACGCGGGCACGTCCGCCGAAGCCTTTGGCAAGCGCAAGCGCATTGCCAGCGGCAGCAGTATAGGCCAGGATCTGCGCTAGATTCCGCGCATCTGTCGCAACGCGATAATCCCCACACGAATCTAAAAGGCCGGCGCCTATCCGCCGGCTTTTTTGGCCTGATACCCCAGTTCGTTCAACAAGCCCACAATGGCATCCCGGTGATCCCCCTGGATTTCCAACTGATCATCCTTGAGTGCGCCGCCTGTGCCCAGTTTGTTCTTGATCAACTTCAGCAACGCCTGTTTGCCCCGTTCAGGACTCATCACGCCGGTAATCACTGAGACGGTTTTGCCGCGCCGCCCCTTGCGCTCGAGACCCACCCGCACCGGATGATTCTGCTGCCGCGTGGGGATGGGCGCCGCCGGATTGGCAGGCAAGGCCGGCTCGCGGTTCGATGGCGTATCCTCATCGGGATCTGTGGAAAACACAACACGTTTATTCATGGTTCACTCGTCCGGCATGGCTCGCTATTCTTCTTCGTGGCCCGGTTCGCCCGCTTCAATCTCTGCAACCGCCTCGGCGGGCGTCTTGCCCCCATAGATGACCGACAAAAGCCCAGGCAGATAGCGATCCATCGTCTGCACAGCAGGATAGATCACCCCGCGCATGAGGTTGTTGCTCAGCGTTTCGCCTTCAAAATCCACGCTGGATTTATAGCGCACTTCGCCGTCCTCAAAATCCATTTCAAAATTGCCGATGCGCAGACCATAGTTAGCGCGGGTGATAAATTCGGCCATAGGCGCGCGGCGCTCGGCAGGCGTGCGCACAGGCATCACCACATAAAAGAGCAACTGTTCCAGATCGACCCGCAGCTGGGCAAAGCAAGCCAATTCGCCATTCTGCCCGGCAAAATAGACGCGATACACATAGTTATCCTCGATACGCTGTGGATGCCAGCCGTCGGCCTCCAAAAACTGGCCCACCGCTTCAAAACCACGTAGACCATTTTCCAGCTCCCCGTTCTCCAGTTCCCCGTTCAGAGCCGCGGCATCGGGTTCGCCGTGAGATTCGCCGTGAGATTCCCCATTGGTCGATTGATCGGACATACATTTCCCCTTCTAAATTGCGAATTTGAGTGCGTACAAAATGGTCGCGTGTGAGGCAGTGATACCCACAAAATAACCTACGGAATAATACGCAGCATGTACACAGTGCCGGTAGTATATCACAGATGTTCAGGCCGCATCTGTGGGCGCATCTGTGGCGGGCAGAGGCACATCCATAGGCACACCGCGCGGCGCCAGCGGCATGGCGCGCAGACGCACACCGGTCGCCTGAAAAATGGCGTTGCCAATCGCCGGCGCAATCGCGATGATGGGTGTTTCGCCTGCGCCCACCGCCGCGACTTCGCGATTATCGATTAACACCGTCTCAATTGTCGGCATATCGGCAAAGCGGGGCACCCGATAGCCGCTAAAGCTGGGGTTCAGAATCCGGCCATTCGCAAATTTCACGCTTTCAAAGAGCGCGCCGCCCAACCCTTGCAAAATTGCGCCTTCGACCTGACTGCGCACGGTATCGGGGTTGATCACCGGCCCACAGTCATAGGCTTGCACCACGCGCACCACTTTCACCTGGCGGTTGGCAGGGTTGACCACGACTTCTACACAGGCGGCAGTATATGAACCTTTGTCGAAGCCCCCGGCAATGCCAAAGCCATGCTGCGCCGCGGGTGTTGCCTGTCCCCAGCCAAAACGCTCTGCCGCGGCGCGGAAAACCGCCAGCAGGCGCGGGTGCGAAAGGTTGCGCAAACGCAATTCCAGCGGATCCAGTCCCAGCGCGTGCGCCAGCTCATCCAGATGCGTCTCGCGGGCGAAGTGATTGGAAGTCGCCGACAGCGAACGATACGCGCCCTGGCGCAGGGGAGCATCGGCAGGATGATATTCGATGTGGCGGTTGGGAATATCATACAGACACTCGATGCCCGCCGCGCCCGAATTATAATTGTGCAATTCCAGCGCGGACACATGCCCCTCGGCGTCTACCCCGGTCGTGATTTCGATCAGCCCTGCCGGACGGAAATAGGCCCAGGTGAACTCCTCTTGCCGGGTCCACACAACTTTGACCGGCTGCCCGGCGGCCTTTGCCAAACGCACCGCTTCAATGGCCGCATCGCCCAAATGTTTGCCGCCATAGCCCGCGCCCGTATCGGGCACAATCACCCGAATCTGACTTTCGGGCAATTCAAACGCCGCGGCCAGCTCGGCACGCACGCCATAGGGACGCTGCGTCCCCGTCCAGACCGTTAATCTCGCGTCCTGTCCGTCGTTCGATCCCGCGTCGGTCCACTGTGCCAGCGCGGCGCGCGGCTCCAGCGGCGTGTGCGCAATATAGTCGACCGTATAGCTCTGCGTATGGGCCAGATGCGCACTATCCAGGGCCGTCGCCACCGAACCTTCCACCGCCAGATAAGGCCCGCGCCGCCCTTCCAATTCCAGCGGATTGGCCTTGAGATACTCAAATAGTTCGGGCTGGGAAACCTGCAACGTAGTGCGCCAGCGCGCGCGAATCGCATCCAGCGCGCGCTGGGCAGTCAGCTCATCGGGCGCGGTCACGCCCACGAAGTCATCCGTATGCACCACGGTCACGCCGTCCATCGCTTCGGCGTCGCGCGTGTCCAGACTTTCCAGTGTGGCATGAAACGCGGGCGGGCGCAGAATCTTCCCGTGCAGCAGATTTGGCAGTCGTTGATCCGACGCGAAGCGATGCGCGCCGGTGACAAAACAGTGCGCATCTACGCGCGGCGCAGGCTGTCCCGCCACGCGCCATACACTCTGCGCAGTGGGCACACTCGCGGCCATCCCCGCAGAAGGCTGCGCGTCTGCATCCGAATCGGCGTCAGAATCTGCATCTAGATCGACCACCTCGACGAGATGCAGAAGTTGCCGGTCGCGGGCCAAATCGCCAAACGACGCGCTGCGCCCGGTTGCAGAATCGCGTATCGCGCCGTTCTCCACAGTCAGCCCATCGCGGTCCACATTCCAGGTTGCTGCGGCCAGATCCAGCAACAGATTGCGCGCGGTCGCGCCCGTGCGCCAAAGTTGTGCGCCGGTGATGGGCGTGGTGCGCGAGCCAAACGTGCCCAGATCAAAGGGCGTGCGCCCCGTATCGCCCAACACAATGCGCACATCCGCCGCGGCCACGCGCAACTCTTCGGCCACAATCTGCGCCAGCGTGGTACGCAGGTTCTGCCCCACTTCGGCCTTGCCCACATAGGCCGTAATCGCGCCGTCGGCGTCGATATGCACCCACGGACCAATGGCAGTCAGTGCGCGCGTAGCGGGGTCGGGCGCGGGACTTTCACCATAAACCGCCGCCACCAGATCGGGGCAAGGATAGGCAATAAACAGCCCCTCGGTCACTGTGGGATCGGGCGCAGAGGAATCGGGAGCGACAGGCAGCGGATCACCGGCCTGGATCGAACGCGCGGGCACCGGCACGTCGGCAGGCAGTGTGTGCACGCCCCCATCTATCCCGCCTTCATCTGACGCGCCTTCACCTGACGCGCTTGCGGTGATGGCCCGGCGAATCGCCGCCAGAATGCGCGGATAGGAACCACAGCGGCAGATATTATCCTGCATGGCGCGCAGGATTTCCTGGTCGGTGGGCTGGGGATTGGTTTCCAGCAGGGCCGCCGCCGATAGGATCATGCCCGGTGTGCAATAGCCGCATTGCAGCGCACCTTCGGCCACAAACGCCGCCTGAACAGGGTGCAATTGTCCTCCCTGCGCCAGCCCTTCGATAGTCGTGAGGTGGCTGCCCGCGGCCGCCCCCGCGCTGACGCTGCACGCCTGCACCGGCTCGCCATCCATGAGCACCGTACACGCGCCGCATTTGCCTTCGCCGCAGCCATATTTGGCCCCGGTCAGACCCAGGTCATCGCGCAACACACTGAGCAAAGTGCGTTCAGGATCAATTTCGACGGCCTGGGGCGCGCCGTTAATCTGAATGGAAAGGGGTATTTGCACGGGCAGCCTCATATTTCGCTGTATGATTCACTGAGTGATTCGCTGATTATCGGGCCGGATGCTGCGCGTCGGCAGGGTTGGCCCCGGAAAGCTGCTTCATTCTATCACACGCCGCCCGGCACAGATGAGGACGCAAGTTGGGCCACGCGTTAGGGCGCGGGCAACCGCCAATCCGGTTGACAGGCGCGCCACGCCGCGGGTAAGATGGCTGGCATATCCGCCGCGCCACATTCCAACCCACTTGCACACAACCAGGCAATCCATGATCATCAAATCCTTTGATTCGCTCCAGGCTCTGGGCGAAAAGTTCGACAGCGAAGTGTTCAAAGACATCACCGACGGCACTTTTTTCGTCTACGACCGGGTCAGCAATCTCTGGTATCGCTATCGTTTTGCCCCCGGACGCCAGGAGATCAACTTTCTCCATTCCTTGCGCGGCGAACAATTGCCCATCGTGACCCAGGTCTATCCCGAAATCTAGGCGCGTGGCCGCGCATCAACCGGAGCATGCCCCATGTCCTGGACACTCAAAACGGAATCGCCCTTTGCGCTGGATGCGGTGATCGATGCCCACGGCTGGATCCAGCTGCACCCGTTTATCCAGCCGCCCGACCGCCCCGGCTTCGACTATACGCTCCGGTTGGCAAGCAGCGGACGCGTGATTACCTGTCGCGTGGCCCCGGTAGAACAAGGCATCGAGGTCACCACGACCACGAAGCTGAACGCGGCTAAGCTAAACGCAGCAGAAAGCAAAGAACTGCAACAGGCCGCAGCGTGGATGGTGGGGTTAGATCTGGATCTGCGCCCCTTTTATGCCCATGCGCGGGGCGAGCCGCGTCTGGCCCACATGGAAGCGGGCGCCAAGGGGCGTTTGCTGCGCGCGCCCACGGTCTATGAAGATCTGGTCAAGACCATTCTCACCACCAACACCACCTGGTCGGGCACCCGGCGCATGAACGAAACGCTGGTCAACACCTATGGCCCCGCCGCGACCGATGCTGACCCCGCCCATGCTGACCCCGCCGATGGCGCGGCACGCCACGCCTTCCCCGAACCGGCGCGCCTGGCGGCAGTGGATCCCGACGAACTGCGCGCCACCGTCAAAGTCGGCTATCGCGCGCCCTATATTGTGGCGCTCGCCCAGGCAGTTGCCACGGGCACGCTGGATCTGGAAACGCTGAAAGACCCTGCCCTCTCTACCGAAGAAGTGCGCAAATTTCTCCTGAGTATCAAGGGCGTGGGCGACTATGCTGCCGCCAATATGCTCCTGCTGCTGGGGCACTATGATTTTGTGCCGGTCGATACCGCGGCGGTGAAAAGCGTGGGGCAGATGTGGCACAACGGCGAACGCATCGGCGCCAAAGAAGTCTACGCCGCCTTTGAAAACTGGCGACCCTACCGCGGCCTTGCCTATTGGTTCTGGCAGTGGGATTAAAATCTTGAAAACCAAATACCCCAACGGAATTGAGACCCTGCTCGCAATGAATACAATGCCCGTCTTCCACCAATTGCTAAACCCGACGCTGCACGCGCTTCATGCATTGGGCGGTTCGGGCACAATTGACGAAATCTATCGCAAAGTTAGCGAAATCCTACACCTATCCGATGAAGTTCTGGAAGTCCCTCATAATCCGAACCGCGGTTCACAAACAAAAGTTGAATATCGATTAGCGTGGGCCAGAACCTATCTGAAAAGCTATGGCTTGCTCGAAAATTCTGAACGCGGTGTATGGGCACTCACCGCACAGGGACAAGGTGTACACGATGTTGATCCTGTGCAGGTAGTTCGTTTCGTCCGCGATGAGCTGAAGCAGCGAACTACAGAAAAATCTTCCACAACTGTGAATGATGGACTAGAGGTAATTGCTGAAGAAGAGGAAATTACCGAAGAAATCGTTTGGCAAGATTTACTCCTCCAGGCGGTGCGCAACATGGACCCCAGCGCATTTGAAAGGTTAACCCAACGCCTGCTACGTGAAGCTGGCTTCATTCAAGTGGAAGTAACCGGTCAAACTGGCGATGGCGGAATCGACGGCAAAGGCATTATGCGATTGGGCGGATTTTTAAGTTTTCATGTGATCTTTCAGTGTAAACGCTACACGGGTCCTGTTACTGCGGGGCAGGTGCGCGACTTTCGGGGCGCGATGGTGGGCCGAGCCGACAAAGGTCTGCTCATCACAACCGGTCATTTCACACGCGATGCAATGAAAGAGGCTACCCGCGATGGCGCACCAGCAATAGATCTAATTGATGGCGATTTACTAACCGCTAAACTGAAGGAATTTGGGCTTGGTGTACGAACCCGAAAGGTAGAACATGAGGAAGTAGAGATTGACCCGACATGGTTCACCAAGATTTAGCCGAATTGAACAAGCCTGAGTTCGTCTAGACTGTATAAATAAAAATATTACCCATACACCCACAGGATTCATCATGCCCAATAATCCGACGACCATCCACCTGCACCCACGCCACTTTGGGGCGTGCGAAGAGACGTTTATCGAACATGGCGTGCTCTCGGCCACCACCTTCACCTATTCCAGCGGCGTCGCGGCCCTGCGCCTGCGCAACGACAAAGGCAGTCTCATCATGCTGCCTTTTCAGGGACAGCAGATCTGGGCGGCGGAATTTGGTGGGCGCAACCTCACCATGAAATCCATGTTCCGCGAACCGCGCGCCACCCAAAACTATCTGGAAACCTATGGCGGTTTTCTGCTCCATTGCGGCGCAACCACCATGGGTGTACCCGGCCCCGAAGATACCCACCCCCTGCATGGTGAACTGCCCAACGCGTCCTTCCAGACCGCCTATGTGATTTTGGGCAAAGATGAACGGGGTCCCTATATCGGTCTCAGCGGTGAATATCAGCACACTGTGGCGTTCAATCACAACTATCTGGCCCAACCGCTGGTGAAGCTCTATGTTGGCGAAAACCGCTGCGTCATCAGCCTCACCATCCACAACCTCAAGCGCACTCCTATGGAACTGATGTACCTGGCGCATGTCAATTTCCGCCCGGTAGACAACGGCGAGCTGGTCTACAGCGCACGGAGCACCGCCGAGCATGTGCGCGTGCGCCAGAGCATGCCTTCCCATGTGCAGCCCGGCCCCGGCTTTGCCGAATTCCTTGAAGAACTGACCCACAATCCGGCGCGTCACCACATCCTCGCGCCAGATCTGGCCTTCGATCCCGAAGTCGTCTTTGCCATTGATTATCTGGCCGACGCCGACGGCTGGGCACACAGTCTGCAAGTCCACCCCAACGGTCAGGCGGACTATATCTGCCATCGCCCCGCGCAGTTGGATACGGGCGTGCGCTGGATCTGCCGCACGCCGGATCAGGATGCGCTGGGCATTGTGCTGCCTGCCACCGCCGAACCCGAAGGCTATATCGCGGAAAAAGCCAAGGGCAATATTAAAATTTTAGAGGCGGGCGCAACCTTCACCTGCGAGATGGAAGCCGGCGCGCTTTCTGCCGATGAAACGGCCTCCATGCGCACGCAAATCGACGGGCTGATTGCCCAGGCACACTAGACACAGCCCGGCACGGCTTTGCAAATTCACGCCGCAAAGCCGTGCCGGGTCATCCCCCCTGATGCATGAAGTAGTTCAGCCTTGCGGCGCGCAGCCTATCTGGGGATGCAGTCGAGTTGACTATGCGCACACGCATAGCTGCCGATATTGAGTGCTTAGTTACCTGAACACTTCGCGAAGGCGTTTGACAAACCCTATAAATCAGTGTACCATCCCCGCAGGTTAGTTTACGAAAACAACAAAATCGCCGACATGAACCTGGCTAGTTCATCCCAGCCGCAGATTTTGCTGTATGCGCGACCTTTGGGCCGCGTCTCTGTTTTAACCAACCTCACCAAGACGACAGTGTTTACGCAATAAAACAATGCAGTTTTTCCTGTGAGGATATATCTACGGATATATTCGACACAGGCCATATGGCCCACGCAACGACTCCGGCCCTACTGTCCATGTCGCGCGTCCCGGTTTTGGCACAGGGATATCGATATG
>JBBDIO010000317.1:0-4426 GCA_040880365.1 Litorilinea sp.
CCCCGGGGAGTGGGCGCAGGTGAGCGACCGTGCCACCCTGATTGCCCGTAAGCAGACAGTGCGCCAGGAACTGGAACGTGCGCAGCGCGAACTGGAACGGTTGCGACAGCAAGTAGGCGAACCGATGACCGAATCGATGGCGGCGCGAGCAATTGCACGCCTGGAAAGCCGCAGCGAGCAGTTGATGGCAGAAGAATTTAACCTGCGTCTGGCAATCGACCGCACACGCGACTAGCCAACTTCTGGGTGTGGCGGTTGACGCAACGCACATATCACGCAACGCACATATCACGCAACGCACATATGTGGAAAATCAGATTGTTTGCCTTCCCGGTCGCGTGCAGCGTCCGGGAAGGTCTGTTTTTGGACGTCAACCTGGCGGCTGGGCGCGGCGTCTGCGCCGAGACCGGCCTGCATGAATAACCTTGAATCAAACTGGGGTATACCAGGACGCGCACAAGTGACCCGGAGGCACATGCAAGAACGTTTTGATGCAATTATATTAGCCGGTTATGATCCCGAACGCCCCCATGCCTTTGTGGCAACGCACAGCGAGCCGCACAAGGTGCTGATTCCGGTGGGGGGACGTCCTATGCTGGCACGGGTGCTGGATGCGCTGGCCGCGACGCCGGTGATCGCACGCTGCGTGGTGGTGGGCTTCGAAGCGAACCCCCTGCCCGCAGCTCCTGGGGATGATGCGTCCGCTAGGGCAGATGCGGATGCGCAGGAACTTCACTTCATCCCCAACCAGGGATCCATCTACCATAATCTGATTGCTGCGTTTGAATTTTTGGGCGCACGCCAGGATCACAGCCGGCATGTGTTTTTAATATCGGCAGATGTGCCTTTGCTGCAACCCCGCCATGTGGAATGGTTTGTGAATGCCTGCGCGCCCCTGGACAAAGATCTCTATATGTCGGTGGTGGAAAAGCAGGTGATGGAGCAGACTTTCCCCCAGAGTACGCGCACCTATGTGCCCCTGCGCGAGGGGCGTTTTTGCAATGGCGAATTGCTGTTGACACGCATCAGCGCGGCGCTCCAGCGCCAGGAAATCTATGCGGATATTATTTCCCGGCGCAAAAGCACGCTGCGCCAGGTGCAACTATTGGGTCCCGGGCTGCTGTTGAAATTTCTGTTGCGCCGGTTGGCGCTGCGCGATGTATTGGGTTTTGTCCGGCGGCGGATTCGCATTGAAGCCGCGGCAGTGCCTCTGCCGTTTGCCGAAACCGGCATGGATGTGGACAAGCCCTCGCAGCTGGCGCTGGTAGAAATGTATCTCGCCGACCCTCCGAAAGCGCTGTGAAATGACCGAGCATAATATCTCCGTATCGCGCCGCGGGCGTCTGCATATGCGCTTTCAACAGGCGACCCGGCTGGATCGCCGCTGGAGCATGGGCGTGGCGTTGCCCGACAACCCTCTGGATACCCATGCGCAGGAATATTGGGCGGCGCGCGTGCTTTCGCATCTGGGCGATAGCTGGGTGTGGTGGCTGGTAGCCGGGCTGTTATGGCGTCGGGCGCGGCCCACAGACGGCGCTGTGCCTGGTTGGCGCGGCAATCCTCCGTGGCTGACCGCCGGACGTGTGCGGCTGGCGGGCTGGCTGCTGACGTTGCTGGCAAATACGACGCTGGTAATGATTTTGAAACACACCGTGCAACGCCCGCGCCCCGATTCGGATCGTCTGCTCTATGGCGGCGGGCCGGATCAATTCAGCTTTCCCAGTGGACACGCGGCACGCATGGGGGTGTTGGCCGTCTGGGCCTGGCGCTATGGGAACGTGGCGGGCTGGTTTACGAGTTTGCTGGCGCTGCTGGTCTGCTGGACGCGTGTGCGCCTGCGCATCCACTATCTCAGCGATGTGGTAATCGGGCTGGGGATTGGTGCGGTGATGGGCATCGCCGGTCTGGTTTGGCGCAGGCATCTGCATCCCAAAGATTCCAGCTGAGTATGGTGCAGGGTGGGGTGGTTGGCGGAATTTTGCGAAGGAAAACGCGTGACAATCTATTGGCCTCTCACAGTTGCGGGTCTGTTTACGGTGACGTTGGGCATCATCCATTTCTGGTTTCCCATTCTGCTCGATTTTGCCCACGCTATTCCCCGCGCAGGGACGACCATTCGCCCCTTTCGGCTGGGGCCAATTCGCTATGCTACGCTGCGCAGCGACGTACACGGCATTGCCTGGGTCATGAACCATGCCGCCAGCTATGCGCTGGTGGGGATTGGCCTGTTGGATCTTTTTGCCGGGGCATGGCTCGACCATCCCGCGAGCAAGTGGCTTTTGTTGTGGATTGCGGGCTGGTGGATTTTGCGCAGTGGCGCGCAGTTTTATCTGGGAAGGCGACCGGGTGACTGGCTGATTGCCGGGGGCTTTTTGCTGCTTGCCTTTGTCCATCTGGTCTATGCGCTCTGGTATGCGCTGGGGTATGCGTTGTAGTGAAGCGGCGGGCGTCAGACGTCCGTGTTCGACGCGGCCGCGGCGGCGTGCTGTCTGGCGATTTCCTCTTCTACCAGCACACGCCGCAGAACCTTGCCCACCTGGGTTTTGGGTAACTCTGTACGAAAGTTGATTTCGGGGACCTTGTAGGGCGCAAGATTTTCTTTGCAAAAGGCGCGCAGCTCTTCGGCGCTCGCTGTCGCGTCGGGGCGCACCACCACAAAGGCCTTCACCGCTTCGCCCCGGCGCGCGTCGGGCACACCGACCACCGCGGCGTCGATCACATCGGGGTGCATGAACAACACTTCCTCCACCTCGCGCGGCACAATTTTATAGCCGCTGGCAACGATGAGATCTTTTTTGCGATCCACGATATAAAAATAGCCCGCTTCATCCATGCGCCCAATGTCGCCGGTGCGGAGTCCGCCCTCGGCATCGAGCGTTTGTGCCGTTTCTTCGGGGCGTTGCCAATATCCCTTCATCACCTGCGGCCCATAGACCACAATTTCGCCCTCTTCGCCCGTAGGGAGGGGTGCAAATTGTCCCTGCGCATCGGGCGACAGGCTCACAATGCGCACCATTGTATTGGGAAAGGGAAAGCCAACCGCGCCCAGGCGGCGCACGCCATTGAGCGGGTTGCCCATGGCAATCGGCGAACATTCGGTAAGCCCGTAGCCTTCTACCAGTTTGCCGCCGGTGAGGGCTTCAAAGCGATTGGCAACTTCAACGGGCAGGGCCGCGCCGCCGCTGAGACAGGCGCGCACCGAAGACAGATCGTAGTCACCCAGCTTTGGGTGGTTCACTACCGCGTTGTACATGGCGGGCACGCCGGGAAAGAGCGTGACTTTTTGTGCCTGCACCACGCGCATGACATGTTCGGTGTCGCGCGGGTCGGGCATGAGACAAAGCTCACCGCCAATGGAAAGGGTATAGAGCATACATGCGGTCATGCCATAGACATGAAAGAACGGCAGCGACGCCAGCACGCGCTCTGCGCCGGGGGTAATATTCTGAAACCAGGCGCGCACCTGCCAGGCATTGCTCACCAGATTGCGATGGGTGAGCATGGCGGCTTTGGGCGTGCCGGTTGTGCCGCCGGTATATTGAAAGACCACCGGGTCATCCAGTTCGCCCTGGGCCGGCGACAGTGAGGCAGGTAGTGGGGTGGCAGGCGCGCCTTGCAAGAGCTGGTGAAAGCGAAAAATGTCCGGCCCTGCGGGCACATCGGCCATCAACCCACGCGCGCGTACTTGGGCCGACGCGGACCGGCGAAAGAGCCAGCTCAGGGTATCGGTCAGGTCGGTGATAATGACGTTGCGCACTGCGGTCTGGGCCTGGATCGACGCCAGGCCGCTATATATGCCACTGAGCAGCACGATGGTCGTTGCGCCGCTATCGGCCAACTGGATCTGCAATTCGCGCGGGGTATAGGTGGGGTTCACATTGACCACAATCGCGCCCGCTTTGATGATGCCATAGAACGCCACTACAAACTGGGGGATATTGGGCAACATGAGCGCGACGCGATCCCCCGGTTGCACGCCCTGGCGCAGGAGGCCGTGGGCAAAGCGATTGCTCTGCGCCTCCAGTTGGCGATAGGTGAGCGTGGCGCCCACTTTGAACCCCAGGGGCAGATAGCGCAGCACCATGCGGATTGCCACATGGTCGGGATAGGTGGCCGCGGCGTCGCGCAAAATCTGCGGCACCCGGATGGCCGGAATATCGATGTGCGCGGGCACGCCTTTTTCATAGAGGGCGACCCACGGTTTGTTGGTTGCAGATGCCGGTACGGACGCTGCTGCCGAGGCCGACGCGCGTGCCGATGCGGGTGGGTTGGTTGTGGTTGGTCCGGTTGCCGTAGTCATTTCTTCTTCTGCGAGATTGTCGTCCTGTTGAAAGTGATTGTTCTGTAAACTTGAATTGTGCATCTTTCGTAGGTCACGTCTTCTGGCGTGATTGATGTCTAAATCGATTCATGTCGTCACCGCACA
>JBBDIO010000317.1:4526-9671 GCA_040880365.1 Litorilinea sp.
GGTCACGTCTTCTGGCGTGATTGATGTCTAAATCGATTCATGTCGTCACCGCACAGGCGTTCAAGAGGCAGGTGTCGGCATGTTGTGGTATCTTTTCAACATCTATGGGGGCCATATCGAGCGTGTTGAACACTACCTTTCTGCAATTTGCAGTCGAATTCCGGCGATGCCAGAGAGAGATGAGACGATGATCCAAGCTGGCTTTACTATTGAAAATCCGCTCACGAAGGGACGCACCATCGTACTCAAGAGCGATGCTGAGACAAACGGGAATGGCTGGCTGCTAGAGCATCACTGCATCCCTCATGCCCCGCCAGAGATTCCCGAACACCTGCATCTTACCTGGACCGAGACCTTTGAGATCATTGCGGGCGACGCATTTTATAAACTTGATGGCGTTCAGGAAACGGCAAGCGCCGGGGATACGATTATCGTCCATCCACGCCAGACACACATTCATCCCTGGAACGCGGGGGAGACCGAGCTTGTGTATAGGCAGCACAATGTGTTTGAACAACCCAACGCGCAAGCGGTGCAAGAGGTGATCGGCGTGTTTGCGACGCGTGCAGGGCTGGCTCGCGCCGGCAAAGTCAATTCGCATGGAGAACCCAGGAATCCATTGCAGTTGGCGGCCACCCTCAAGACCTTAAACAAACACGGTGGCTATGATGCCAAACTGCCAAGATGGGTGCAAGATGCGCTTGCCGCGTCCCTAGGCTCGCTGGCCGAGGCACTGGGCTACAAGGCGATCTATCCACAGTTCGTGAATGAAGAGTAGACCTGTACGATGATCTGTTGCGCGGCCTGGGCCACAAAGACGACCGTCAAGATTATCGGCGACAAAGCCTGTACCGATTATGCTTATTGCCCCTCTGCATCCTGCGTTGCCTGGGCATGTTCTGCCACCAACTGACGCCGCAACACCTTGCCGACCTGGGTTTTGGGCAGTTCGGTGCGGAATTCCACCAGCGTGGGGACCTTGTAGGGGGCCAGATATTTCCGACAGAAGGTGCGGATCTCATCGACGGTCGCAGTTTGGTCGGTTTTGAGCACCACAAAGGCTTTCACGGTTTCGCCGCGTTTTGGATGGTGGACTCCTGCGACCGCGGCTTCCAGCACTTTGGGATGCGTAAAGAGTACCTCTTCGATCTCGCGTGGGATCACGCTGAAGCCGCTGGCAATGATCACATCCTTTTTGCGGTCCACAATAAAGAAATAGCCGTCTTCGTCCATGCGCGCAATATCGCCGGTGTGCAGGCCGCCGCGCGCGTTGAGGGTCTCGGCGGTCTCGTCGGGTTGCTGCCAATAGCCTTTCATCACCTGCGGCCCATAGGCGATCAACTCGCCCTCCTGGCCCACATCTAATACTTGGTGTTCGCCGTTTTCGTCGGGTTCCAGGCTCACAATCTCCACGCGGGTATTGGGCACAGGCAGACCGATGGAGCCAATGCGCACCTGTCCGAAGAGGGGATTGGCTGTCACCAGAGGCGACGCTTCGGTGAGCCCATAGCCTTCGACCAGTCGCCCGCCGGTGAGCGCGCTAAAGCCTTTGGCAACCGCGTCGGGCAAAGACGATCCGCCGCTGAGACAGGCTTTGACTGTGTGCAGATCAAACTTTGCCACGCCGGGGAAATTGATGAGTACGTTGTAGAGCGCGGGCACGCCGGGGAAAAGGGTGATGCGCTCGTTTTGCAGTGTCTGGAGCAGATGCAGCGTATTGCGCGGATCGGGTACCAACACCAGTTCGGAACCCAGCGCATTAGAGAGCAACATGCCCACGGTCATGCCATAGACGTGAAAACAGGGCAGCGCGCCCAGCATTTTTTCTTTGCCATATTCCGCGGTCTGAAACCAGGCCAGCATCTGGCGCGCGTTGGCGGCCAGGCTGCGATGCGTCAACATAGCGGCGCGGGGCACGCCTGTGGTGCCGCCTGTATATTGGAAAACGACCACATCGTCGGGCACGCTTTCTACCACAGGGGGCGTGGGCGCGTGATTGGCGATCAGGGCAAAGAGACGATGGATGCCTGCGTCTGTAGACCCTCCTGTAGCTCTTTCTGTAGATCTTTCTGCGGGCACGTCGGCCATCATGCCGCTGGCGCGCACCTGGCGTTCTACCAGCTTGTTGAAGGGCCAGCCCAGCGTATCGGGCACGTCGGTGAGGATGACATTGCGGACTGCGGTGTGGGTGCGAATTTCCGCCAGGCGGCTATAGAGTCCGCTGAGCATGACGATGGTCTCGGCGCCGCTGTCTTCCAGCTGGTGGCGCAGTTCGCGCGGGGTATAGGTGGGGTTGGTATTCACCACGATCGCGCCCAGCCGGAGCGCGGCATGAAAGGCGATAATGTATTGGGGCACGTTGGGCAGCATAATCGCCACCCGGTCGCCTTTTTTGACGCCCAGGGCATGGAACGCGGCCGCGCAGCGTTTGACTTTGTCGTCCAGCTCGCGATAGGTCAATTTGGACTGGATAGTGATGCCCAGCGGCAGATATTTGAGCACCAGCCGCACGGCGACCGTATCGGGAAATTTCTGGATGGCTGTATTCAGAAAATCGAATATAAGTTCGTCGGGTAAGTCTACGGTGGGGGGCACGCCTTCTTCATAGTGGCGCAGCCAGGGAAATTCATCGGTTGGCGTCGTTGCCGTAGTGGTTGATGTCATCATTCCGTTTTGTTTGTGTTGGAACAACTATGCGGAAATCACAGTAAAAATCGAAACGGAAACCGCCTCCTTGATATCCGAAAGCGTTCTCCGAAAGTGCTCGGAAAAGAATTTTTTGCCCAGTTGCCGCACAGGTTCGTATTTGAAGCGATATATTCTAAAACCCAGGGTCTATAGACAAGTCGCGCGGTGCAGGCGCTGCCATCTATCTGGGGCGTGTATCCTGCTGGCGGCTGGTGGAAATATTGACGGCAGTATACCATACATTTTAGACTGGAAAAGCTGGTGAAAAACGGGTGTCGCCGGCTTTTGTGTTAGACTGTTAACCACGATTGTCACACTTATGGGGAGGCGCGTCGCCGCGGTCGCGATGTCGGCTTCCATCAACTGTTGGGGAGATTCCGTCTATGCGCATGTCCAGGCTCTTTTTTCAAACCTTTCGCGAAGCACCTGCCGAAGCCGAAATTGCGGGACACCGGCTCATGTTGCGCGCCGGTATGATCCAGCCGATTGCCGCAGGTATTTTTGATTTCCTGCCCCTGGGCCTGCGCGTCAAACATAAAGTTGAAGCCATCATGCGCCAGGAAATGGACGCCATCGAGGGGCAAGAGGTTGCGTTGCCCCTGGTGCATCCGGCAGAGTTGTGGCAGCGCACAGGCCGTTGGCAGGAGATCGGCAGCGATATGGCGCGTCTCAAAGACCGCAACGGGCGCGATTATTGTCTGGGCATGACCCATGAAGAAGTCATGGCCGATTTGGCGAGCGCGGTGGTGAGCAGCTATCGCCAACTGCCTTTTATGCTCTATCAGATCCAGACCAAATTTCGAGACGAACCCCGCCCGCGCGCCGGGATGATCCGTGTGCGCGAGTTCACCATGAAAGACGCCTATTCCTTCGACCGTGATTTCGCGGGGCTGGATGCCTTCTACCCCCGGGTCTATCAATCCTATTTCAATATCTTCCGGCGCTGTGGGCTGGATGTGATTGCCGTGGAGAGCGATACGGGGATGATGGGCGGCACCATGGCCCACGAATTTATGGCGCTGACCCCGGTGGGCGAAGATACGCTCATCATCTGCGACGAATGCGGATATCGCGCCAACCGGCAGGTTGCCGTCTTCCGCAAGCCGGAAGCCGACGCGGCCGCGCCGCTGCCCCGTGAAGAAGTCCACACGCCGGGCACGACCACCATCCAGGCGTTGGCTGAATATCTGGGCATTTCTCAGGCGCAGACTGCCAAAGCCGTCTTTCTCATGGCCGAGGTGCAGGACGAACAGAGCGGCGCGGCGCGTGAGCAATTTGTCTTTGCCGTGGTGCGCGGTGATATGGAACTGAACGAGACCAAGCTCACGAATGCCATCAAGGCGCGGCGGTTGCGCCCCGCGACCCCCGAGGAGATTCGCGCGGTGGGCGCGGAACCGGGCTTCGGTTCACCCATCGGCCTCGAACGTCCGGCCAATGGCAATGGCGCATGGGTCATTGTAGATGAGCTGGTGGCGGCCAGCCCCAATCTGGTGGCAGGGGCCAACAAGGCCGATTATCACTATAAAAATGTGAATGTGGGCCGCGATTTTGAAGCCGATCAGGTTGTGGATCTGACTGCCGCGGCCGAAGGGCAGGCGTGTGTGCGCTGTGGCGGCACACTGGCGGCGGTGCGCGGGGTCGAAGTGGGCAATATCTTCAAGCTGGGCACTAAATATAGCGAAGCAATGGGCGCGACCTATCTGGATGAGGAGGGCAACAGCCGGCCCATCATCATGGGGTGCTATGGCATCGGCACCGGGCGTTTGATGGCCTGTGTCATCGAACATCACAACGATGAGCATGGGATTCAATGGCCCATTTCTATTGCGCCCTATCAGGTCATCATTGTGAGTCTGGCGAACGAGAAAAACCCCGAAGTGACCCAGGCGGTGGAAGATATTTATGCCGATTTGCTGGCGGCGGGGGTGGATGTGCTGCTGGATGACCGGGCCGAGCGCGCCGGCGTCAAATTCAACGACGCCGATCTGCTGGGCATTCCCATCCGCCTGACCGTGGGCGGCAAGGGACTGAAAAATGGCGTGGTGGAGTATAAGTTGCGGCGCAATGGGGAAGACGGCGAGCTGCCCCTGGCGACATTGACACAGGATGTGCAAGCATTGGTGCAGGCCGAATTTGCGCGACTGGACGCCACGTTGGTCGCCGAGTCGCTGGAAGCCGCCTAAACACTGTTATGTCACTGTCAGAACTATCGCCGGAATGGTCTATGTCAGAATTCACGCCTAATGCCAAGCCCGATGCTGCGCGCCCTGCCCCTGCCAATGGATTCCCCGATCCGCTGGCCGAATTGCTGGGCGATAATGACGAGGTTGCAGCCGATTTTCCCTATTACAACACGGTTGACCAGATTTATCATGCCGAGTGGTCAACCGCCAAGCTGGCAAAGCTGGCGCTGTTGCGCGAGTCTATCGACACGCTGTGGCCCAATGGACACCCCAC
>JBBDIO010000318.1:0-9625 GCA_040880365.1 Litorilinea sp.
ATTGCCATAGATGCCACCATCAACTGAATGGTCGCGGGCAGTCGTCTGCCAATTTCCTCGGCAACCGGCACACCGCTGCGCAGACGCACGCCCAGGTTGCCCTGGAGTACCCCGCCGACCCAGCGCGCATAGCGCACAGGCGCGGGTTGGTCCAGCCCATATTGACGGCGCAAGGCCTCTACGTCGATGTCAACCAGCGACCCCGATGCCTGGTCCATAATCATGGCCGTAACGGCATCGCCGGGCGCCAGCTCGGTGAAGGAAAACGTGATAATTGTGATGCCGATCAGAACCGGAATGGCCTGAAAAATGCGGCGTAAAATATAGCGATTCATTAATTTTGTTGGTAGTGCCAGTAGTATTTGCGGCGGATAAGCTTGTTTACGGGTACAGCCACTTCGGAGGTAGCAACTGCAAAATGCAGTAATTCATACCGGAAATTTGAACCCGGATACGCATACCGGAAATTGGTAACTGGTAATTGGCGATCCCTATTTCAGAGACCAATTACCAGTTACGCAATTGCCGGTTATGCACTGCCGAATAACCACATTTCGTCTAACTGATAGCGTCTTACTGCAAAAGCATCAACCGGGGTGTTCGCCGGCTAGTTGTTCGCCAGCCACCAGGTATGGGTGTCGCGCTGGGGCCATGTAATATTGGACCACTGGCGGAACTGATAGTTACACACATTCTCATTCACCGCATGGCGGCGATCCTGCTGGAACATGGTCATGTGCAGCACTTCTTCGATAGAAATTCGGCTGATGGTATGCCACATTTCCTGACGAGTTGCTTCATCGGCTTCGACCATTGCTGCCGACGCCAGTTCATCCACTTCGGCATTGCAATAGGCCGAAGCATTCAGCCCTGCCGGCGGGACATTGGCGCAGGAATAGCGCAGATATTCGAAGGGCACCGAAATCCCACAACAACCGTAGGCCAGGTCATAGTCCGGCTCCTGATAGACACGCGAACCCCAGGTAGCCGCATCCATGTGTTCCACATTCACATTCAGACCCACCTCGGCCCAATACTGCTGCATGGCCGCGGTCACATTGCGATCCAGCTCGGTCTGGTAATAGGTGATGAAATTGAGTTCCTGGTCAAAATCCCAGCCCGCTTCTTCCAGCAATTGCACAGCCAGTTCGGGATCATATTCGAAATTGGCGACGTCCGGTGCAATCCAGGTGTTGTTGGGATCAATATTGGCATAATCATAGGGCAAGGCTTGGCCCTCACCAAAGACACCCAGGGTAATGGCTTCGCGATCCACTGCGTGTACCAGCGCCTGCAAAACGCGCTTGTCGGGGAAGTTATTGTGGTTCGGCCAGATCGACATGGCACCGGGCAGCGGCGCGCCCACCACGATCAGGTTTTCGTCGCCTTCGGCGCGTTCCCGATCCAGACCGTTGACCATATCACCGACCTGAATTTCGTTGGTCTCCAGACCCGGGAACCACGACGCAACCGAGGTCAGGCCGATGCGGAAAATCAGGCGATCCAGCAGCGCCCGGCCCTTGTAATATTCTTCGTGGGCTTCCAGGATGTAATACTGATCCGGCTCATATTCCACCATCTTGAACGGTCCCGATCCGACAATGTCCTCACGCACCAGCGAGGATTCGGCAATTTCGGCAACCGTCATGCCCTCATAAGGATGCGCCGGGAAGAGATTCAGCCCGCCCATGCCATAGAGGAAATCGGCACGCGGCTCGGTCAGGGTCACCGCCACGGTATAGTCATCCACCGCGACCACGCCCGACAGCGTATCCGACTCGCCCGCGGCCTGCTCGGCATAGCCGGCAATTGCGCTCATGGGCAATACCGTGCGCGCCGTCGCCCCAGAATCGGGATGCGACACCAGGTTAAAGGTCCAGACCACATCTTCGGCGGTCAACATTTCGCCATCGTGCCAGACTACATCATCGCGCAGCTGGAACGTATAGGTCAGACCATCCTCGGAAATCTCCCAGGCGGTTGCCACATCGGGCACGATGGTTTCGGCATCTTCGATGCTCAGGCCGACCAACTGGCTGAACACAAAGAATTCGGTCGTGCCACCGCGCGCCAACCAGGTGCGCCCTTGCAAAGCCAAATCGGCCCACGCCAGGGTGAGCGTGCCCCCGGCAACCGGTTCGCCTTCACATTGGTTGATCCACGGTCGGTCGGCAGTCGCGCCAATCAACACAACGCCGGAATCGGTCGCTTCGCCTGAGTCGGTCTCAGCAGCATCCGTTTCAGCAGCTTCAGACCCGCTTTCGGCAGCAGGGGCCGCAGGTGCAGCAGGCTGTGCGCAAGCGCCAATAATCAGGCTCACGACCAGCATCAGCGATGCAAGCACAATACGTTTGTGTAGCAGCATAAAGTTCTTGGTCCTCTCGGATTGAAAGTATGGAAAAGTATGGATCGGTTTAAAAATATGGATTAAGCGTTCGCAATTGAATTGAACGCAGATACAACGCAGGTGAGCAGATGTAGGCAAATCTATAGACCACTGCCAGTGCACGCAAGCGAGGCGATCCGAGCGGTGTGCACACGCGGCCGAAAGCAGCGATATGCATGCAAAAGCTATTATTGATAGATGTGTTAAGCGGTGTCAGTCTCGGATGAGACTGGTTGATGAGACCCTGGAACGGAGTCGGGATAACGAGATGCCGGCGTGTGATACAGTGGTCGAGCGTGGAAGCTCGCAAATCGAACTGATTGTTGGAACTGACCTGAGGTTTGACGCATTCTGTACGCCGATGTACGATAGCTTCCTCTACTATACACCGGAAACAAATTTCACGTCAAGGTGAATTTGTTTCACTGAGCGAAACACGCGCACCGACACAGGCGCCCAGGTTCCCATCCATGCCTGCCACCCTGGATTAGCGGCCGACAACCGATCCACTACACTTTCGACAAGCCACACGGTTCAGTCACACAAGCAAAAAAGGCATCCAACTACTATTACAGGATCATACAATCGTATGATCATAGAAATGAGTCATCCATGAGTGTGCTGCGCTATGGGATCCTCGGCTCGGGCTTTATGGGGCGCACCCATGCCGAGGCGATCCGTCTGTTAGACAATGCAGAACTGGTGGCCGTGGCCAGCGGCTCACGCGCCCCCAAACTGGCGGCGGACTATGGCGCAGAGCTATGCGCCGACTACGCCGAATTGATCGCCCGCACCGATATCGATGCCGTGATTATTGCCACGCCCCAATATCTCCACGCGCAAGAGGCGATGACGGCTATTGCCAACGACAAACACCTGTTTATCGAAAAGCCTATGACCACCACCGTGGCCGACGCCGAACGCATTATCGAAGGCTGCGCCGCCAAAGGTCTCACGCTCTCGGTAGGCTACCAGCAACGCTATCGGGCTGTGCCCAAAGGCGCCCACGATCTCATCCGCGCCGGTGAAATTGGTCAGGTACACACCATCCAGTTTAATCAGGCGTTTATGCTTTTTGATGATCCCGGCTTCGGTGGCAATTGGTCGTGGTGGGCCAATCCGGCCAGCGTCGGGCATATCCTGGCCGGTGGCGTCCATTCCATCGACTTGTGTCGCTGGATGCTGGGCGCAGAGGTCGAATCGGTTTTTGGACATAGCCGCACATTCCGCGAGGCGCATGAACCCGAAAACACGACAATGGGCCTGCTCACCTTCACCAACGGCACGGTAATGTCGCTGTGGGCAACCAGTGCGTGCCCGGCCCCCGCCTTTCCTGGGCAGGTATTCCGGGCCTATATCATGGGCGAAAACGGCATGATTGATATGGACGCCTACGACAAGCTGCAACTGGCAAACGACAAAAGCTGGCGTACCATCCTCGAACAACCGCCGGTCAACACCGAACACGCCGATACGGCCTTTCGAATGCCGCGTATGCAAGCCTATGTTGATCAGTTATCCGATTTTACAAATGCGGTGTTGCGCAAGCAAGAGCCGCCTGTCACCGGCGCCGATGGCCTTGCGGGCGTGGCCGCGGCCCTGGCGCTGCTCACTGCGTCCAAAACCGGCAAACTCCAATATCTACGCTAATCAGGTGGCAGTTAATCAGTCTGGGCTGCTAACCAGTCTGGCACGATGCGCAGCCCAACATGACAGACCAAAATTTTATAAAGCAAACCTCACACAGCAAAATTCATGAGGAGTAATCTAGCAAGATGGAATATCGAACATTTGGCTGGACCCCAGACCAGGTCAGCTCCATCGGACTTGGCTGTGTCACATTTGGCCGCGAAATTGATGAGGCAACATCCTTCACCGTCATGGATCGTGCCCGCGAACACGGCATCAATCTCTTTGATACCGCAGAAGCCTATGCCGCGGGCGCCTCGGAA
This sequence comes from Litorilinea sp., assembly GCA_040880365.1. Classification (GTDB taxonomy): domain Bacteria; phylum Chloroflexota; class Anaerolineae; order Caldilineales; family Caldilineaceae; genus JBBDIO01. The sequence continues at coordinate 4,339 of JBBDIO010000318.1, forward strand.
AACGTAGTCGGGCGTTGGCTTGCGGCGCGGGGCAACCGCGAAGACATCTTCCTCTGCACCAAAGTGAACGGCACCCTCACGCGTGAACGCGTGCTCGGCTCTGCTGCCGAAAGTCTGACCCGACTCCAGACCCAGGCCGTCGATCTCTTTCAGGTTCACCGCTGGGATGCCGAAACGCCCCTGGCAGAGACGCTGGGCGCGCTCAATACGCTGGTAGAAGAAGGCAAAACGCGCTACATCGGCTGTAGCAACTATTCGGCAGAACAACTGGCTACGGCCCTGGCAATCCAGGAAGAAAACGGCTGGGCCAAATTTGTCTCGGTCCAGCCCAACTACAATCTGGTAGAACGCGGCATCGAGGCCGATCTGCTGCCGCTCTGTGCCGAAAAGTCGCTGGCAACCATGACCTATAGCCCACTGGGAGCAGGCTTCCTCACCGGCAAATATCGCCAGGATGCCGAGCTGCCCAAAGGCACGCGCTTCGACATCCTGCCCGGCCACCAGGCAGTCTATTTCAAAGACGCGGGCTGGCGCGTGGTAGAGGGCCTGCGCACCATTTCCGAATCTGAAGACATCCCCATGCCGCTGCTGGCGCTGGCGTGGGTCATCGGGCAACCCAATGTAACCACCGTGTTGATTGGCGCGCGCAACAACGACCAGATCGATCAGGCCTTCACCGCCGAAGCGATGGGCCTATCGCAGGAACTGCGCGCCCGGCTGTCCAACCTCTAGTGCACTAACGACTCGTCATCATAAAAAAACATGGGGCAATCGATGTAGAGTAGCCGATTGCCCCATGTACAATTTCCGATTCGCCTTTTACCTGCGCGACGCCATCCCAATGGAACTATTGGGAACGCTTGATCTCCACCACATAGGGACGATCCGCCACAATCTGCTGATAGTCACCCCAAAATTGCACAGCCTCTGCCGATTCCAGCAAACGCCCCAATTTCAGATAAGCCGGCGTTGCATCGGCAAATGCAAAAGTGGGCACACCAAAGACCTCTTGCTCCTCGGCGGCGGCATGATCCGTAGCCAGCTGCTGAAGCAGGCTCTGATCCTCAATCCCCGCGCGGAACTGGTCCGCATCCAGCCCGACTTCCTGCGCCAGATCGACTAGCGGGGCGAAGCTGGTGAATTCCCGGCGTTCGGCGTGAATGGCGCGGGCCAGGGCAATGTGAAAACGGGAAAACGCATCCGGCCCCTGGGCTTTTGCTGCCGCCGACGCCCAGAAAAAGCGCAAACCCCGCGCATAGTTCTGTTCGCCCCAATCGGCATCCAGCCGCGGCGCATCCCACACTTTCCACCCATCACGCGCCTTGTAATTCACCTGCGCCAGCGAAAAATAACGCCAATTGACGTTGGGCGGCGCATCTGCATGTTCGGCCAGCGTATAGAGCCACTCGGTGGCTCGATAGACAAAGGGACAGCTATAGTCAAAGAAGACAGTGACGCTGTTAACGCCCGCATCTGATTTTCCGTTGGTTTGCTGCTGAGAAGCCATAAACTATTTTCCATTCTACGCGTGCGCCACGAGAGGCGCACATGACAAGCAGGCTCAAATGCGCCCGACCAATCCGATGTGATTAGCCTATCTCGCAACTGACCACTTGCGCAACTTCGCTCCCGTCTGAATGCACACCCCGGTCCACGCCGCCTAACACCACACAGCCACATCACCGTATCCACATCCAGCGCGCCGCCCCATCCCGACAGAACCTACTGCAAAACATTCACAGCGCCCCCCACATCACGCAGGCACGCGGCAGACGCTGTGTCAGCGATTGAACAATTTGCGCGCGCCATTCTTGTGATGGATACTGCAAAACGTTTGTCGCGACATCTGCGCGCCCCCGCCGAATTCTTTGTCTGTGCCCCGCGCTGCCAACACTGTGGGCTACACTGTGGGCAACACCGTGGGCAAAATTTGCGCAAAAAAGGGAATGTGAAGCAGGTATGAGTCTAAAAGTTCTGGTAGTAGAAGACGAACCCTCTCTGGTCGATACCCTGGAATACTCCCTCACTCGCCAAGGTTATCAGGTAACCGTTGCCAATGATGGTGGCAAGGCATTGGAAGCCGCGCGCAGCGATCCACCGGATCTGATTGTGCTTGATGTCATGTTGCCCACGCTAGATGGCTTTGAGGTCTGTCGGATTCTGCGCCAGGAGATGAATGTTCCGATTCTCATGCTCACGGCGCGCACCGATGAAGTGGACAAAATTGTGGGGCTGGAAGTGGGCGCCGACGACTATCTCACCAAACCGTTTAGCATGCGCGAACTCATGGCGCGCGTCAAAGCCCTGTTGCGCCGGGTGCGTCTGGTGCGCGAAGAAATGCACAACGACCGCAACGATTCCACGCCCGACGCAACTATCGGCGAACGTCTGGTGTTTGATACGCTGGTCATCGATTTGGGCCGGCGCGAAGTCTATTTCCACGAGCAACTCTATCACCTCAAGCCCAAAGAATTCGACCTGTTGGTCTTTTTGGCCCGCAACCGCGGGATTGTCCTGAGCCGCGATGTCATCCTCGAACGGGTGTGGGGTTGGGATTATGATGGCGGCAGTCGCACGGTCGATGTTCATGTGCGCTGGCTGCGCGAAAAAGTCGAAGAAGACCCATCCAACCCGGTGCGCATTGTCACCGTGCGGGGAATCGGCTATCGTTTCGAAGGCTAGGCACGAACGGTAAGCGCGTAGGTTAAGCCCGAAGGCGTTGCGCACTGCGCCCTTTGCGGGGCACAAGTAAAAACCCACCAGGAGAGATGCGCCAGTCCGGCAGCATCTCTTTTTATTTGCCTGTAATCAAGTGTTAACATAGGGCTGGCGACTTGTTAATCTTCAGCGTTTAACATGCCTGTGTTTCAAGGGCAAGAACCAAACGGGAAGAAACAAGCGGCAAGAACCCAGCGCTGCGGGCTGGATTTGCGATCATGCCGTCGGAAGCAATTGCGCCGCAACGCAATTTCTGGACAGGGCGGCATCCCATCGGAGCTTCGTTTTGGCTCCAGGGTGCCGACCGGAAGCTGACATGCACCGATTAAAACCGTTCTTCACACGCTCCAGCATATTGACCGCGGGCCTGGTTATTCTGATCATGCTGGGCGCAACGCTCTTTGCCGTTTCCCAGCTGCACGCCACCTGGCACGCCCAGCTAGAGCGCAGCCTGGTCGCGCAGATCGACGCATTGGCGCAAGACCCCATTCTGCGCGCCGCACACATCGACAACAATCCCCAGGCCGCGACGCGTGTTCTGGATCAAGCCGCGGCCTGGCTGGGCGGTTCGGCCCTCATCACGAATCCCGCCGGCCAGGTCTGGACCGCCAGCGCCGACTATCTCGCGCGCGGCACCGACCTGAGCCGTATGCCAGAGATGCGCGCGGCGTTGAACACAGGCCACGGTCTGGATCGACGCGTGGTAGGCACCGATGCGACCAGCCAATCGGCCACCCAAGAAGCCGAATACTATTTTGTCGCCGCGGCCATGCCGGCCATCGACCTGGAAAACACGCCCGAAGCAATCGGGGGAATCATACGCCTGGCGCTGCCCTATGCGCCGCACGCCGCCGATTTTCGCCCTCTACAAACCCTGATTCTGGTTGCGGGGCTGGCAGCCACTCTGATATTGACCGCGCTGACCGTCTTTTTCACCGAACGCAATGCCCGCGATATCCACCGGCTCACCACTTTCGCGCGCGCGTTGAGCACCGGACCGCCCGAACAGCCCCATCTGCTTTCGATACAACGGCGCGAGCTGGCCCCACTGGCCCAGGCCCTCAATCGCATCTCCGACCGCCTGAAGAGCCAGATGAAAAAGCGCGCCCGCGAAAAAGATCGACTCATCACCATCATTCATGTCATGACAGACGGGGTGATCATTCTCAACAAAAACGGTCGCGTGCGTCTATTGAATCCTGCCGCCGAGCGCATTCTCCACACCACCCAAAGCCGGGCACTGGGGCGCTCATTTGTCCAGACTGCCCGCGACCATCGCATCGCAGCCATTTGGGAACGCTGCATTGCCAGCGGCAAAGATGAGATCGCCGCCGTGGAGCTGGGCGCGGATCAGTTCGTGCGCGTTGCCGTCACCCCGTTTCTCAAGCGCACGGCGCGCGGCTATCTGGTCATCCTCCAGGACCTGACCGAAGTGCGCCGTCTGCAAACCATTCGCCAGGACTTTGTGAGCAACGTATCCCACGAATTGCGCACCCCCCTGGCATCTCTGCGCGCGCTGGTCGATACCTTGCGTGATGGCGCCATCGACGACCCGCCCGCGGCGCACCGCTTCCTCGACCGCATGGAAGTCGAGGTGGATGCATTGACCCAGATGGTGGCCGAACTGCTCGAACTTTCGCGCATCGAATCGGGCCAGGTGCCGCTACAATTGGCGCGGGCCAACCCGGCCCAGGTACTGGGCATTGGCGCAGAACGGCTCCGTCCCCAAACCGAGCGCGCCAATATCGCGCTGGTCGTCGAAATCCCGCCCGATTTGCCCGAAGTCATGGTCGATTCCACCCGCATTCAGCAAGTGGTCACCAATCTGGTCCACAATGCCATCAAATTCACCCCACCCCGAGGCACAATCTCCATGACTGCCTATGTGGAAACCTGCCCGGCTGACCCTAATCCCGGTGCGTTACCGTTGCCAGCCACCCATTCGGCCACGATCACGCGTATCGTCGTCAAGGTAAAGGATACGGGCACAGGCATCCCCCAAGCCGAACTACCGCGCATTTTCGAGCGCTTCTACAAAACCGACCGTTCACGCGCCATGGGGGGCACAGGTCTGGGTCTTGCCATCTCCAAACATATCATTCAGCTGCACGGCGGCAAGATCTGGGCCGAAAGCGACGGCAAATCGGGTAGTTCGTTCTATTTTGCCTTGCCCACGGTAGAAGATTTTGTCGCACCCAACACACTGGACGGCACACTGGACGGCAGAGCGCGCGTGCCAACGACAGACCCCACAAACCCAGACGCCACAAATTCAGACGCCTCAGACCCAGCTTCGGTCCCCACATCGCCACAGCCCCCATTTCCCCAACGGTCCGACAGTCCAACCGATTAACAAACTGTTTACACAGTGTTAACCAATCGTTGTGCGAATCGGGTTTCATTTATTAATGCGCACGATGCAAAGTAGTAACTGTTTGCACGAGCAATATTGCCATGCTCCCTAAACGCATGGTTATCCATTCAAAATGAAACCTGATTGCGAAAGTTGAGGAATAATGCGTCGCACACTATGGATTGCACTCTTGCTGATTGCCGCGCTGGCGATTGC
>JBBDIO010000319.1:0-5593 GCA_040880365.1 Litorilinea sp.
TCGGTTGCGCCCGATTCGCCGGGGAAATATTCGGCAGTGCGTTGCGCCGCAATATAGGCTGCGCGCGCCCCGCCGTCACTCTCTTGCCCATTCAAAATGCGCGTGGCAAGCGTGACCGCCTGCGTGGCAGGCTCGGTCGCCGCGCCCACGCTACCGGCATCCAGAATGAGCTGCAATTGCGCCTGGAGCGCAGCCGACCAGTTATCATCGCCTGCGGGATAGAAGTTCGCCAGCGCCGCACGCGCCTCGGCGGCGCGGTCGATAATATTGGCCGTCGCGCCCGTTGCGCTGCTCGCCTGTTGCATGGCGAGATCCAACCCCGCGGCATAGCCCAGCACCCCAAAGCCATCGGCGCCGGGATCGCCTTCACCCGTCAGCAACCCGCGCGCGGCGCCGGCGTGGGTCTTGGCCGCGGGCAAATCACTCAGGCCCAGCGCCGTCTGAATCGCGGCAGTCCGGTCGCGCAACTGCTGGGCAGCCTGCATCATCCCCGGCCCATAGCCCACACCGCCCGGCGTATCTTCGGCCACCGCCAAAGACTTGCGAATATCCGTCAACGGGGCCACCGGCAAAACGCTCTGGGCATAGAGCGTGCCTTCGGTCAGACGAAACTGGTTATAGCGCCCAATCAGGTTGCGGGCCGGAAAAGCCAGCTCCACGCTCACCGCGCCTTCCTCCCAGGGCAGTTCGCCCAGAAATAGCTGATTGCCCGCATCATCGACCAGATAGCCCCACAACCCATAGCCCCCAGAAGGCTGGGGCACATTTTCAAACGCCAGCATCAGTTTATCGCTGGTGGCCGGGCCGGTAGCAGATGTGCCCACGCGGGTGTGGCGTACGGATCCGGTGATGGGCGCGTCGGGGAAATAATCGGCCGCGCCTTGTGCCGCTTCAAAAGCATCCCAGGCCCCGCCCTGCTCTTCCAGCCCGTCGCGAATGCGCACCGCCATCTGATGCATGGCGACCGCGTGGGGCGCAGCATCCTCGGCAGATTCCGCCGCCAGCACCGCCTCGCCCAGCGTAATCAGTTGATCAGCCCAGGTATCGCCGCCCGTGGCAGGCCAAAAATTGCCCAGACTATCCAGCACGGCAAAAGACTGTTCGGCAATATGGTCGGTCACGCCTTCGCTTTCGGCGGCAATGCTCATCTGGGTGTAAATATCGTCGGCATAGCCCAGCACGCCATAATCATCGCCGGGATTTTCCACCTTGCCGTCGCCGTTATGGTCGATGTGACGGGAATCCGACTCGCCCACCAAAATGTTGAGCGTATGTTCGGTGTGCAGACGCGTGCCCGGCAATCGTCCGGCGTTGGCATCCTGGCGGGCGAAATTGGCATGTTGCACCAGCGTATTGGCCTCGCGCAGCAGCCCCACGCCATAGCCCAACGTACCGGGCTTGTCTTCGCCTTCGGCCCGAAAAACCACTGCGCGAATATTCTCCAGCGCAGCAGGCGGCAGCGTCGATTCAAAGAGGGTACGCTCCCACATCAGACGGAAATTGCTGTAGTTGGCGGGCAAATTGATGCCGGGGAAATCGCGCACAGTGTTGATCACCCCCGCGTTCACCATCAGCTCGCCCAGCCACAACCCGTCCACATTTTCCAGCAAATAGCCCTGCACGCTAAACGAGGGCGGCGTAGCCGAGATGCCGTCGAGTTGAATCACCAGGCTGTCGCTGTTGAGCGAAGGCGTCCCCGTATCCACATCGCGCGGGAAGGCCGAACCGCCCACATCGGCAATCGCCTGGGGGCTGGGCGCCTGGGCCAGCACCGTGGGCACAACTTGCGGGCCAATTGCCCCCAGCACATGCGCCAGCACCAAAGCCAGTGTCAGCGCAATGCGCAACAGTTTATACCCGGCTTTATACCCGGCGCGGTCTGCGCGCTGGAGATCAGTTCTATCGTTTCGCCACACTCTATGCTTGGGCCACATATTGACTCGCCTCTCTGGGCATGCGCCAGGAATTGCCAAACCAGGACATATTGACAATTGGGCAAACTTTGGTTGTCTGTCACCGCGCGATGCGCATCTGTCACCGTGCGTTGTGCTTCGGTTTCCACTGGTTTCAAAAAGTGGTTTCAAAAACAATTCGCCCAACCGGGAACTGTACGCCTAGCGTTCGACAACCGGAATATACAAGGAATCCCCAGCAATGGGATCGCCCTCACGCACTGGCGCAGCATGTAGACCAATCCGATCCTGGGCATAGAAGATGATTCGATAATCGCCCTCTTCCAGAAAACCGTTGGGATATTCTACTTGCCACTCTCCAGACTGATCCTCTACAGGTTCCAGGCGGACTACCGGCACATTCAGATTAATCGTCACATCGTCCGGCTCTTCGAAAGAGGGCGGATAGACCGCAGCCCACACCAGTGTGACCTCCTCTGCACCTTCATCCACTGTCGCGTTCAGCACGCCATTCGTCTCACTGCGCGCCACATCTACGCCTGTGATCCGCGGCCGGATCGAACTGAAGAAACGCGTCACAAAGCGATCTTTGGCAATCGATCCATCGCCCGCGTTGTAGGTGCCATCACCGTTGTCGTCCAGCATGGGCGTCTGGTTCACCCCCGTCACCAGCACCGCGTTGCGCGCTTCATCAAAACACGCATGCAGGCTGCCGCTATCTGCCACACACGAGAAAAAGGCATCGGAGAAATACGCGCCCTGCGCCGAAGCATAAGCGTTGTTGTTAAAGCCGGTGGAAGTGATCACCACGCGCCCCAGCTTGGAAATACTGTCTACCACATCCTGGCGATTGACAAAGCTGCCCGAAACACACGCTTCCAGCACCACGTTGACCTCCGCCACATCGGTCGCCGCCTCCAGGTCGTTCAGCCAGGCGTCCAGATCCTGGGGCGTGACCACGTTGCCTTCGCCACAGCCTGTTACACAGAAGCGATTTTCCAGCCCGTGATCCATCATGTAGATGAAAAGCGGCTTGTCGGGACCGACCTTGGTCGCCGCCCAGTTGGTGATGGCATTTTCCACAGCCGCGGGCGAAGCCAGCTGATCCACATTGTCGTTGCCGTCGTTGTTGGCATCCTGCGCCACTGGGGCAATGTAGAAAATATCGTCATGCGAAAAGCCTGCGCTGCGGAAAATCCGATAGGCGCGATTGGTAGAATTGTAGATATTGGTTTGCAGACCAAAGGTCTCATTGTGTCCGGCGACGATAATCGCCGCGCCCGGACTGCCGCCCAGCCGCCGCACCACGACGCTGTGCTCAACGCTGTTGCCCGCGGTATCATACGCCGTCACACGAATCACATTGTCGCCCGCGCCGATGGGCATATCCTCGACCCGGAAAGCACTGCTGCCGCCGCTGAGGCTGTAATCCCACGCTTCCTCGCCTTTGGTCACATTGCGCACCTGCACCCGGCTCAGATTATTGCCGCTGTCGGCTGCCTGTCCCGTAAAGGTCAATGTGTCGGCTGTCGTCGAATAGGTATTCGAAGCCGTGGGCTGCTGCACACCAATCGTGGGCACAGTGGGGTCCTCCGGCGCCCGCGCCGTGCATTGCACCTCGCCCGATTGCTGGCTTTCGTTGCCCGAAAAATCCAACGCCCGCGCGCGCAAGAGATAAACCTCATTGGTGGTCAGATCGCCCAGCTCATAATAGGTTGTCTCCGCGCCCGGCACATCCTCGCTGCCCGAAAAGCTGCCGCTCTGGTTGCGAAACCCAATGCGATAGCGCGTGACATCACGCTCCGGCGACTTGCGCCACTGCACGCCAATGGTCGTGGCGTCGATAGAGATGCAGCGCAGATTGGTGGGCGAAGAAGGCGGCGTACTGTCCACGGTCACCCGGATCGTGTAGTTGGTATCTGCGCCAAACAATGCCGGTTCATATTGCTGCGTGCGAATGTAGAAATCGCCATTCTTGGCAGAATCCCATTCCAGACGCACCAGCGAGCCAAAGGTGTTATTCTCACCGCTGGAAGGAGACGCGGCACAGGTATCATAGAGAAAGACCAGTCCATCGGCTTCTTCGCCCAGGTTTTCCAGCTCGATCACATAAGTACGATTGGCCTGGGCAGTGAACCGATACCAGTGCGTCGCGCCCTCGCTGTCAAAGGTGCGGGCCTGCGCCGTGCCATCGGTATTCAACGGCGTAGCAGCCGCGCATCCAGCATCGGGGCTACCGTTGCCACCCCCGCCCACCGTATGCAGCACAGGCAGCGGCCCCGCCTGAATAACCGCCGTCGCGCTGGATAACCGCCCGATCAACGGCGTCTGTACATCCATCACGCTGGCATTTGCGCTGGTGCGCGTCCCCCCGCCGCCCGTGATGGCGTAGCGCGTCAGGTCATGGTTCGTGGATACCTGGGCGAACGCAACAGAGCCGAACGACAGTACAAGTATGATGGCATACGCAATGCTCAAAACCTGTCGCATCACCAGCCAGCTCCACACCAGCCAACTCCAATAGTCCATGTGAATCGCATAGAACTTGCCTACTCCGCCTGTTGTACACCAGGGGTTCCCGGTGCCGGGGAATCGATGATTGAATCTGCAGAATTCACCCGATTTTGACCATACACTTCGGGGTTCAAGTATGTACCGCGTTCAGCAGCTGGTTTCTCTACCTCTGCTTCAAGTGGATTCGCCTCGGCATAGGGATCATGGCGGATGCCACTTACTTGCCATGAGACACTCAAGCCGGGCGTCCCCCCACTAATCTTAAATCTGTTCTCCGCTACCTCTTGAGCGACAAACAGGTTTGGTCCGGCACCGCCAATTGGGGTTAACTGATAACGAAAATCTCGATTGAGCGCCTCAAAATAGTCAGGAAGTAGAACCCACGCCTCACCATCTGCATCCAGCGTCACATTTCCGTTATAGATGTTCATCATATCGGGGCTTTCAATCGCGGCATGGTAGAGGTACATGTTTTTAGGATCAAGCGGATGGTCAATCCGAAAACTCTTTGCCCCAGAGACCGAAAAGCTCCCAGAGACCGTGGCATTCCCCAGTACCACCAGTGCCGTGCCATTCTGGCTAAACGCGCGCACCCCCGTGCCGTCTATGCTCTGCCCATAAACGCCATTTTGACTGGTGCTCCATCCGAGCACGCCATCATTGCTGCCGCTCGTCCCAATCACACCGCGTAGCGTGGCAGATGAACCCAATACGCCCGCGGCCGAATTGATCAAGGGGCCTGTTGCGCCGGCACGTCCATGCAGCGCGCCACGCCCGGCCGCTTCGGCAGCCGAAATGGCAAAAACGCCATCAAAGGTGCCCTCTTGTTCAATAGACAAGACTGCATAATCCGCGCTGTTGGCGATAAGTTTGTTCACCCCGTTCAACTGCACAAACCTGTCGTCGGACTGGGCCTTCGTATAATATCGAGCATCATGGTTGTGGCTAGCCGCGGCGAACGCGGCGGGCGCTTGCCCACCCAACGCCGCGGCATTCGCCGCATTTTCAGCATTGGTTGCATTCGCAGCGTTCTCGGCATTCACTGCATTTTGTGCATTTACGGCGTTGGTTGCGTTGGTTGCGCTTGCGGCGGTCTCCGCGTTCTCTGCATTAGTGGCGTTCTCGGCATTCACTGCATTTTGTGCGTTCGCGGCATTCGCAGCGTT
>JBBDIO010000319.1:5693-9620 GCA_040880365.1 Litorilinea sp.
GCGGCATTCTCCGCATAGAACGCATACGCGCCGAAGCCCAACCGCATACGCGGGGTCGCTTCGGGGTCACTGCCCACGGTCACGCCTATCCACAGATTCTGCCCGCTGAAATGGTCCAGGTCGAGCGGCGTGGCATCGCCCAGATAGGTCTGCAACAACCCATCTTCCACTTCCACCGTCTTGCCTTCGGTCCAGATGGCCGAACCGCCGCTCTCCTCGGTATACAGCCGAAAAGTGATGGAATAGTCGCCGTCGGGCTTGGGCTGACCCGTCTCGGGATCCAGCAAAAGTCCCTGATAGGGCAGCACATGCACCACCGTAGTCGTCGTTGCCGCGGTCCCTGCCGCCTGTGCCAGGGCGCGCCCGCCGGCCGCAGGCGTGAAACAGGCGATCAGGGCAAGTATCAACCCTGCCACCAACCAGATATCTCGCGAAACACGCGGCACCACCATCAACGACCTGATCCTGAAAAAAGACATACGTAACGACCTCCTGAACGAAATAGCGAGAATATCAATAGTGGGAAAAATTTCGGATTATTGTCGAGCGATTTTTCCTGCACGCAGACACGCACAGGACGCTGCAGGCGGCGTGGCAAACGCCGAATGTACTTTCAAGGTTACCCAGTTGCAGGGGGGATACCGACTCGCGGCAAGGTGTAACGGAAAAGCACCGCCGATATTTGGACAGAATTGACTGGCTGGATTGATGAATGACTGATGCTTGCGCAGAGCTTACACAGAATTTGGCCGGCGAGATGTGGTTGCGGGGACATCATCGACCACCGCGCACCCAGCCAGTGCCTATCCAGCGCCCGTCACGCGCCATAAGGGTATACGCCGAAAACCACCTAAAAGTTACCCTATTCAACACATCTGCCAGTGTGCGTATCTTATGCCAACGCCGCCCGGAATGCAATAGGCTGTGCAAAAGCCCACAGACTTACTGTGTCCCAGGACACACTATCGAGCCTATCACGCCTGTCGCACCTTTGTCCAGCGGAATCAAAAGTTCCATGCGTCACCAATCCAGCCCAGGCGTTGCCGGTCCAGTCACTCCCAGTACAAACAAAAGAGCGACCCGCAGGCCGCTCTCATAGGATTTTCATCTCACAATATTGTCAATTGATGCTGTCAATCTGCTATACGTCGATTGTCCGTCACCTAGAACACCAGTCCGATCAACCAGGGCAGGATGCCGAACAGATCCAGGATGGAGATCACAACCACGGCAATCAACAGCCGCCGAACCCACAGATTGGCATTTTTGGCCCGGGTTGCAAAGCGCGCAGCCACCCACGCCCCGATACTCTGCCCAATCGCCATCAAGCCGCCAATCCCCCAATCGATCAACGGCTCGCCCGGCGTGGATTCCAACAGAAAAATGACCACGGCAATCAGCGTCACCGCTAGAATCAGCACCAGCTTAATGCCATTGGCGTGGACCATCGTATAGCCTGCGCCCAGCACCAGTGCCGCCAGGATAAACACGCCGACCCCCGCCTGGATAAACGCGCCATAGGCCCCAATCAGAAAAAAGAGGCCCAGCGTCAAAATCGGCGGACGCCCTGGCTTGGCTTCCGATACTTCGCGCAGCCACTTTTCCGGGCGAAAAAGGATCACAAACAGCATGATCACCATCACCACCCCAATGACGGCTTCCATCTGCTGCGCGCCCAACTGGGCGGCCAACCACGCACCGAAAATGCCGCCGGGAATGATCGGCAGCATGAGCCACAAGCTGCCCGCCATATTCAGCTTGCCGCCCCGGTTATATTCCCAGATGCCTACAATATTCTGCAACACCACCCCAACGCGGTTGGTGGCATTGGCGACATGAGCAGGCAGCCCCATAAACATGAGCATGGGCAACGTGACCAGCGATCCGCTGCCGGCGAGCGTATTGATGATACCGGCAACAATACCGGCGAGAATCGCCAGGGGATAGATATACCACTCAAAAGATTCCATTGTGCGTTTGTCCTGCTGTGTGGTCTTTGGTTTGGAGATACTACCTGGGGGGAGAGTGCGCCAGGGTCGGGGGACGGTAGACGCCAACGGCAAGTGGGCAATTGATAGCTGCGAACCCGACTGTAAGAATCCGACTGTACACACAAAACTGTGCGAACCCCAGCTATCAATTGCCCAACGATGAATTATCGGCTGTGCCGTCTACAGTTCCGGCACCAGCCGCGCGAGCCGTTCCACCGTGCGTTCCAGGTCGGTCATATGCGTGGCAATGCTAAAGCGCACATGCCCTTCGCCGGCATCGCCAAACGCAATCCCCGGCGTTGCCGCGATCAGACCTTTTTCCAACAACACCTGGGCGATTTCCAGGCTGCCTTTGTCGGTCTGGGTAAATTTGGGGAAAACATAGAACGCACCTTCAATCGGCGGACATTCCAGGCCGGGAATTTCTTCCAGCGCATCCGTCACAAAGCGCCGGCGCGCGGTGTAGGCAGCCGTCATCTCGTGCACACAGTCCTGGGGACCGTTGAGCGCCGCCACCCCCGCGGCCATGGCAAAACTCGCGGCCGAAGTCAGGCTTTGCGTCTGGAACGACCGCGCCAGCTTGATCACAGGTTCGGGGCCTGCCAGCCAGGCCAAACGCCAGCCGGTCATGGCATAGCCCTTGCTAAAGCCGTTCACGATGATTGTGCGTTCGGCCATGCCCGGCTCGGCGGCCAGACTATAGTGCACCGCGCCGTCAAACAGGATATGCTCATAGATCTCATCGCTCAACACATAGAGATCGGCCTCTACCGCCACTTTCACCAGCGCGTCGATCTCGGCGCGGGTCAGCACGCGCCCGGTAGGATTGTTGGGGCTGTTGACCATGATGAGCTTGGTCTTGTCAGTCACATGGCTGCGCAGTATTTCTGCGGTCAGCGCAAAATTATGGGCGGCAGGCAGCGCAACCCGCACCGGCACGCCGTTGTTCAGCTGTACCATAGGCGCATAGCTCACCCACGACGGGTCCAGCACCAGCACCTCGTCCCCCGCATTGAGCGTCGCCGCCAGCGTGGCAAACAGGGCAAACTTGCCGCCCGCGGTGACCATTACCTGGCTGGGCTGGATGTGATGCACAGCATTCTCGCGGGCCAGCTTGGCGACAATCGCCTCTAACAGGGGCGGCGTGCCAAACGCGGGCGGATAATGGGTATCGCCTGCGCGAATGGCCGCAAACGCAGCCTCCTGAATATGCGCCGGGGTATCAAAATCGGGTTCACCGCCCGCCAGGTTGATGATGTCGTGTCCGGCAGCCGCCAGTTCGCGCCCTTTTTGCATCATCATCGTGGTAGGCGAAGGCGGCACCGCCGCAATCAGACTGGATAGACTTTTCATAAAAATCTCGCTCTAGAGTAGAAAACCGATTTAACAGGATGGATTTCAATACGGCGAACGGCCTGCCTCTACAGGCGGAATTTACAACAGGCGTTTGACCGACAAATTTATTCTGTGCGCGCCAGCGTATCGGCAATGGCGCGGCACAAATAGTCCATGCTCGATTCTGCCATGCCCGCCACGTTAATCCGGCCCGACCCAATAATATAGATGGCATATTCATCGCGCAGAATGCGCACCTGCGCGGGCGTCAACCCCGAAAAGGAAAACATGCCGCGCTGGCGCGTAATATAGCCGAAATCCTGATCCACGCCTTGCTGATCGAGCGTCTCGACAAACAAGTGGCGCATGTTGTTGATGCGGTCGCGCATTTCGCCCACTTCATCTTCCCATTGGGCGCGCAAAGCCGGATCGCCCAGAATAGCCGCGACAATCGCCGCGCCGTGGCTGGGCGGATTGGAATAGTTGGCGCGCACCGCGACTTTGAGATGGCTCAAGACGGTCTGCGCCGCGTCGGGGCTGCTCCCCACAAAAGTCAATGCGCCGACCCGCTCGTTGTAGAGACCAAAATTCTTGGAAAATG
>JBBDIO010000320.1:0-6922 GCA_040880365.1 Litorilinea sp.
GAACACATCTGCGACCTGGACTTTGTTTTCGCCGAAGCCGCGCGCGTGCTCGCGCCCGGTGGGTATTTTTTCGTGAGCGAACTCCACCCCTTTCGCCAATATGCCGGCAAACAGGCGCGTTTTACCCATGAAGGCCAAACGCTGGAAATCCCGGCCTATGTGCATCATATTTCCGACTTTCTGGAAGCCGCCGCAGCCCACCAACTGACATTGACGCGCTTGCAGGAATGGTGGCACACTGAAGACGCGGGCAAACCGCCGCGCCTGGTCTCATTCCTGTGGCACAAAGCGTCTTGAGGCACAAGAAGCCCTGAGGCAGAATCGCTTACCCTGCGCAAAAGGAAGTCCATATGGCAGCATCGGCCAATTCCTCAGAAACCAGCCGGCAAACGCCTGCACACAGCACGCCGCCCAACAGCGCGCCGCCAGCAGAGGGCGTGCGTCTGCATTGGCCGGACTTGCCCGCGCCGCTGCGCGCCCAGATCGAACGCCTGGTGGGCAGCCGGGTGATCGATGCGGCGACGCAACGCGGCGGATTCTCACCGGGATTGGCGGCGCGCTTGCGCCTGCAAAACGGCCAACGGGTCTTTGCCAAAGCCATCAGCCCCCAGCAAAACCCGTCCGCGCCCAGAATGCACCGGCGCGAAGCCGCGATTGTGGCCGCCATGCCGCCCCATGCGCCCGTGCCGCGCCTGCTCGATACCTATGACGAAGGCCCCGACGGCTGGATTGTCCTCGTCTACGAAGACATTGAAGGGCGCAACCCCGCGACCCCTTGGCAGCCCCTGGAGCTGGACCGCGTCCTTGTCGCCGCGTCCGAACTCGCCACCACACTGACCTTTGCGCCCAACCAGACCGTGTCCAACGTATTCGACCAACTTGTGCCCACCGCAGGCGACCGCCTCGCCCGCGGCATCAGTGGCTGGCAAAAGCTCCAGGCCGACCCCGCACTGTGTAAAGAACTGGATGACTGGTCGGCCCGCCATCTGAACCAACTCGCCGACTTGGAAACCCACGCGCCTGCTGCAGCCGCCGGTCACACATTGCTCCATTTCGACCTGCGCGCCGATAACGTATTGCTGACAGCGGATCGGGTCTGGTTTGTCGATTGGCCCCACGCCGCGCTGGGCGCAGCCTGGATCGATGTCATGTTGATGGCACCCAGCGTCACCATGCAGGGCGGCCCGCCACCTGCCGAACTGCTGGCGCGCCAGCCCCACGCCCAAACCGCGGACCCCGCAGCCATCACTGCCGGGATTACGGCAATGGCGGGCTTTTTCACCTATCAGGCCCTCCTGCCACCCCCGCCCGGTTTGCCCACCCTGCGCGCCTTCCAGGCGGCCCAGGGTACTGTGGCGCGGGCATGGCTGGCCCAACGCACAGGCTGGAAATGATCGTTTTGCCCGTGCTGCAAGCTCCCGCATATCTGCCACAAGCCCGGCCTGTGCAATCGAATGTGCAACTGTACTGTGCAAACATGACAACCTTTCCCCTTCCCTTGTATACTAGATGCCATTCAAAAGTTTGCGATTCAGATTGCAACCCCACACACGAAGCATAGAAAATGCCATTTATCATGGCAGATCGATCAAAAAAGGAGTCTGGGCCAATGACCATGCGGGCTGATTATATTTGGATGAACGGCGAGATCATTCCCTGGGATCAGGCCCAGGTGCATGTCTTTACCCATGCGCTGCACTATGGCAGCAGCGTTTTCGAAGGCATTCGCGTCTACGACACCAAAAACCAGGGTCCCGCGATTTTTCGCGGCGCCGAACATTTCGAACGCCTGGCCTTCAGCGCCAAAGTGGCGCGCATACCCGTCCCCCTGAGCGTAGACGAATGGATGGATGTGACGGCCCAGGTCGTGCGCGCCAATCAACAGCGCAGCGCCTATGTGCGCCCGCTGGTCTTCCGCGGCTACAATACCCTGGGTGTCGATGGGCGCGGCTGCCCGGTCGATGCCATTCTTGCCAGCGTGCCCTGGGGCGCGTATCTGGGCGACGAAGGCATTGAAAAAGGCGTGGATGTGCAGGTGAGCAGTTGGCGACGGATGGCGCCCGATACTACCAGCGCGCTGGCAAAAATCGGCGGGCAATATGTCAACAGCCAAAATGTGGTCATGGAGGCCAAAGACAACGGCTTCAACGAAGGGATCGCCCTGGACGTGGCCGGCTATGTGAGCGAAGGCAGCGGCGAAAACATTTTTGTCATCCACAAGGGTGATATCTACACCCCGCCCCTGGGCAACAGTATTCTGGGCGGCATTACCCGCAACTGCGCAACGATCATCGCCGAAGACCTGGGCTACAAGGTCAGCGAAACGGTGATCCCGCGTGAGATGCTCTATCTTGCCGACGAAATCTTCTTCACCGGCACCGCCGCCGAAGTGACGCCGGTGCGCTCGGTAGATCGTCTGCCCGTAGGCGAAGGCGTGCGCGGCCCCATCACCAAAGCCGTGCAGGATGTTTTCTTTGGCATCATCAAAGGCGAACGCGACGACAAATGGAACTGGTTGACGCCAGTTGAAAGCAAAGAATCGGTGGCGGCCTGATTTCACCGGCAATCTTGACAGGCGTGATATACTCAGTGGCATGAAAAATTGCACGACGCGGCATATCTTGCGGCATATCTCCATACGGGATATCTCGATGTGGGATGTCTCCATAGGCAGACGCCCCGACCATTTACCCAGCACACGCTCGCGCACAGGCGCGTCTGCGCGGGCTGGTGCGCGAACGGCGCGCGGAAGAATGGTCGGGGGGCTGAGCGCCGAGGGTATCACACTAGCCGGAATTGCGTTGGCCGGGGCTACAGTCGGCGGAATCGTCGCGCTTACATAGCCCGCGCGGTATGTCCGCGGGCCTGCTCAAAACGTGAATCGGATGTCCCGACAACAATCGGGAGCCGGTTCGCGTTTTTTTCTTTGCGCGAAACCGTCATCCATTCCAAAGCCAATTTACCTGTTTGAACCAGGAGACAATCAATCATGTCGGAACGTTATCAACCTGCCACAATCGAACAAAAGTGGCGCGACCGCTGGGAAGCCGACGGCCTGTACAAGACGGTCGAAGACCCCGACCGGCCCAAATGGTATGCCCTGACCATGCTGCCCTATCCGTCGGGCGATCTGCATTCGGGCCACTGGTATGCCTTCACACCCAGCGACGCGGCCGCGCGTTTTCGCCGCATGAATGGCTACAACGTCTTTTTCCCGATGGGCTTCGATGCCTTTGGCCTGCCCGCCGAAAACGCCGCAATCCGCAACAACATCCACCCCAAACAGTGGACCTATGCCAACATCGAGCGGATGCGCGATCAACTGCGCCAAATGGGCGCGATGTGGTCTTGGGAACACGAGGCCATTTCCTGCGATCCCGATTTTTACAAGTGGACCCAATGGTTCTTCCGCAAGTTTTATGATGCCGGGCTGGTCTATCGGGAATTCGCGCCAGTCGACTGGTGTCCCAGCTGTAATACCACACTGGCGCGTGAACAGGTTTGGGGCGAAGATCGCCACTGCGAACGCTGCGGCACACCTGTCATCAAAAAATCGCTGAACCAGTGGAAATTTCGCATCACCCAATATGCCGATGAGCTGATCGACGGCCTGGATACCATCGACTGGCCCGAACGCGTCAAAACCATGCAGACCAACTGGATTGGCCGTTCCTATGGGGCCGAGGTAGTTTTTCGCACAGAGAAGCAGGGTGATGGGCAGAGTAAGGAGCAGGGCGACCCCATCGAAGTCTTCACCACGCGCCCCGATACGCTGTGGGGGGTGACGTTCATGGCGCTGGCGCCCGAACACCCGCTGGTGGAAAAAGTGACCACCGCCGCACAACAGGCCGCGGTGAGCGACTATCAGACCCAGGCCGAACGGCTGGATGAAATCGCGCGCACCGCCACCGACAAAGAGAAAACCGGCGTCTTCACGGGCGGCTACGCCATCAACCCCGTCAACCAGGAACGCATTCCTATCTGGATTGCCGACTATGTGATGATGGGCTATGGCACCGGCGCGATCATGGCGGTGCCCGGGCATGATGTCCGCGATTTTGAATTCGCCCGCAAATTTGGTCTGGAAATTCGCCGGGTCATCAGCGGCCCCGACGGCGAAACCGGCCCGCTGGCAGAAGCCTATGATGCCAAAAATGACGGCGCGATGGTCAACAGCGGCGAGTTTGACGGCACGCCGGTAGACCAGGCCTATGACAAGGTCGTGGCCTGGCTGGAAGCCAACGACATGGGACGCCGCGCGGTAAATTATCGTCTGCGCGACTGGCTGATCAGCCGCCAGCGCATGTGGGGCGCGCCTATCCCCATGATTCTCTGTCCCACATGTGGCATCGTCCCCGTGCCCTATGAGGACCTGCCCGTGCTGCTGCCCGACAACGCCGAATTCAAGCCCACGGGCGAAAGTCCGCTGAAATATCACGAAGGCTTTCGCTTTGTGCAATGCCCCCAGTGTGGCGGCAAAGCCGAACGCGAGACCGATACGTTGGACACCTTCATGTGTTCGAGCTGGTATCAATATGCCTATATCACGCCCAACAAAAACCCGGGACAACCGCCCGCCGCCGACGACATCCCCTGGGACAAGGCCACGGGCGACTACTGGCTGCCGGTAGATCAATATACGGGCGGCATCGAACACGCCACCATGCATCTGCTCTATACGCGCTTCTTCACCAAAGCCATGCGCGATCTGGGCATCGTAAATTTCGACGAGCCCATGCAACGGCTGTTCAACCAGGGCATCATTCTGGGGCCTGACGGCGAGAAGATGTCCAAGAGTCGGGGCAATGTGGTCAACCCCGACGAATATGTCTCCAAATATGGCGCCGATACCGTGCGCGGCTACATGATGTTCATCGGCCCGTGGGATCTGGGCGGCCCGTGGGATCCCAGCGCCATCGAAGGGGTGAGTCGTTTTCTGCAACGGGTCTGGAGTGTGGCGCTGGAACCCAGCCCCACCGAGAGCGGCGCGACGTTCAGCGATGCCGACCGGGAACAAGCCGCCGACGCCGCGCGTGCCCTGGAGCGCAAGCTGCACCAGACGCTGATTAAAGTCTCCGACGACATGCTGAACTTTCGTTTTAATACGGCGATTGCCGGCATGATGGAACTGAACAACCAGTTGGTGCGGCAAAAGGATTCGCCCGTCGCCACGCTGCCCATCTGGGATGAGGCAGTGGAGGCTCTTGTCCTGATGATGGCGCCCATCTACCCCCACATCAGCGAAGAACTGTGGCATCGCCTGGGCCATTCCGAAAGTGTGCATCTGCAAAGCTGGCCCCAGGCCGACCCCACCAAAGCCATCGAAGCCGAAGTCACCGTGGTGGTGCAGGTCAACGGCAAGGTGCGCGACAAGCTGCTGGTTGCGCCGGGCATCGGCGAAGAAATTCTGCGCACACAGGCGCTGGCGCTGGACAACGTGCGCAAGTGGATGGACGGCAAGGCCGTGCGCAAGATTGTGGTAGTGCCCGACCGGCTGGTCAATATCGTCGTCGGCTAGATCGACGTCGGCTAGATTGGCATCACGCTCGGCTAGACATTTTTGGCTATACATCCAGCGTTCGATGTGGGCCACAATCGCAGCGGGGATCGCAGGGTTCGGTTATCCTGTGGGCCTCGCTGCTTTTTATGTGGCGGCGCCCCATTTACAAACAGAAAACGCATGTACAGCAAGCTGTCCAAAGAACGTCCCAAAAAATTCGGGACATTTACCTAATGTTTTATCCGAATCCCTTACGCTAGAATTGAGAACCAGGAGGAATTTCGGAAAAATCTCCCAGTTCTACGAAACTCCGCCGCGACACAGACGTTTACATGACGATTAATCTTACATTAATGTCAGACGATTAGACTAGCATAGCCGAGTCATTGTTATTGTTTGCGACAAGTATTTACGACAGGCAAGGCCGCCCGATAGGCAAGAACAGACACCAGACAGACAGATATATCACCGAGATACCAGGCCGCGCGCCAGACACGCGCAAGTCTGAATTGGTAAGGGATATTTAGAATGGTTTTCGCGAGAGGACTGTAGCATGATCAAAAAAGGGAACTCACCCATACCGGGCCATGTGCGCGTGGTCTTCGAACTGCCGTCGTGCATTTGGGCAGATCGCATTTTTCTGTGCGGCGATTTCAACAATTGGCGCGATTCTGAAATTCAACTGCAACAGGATCGCAATGGGGTGTGGCGTACCGTTTTGGATTTACCGCTGGGCAAACGTTATGAATTTCGCTATGTCATCGACGGTGAATGGCGCACCGATTCCCACGCCGACGGGCAGACGGATAACAGCTTTGGTACGCAGAACAGCGTAGTAGTCGCCCAGGTGGAGCAGACGGAGCACATTGCGCCCCTGCGCACCGGCCAGGTACGCGAACGCCAGGTAGCGCGGTCGCGCGGCGCAACGGTGGCCCGACCCCATCCCGACCGCGTCACCACCCACGAAACGCCATCTGCTCAAAACACACGTACCAAAACGTCATAGACGCCACCTTTTCCCCATTCATCCATAACACGCGAGAGGCCGTTTGGTTTGGTCTCTCGCTTTTATTTATGTCCGATTCTGTGCCTGGCGTTCAACCTCTAAGCGCCCAACCAGTACTTTGGCTTGCCGTTCGATTTGTGTCTCTGCTATAGTGATACGATTGAATATTCGCAATCACGCGTGACGGATGGTTGAGACGGAAACTTATGAACAGAGACGACCAGGATCGGGCCGCGACCTCCACGCCCCCGATCAAAGAATCACATAGTTCACAATCGAATAATGGCTATCCAAATGGAAGATCGGCGAAGGCCGGTGCGCCTCTGGTAGCTCACAGCCCGGACGCCCCATCGCCAGACGCGACAGTGACAGACGGGCCAGTGACAGATGCGGCAACGACGGTTGCCGACGTAACG
>JBBDIO010000320.1:7022-9584 GCA_040880365.1 Litorilinea sp.
ACGGTTGCCGACGTAACGATTGCCGAAGTAGCGATTGCCGAAGTAGCGGTTGCCGAAGTAGCGGTTGCCGGTGCAGGTTCAACCCCGCCCGAATTTAAGGGGACAGACACCCAGCCCGCACTGAATACGGCTCTCGCAACTGAAGCTGAGGCACCCGCTAGCCAGCTCGATAGCGCGCCGGCTAGCGAGGAAGTCTCGTTGCAGCGGCGCGTGTTCAATCTGGCCTGGCCTGTCATTTCCGAAAACTTCTTGCAAACCCTGCTGGGCATCGTCGATACCCTCATGGTTGCCAGCCTGGGCGCGGCGGCGCTGGCCGGCGTCGGCTCGGCCATTCAGGTCATGTTCTTTATCATTGCCGCCCTCAGTGCGGTTTCGGTCGGCAGTTCCGTGCTGGTCGCCCAGGCCTATGGCGCAAAACGGCTGGATCGGGCTTCCATTTTTGCCAAACAATCGCTGGTGCTCAGCCTGCTCATCTCCATCCCGTTGGTGCTGGTGGGGCTGTTCGCGTCGGGTCCCATCATCTCAATTTTCATGATGGAACCGGACGTGAGCGCCATCGGCGCCGAGTATCTCCAGGTCACTATGGGTACGGTTGCTGTACTCACCCTGGTATTGCTGGGTGGCGGCGTGATGCGCGGCCTGGGCGATTCGCGCACCCCTATGCTGATCACCCTGTTCGCCAACGTGATCAACGTCGTACTCACCTATGGGCTGATCTTTGGGGCGTTTGGTATGCCCGAAATGGGCGCAGTCGGCAGCGCGTGGGGCACGTTCATCTCGCGGCTGGTGGGCTTTATCATTCTGATGGTGGTCATGTGGCGCGGGGTGCGCGGCGTCAGCATTCGCGGCCTGGCAGGCTGGTTTCCCCGCCTGGAAAGCGTGCGCAACATTCTCAAAATCGGTTTCCCCGCGGCGTCGGAGCAATTGCTTATCTCCACCGCGTTTCTCACCATGTCGATTGTGGTGGCGCAACTGGGCACCGAAGCATTGGCCGCCCACCGCATCGCCATGAATGCCATGTCCGTTTCCTTTTTGCCGGGGATCGGTTTTGGCCTGGCGGCGACCGCGCTGGTGGGGCAAAGCATCGGCGCCCAACGCAGCTACGAAGGTCTGGCCGTGGCTCGCATCTCCACAACCTGGGCCTTGATCTGGATGGGCGTGCTGGGCACAGTCTTCTTCATCTATGCCGAAGGCATCATTAGCCTGTTCAGCGACGATCCCGCTGTGATTGCCATGGGCGCGGCAGGTCTGCGTCCGGTAGCCTTGGCGCAACCGTTCTGGGCGGTCTTTTTTGTGCAGAGCGGCGCCATGCGCGGCACGGGCAACACCGGCTTTCCCTTGCGCGTCAATAGTACCAGCATCTGGGTATCGGTCATCATAGGCGCAATCGGGATCCAGTTTTTCGGCCTGGGCCTGGAAGCGGTATGGGGATCGTTTCTGATCACCGCGCCCATCACCGCGGTGATCCTCTGGCGCAAATTCCAGTCTACGATTCAAAGCGGTGATTTGGTCACGGCCATTCACTAAACACCCGGTATGCATTTCCTCCACAAATTAGAGGGCAAAAAAAGGGGGCCAGGTCTGCAAATTGCACCTGGCCCCCTTTTTGTCTGCCCTCTTTATTCATACCGTTATTGCTGCAATTTCGGGTCCAACACATCGCGCAGCCCATCGCCCAGCAGGTTAAACGCCAACACCGTGAGCAACACAGCCAGCCCCGGAAAGAGCGAAAACCACGGCGAATTCGACAGATAAATCGTGCCATCGCGGATCATCTGCCCCCAGGTGGGGGTAGGCGGCGAAACCCCCAACCCGATAAAGCTCAGGTTGGCTTCGATACGGATGGCGGTCGCGGTCCACAAACTCGCCATCACCAGCATTTCGCCCATAATATTGGGCAGGATATGCTTGCCGACCATGCGCAAATCGCTGGCCCCGATGGCCCGCGCCGCGCTGACAAAATCCTTTTCGCGCAGCCCCAGAGTAGGCCCGTGGGCCAAACGCGCAAAACGCGGCGAAATCACAATGCCAATCGCCAGAATCAACTTGTCCAGCCCTGCCCCCAAGACTGCCAACACCAGCAGACCTGTAATCAAATCGGGAAAGGCCAGCAGCGTATCGACCACGCGCATAATCACGTTTTCGATGCGCCCGCCCTTGAAACCGGCTACCACGCCCATAATCGTGCCCGTCACCCCGCCGATAAGCACCGAGACCACGCCCACCATGAGCGAAATACGCGCGCCATAAATGGTGCGCGATAGAATATCGCGGCCAAAATCATCGCGGCCCAGCAGATATTCGCTGCTGGGTGGCGCCAGACGGTCGCGCGTCGATTGGGCGAGCGGATCATGTGGCGCCAATAGCGGGGCAAAAATAGCAATCAACGTAAAAAGGATCACCATTACCAACCCCAGCACCGCCAGACGATTGCGGGTAAATGTACGCCACAGCCGGCTACTCTCGCTGGTCGCTTGCATGGCGGGTGTGGCGGGTGTGGCGGCATTCATTGCAGAAGCATTTTGCATGGTCAATTGCCCCGATGCCCTTTCGCATTAGTCA
>JBBDIO010000321.1:0-9564 GCA_040880365.1 Litorilinea sp.
CCGGCCCGGCGCTGGCGTTGTTGTTGAGCCTGGGCTGGCGCGCGCTGGTGCCCATGCGCGCAGTCCGACCGCTGGCCTATGGGCTGGTGGCGGTTTTCGTCGCGGTGAGCCTGTGGCCGGTGCCCACGCTGCACAGCGCGTATGAGACGCCGTCCCCGGTGGATGCCGCCGCGCTGCCCGCCGCCAGTGCCACCTATCAGCCCAGCGGTGTCGCGTTTGCGCCGGGCATGGAGTTGGTGGGCTTCGACTTGCCCCAGGGCCGTGTGCTGGATCCCCATGAAGCGCGCCCCCTGTGGCTCTATTGGCGCACCGCGACGCCCATCGTAGAGGACTATACGCTCTTCGTTCACATTGCCGGGGCCGATGATACAATATGGTATCAATATGACGGCGTGCCCGCGCACGGAAATCACTCTACCCGCCAGTGGCAGCCGGGGCAGACATTCGCCATGCGTCTGGAACTTGCCATCGAAGATGAGGTGGCGGACGAGATTCTGGCGGAGGCCATGCGCGCGGGCGATCCGGTCGCCATGCACGCCGGGGGGAACAGTCCTGTTGTCAGCGACGCCAGTATCGACGACGCCGGTATCAACAGCCTGGATGCAGACAATCTCGAAGAGCCGGGCGTCCTGGCGTCGCTGTCGGTGGGCTTCTATGTCCACGATGATCCTGCGGCGCGCGTGGCGGTGGATATGGAAAACGGCGCACTCGACCGTTTGGTGCTGGCCGATTTGCGCTTTGTGCCGGGCGAATTGATGGACGATCAGATGGTGAGCGTGCCCCAGCGACCGTTGGCTGCCTGGCAAAACGGTATCGTTCTGCAAGAGGCCGAAACCGCGCTGGATGTTGAACAGGGGCGGCTGTGGCTGGATGCCGAATGGAACACAGGTAGTCTGCTGGCCGAAAATCTCAGCGTCTTTATTCATATGGTGGATGATGAGGGCACATTGATTACCCAGGTCGATGGCGAACCCGCGGATGGCAGCGCGCCCACCGCGACCTGGCTGCCGGGCCAGGATGTGGCGGATCGCTATACGCTGCAATTGCCGCCCACACTGGATCTGGTGGAAGATGGCCCGTTCTATTTGCACATTGGCTGGTATGATGTGCAGACGGGTGAACGGGTGGCGCGCGCAGGGGCAAGCGAACACGCCGATTTTGTACGCTGGCCCGTGAATGGCGAATCGCAACCCGGCAGGAATCTACCATGAATCCGCCGCCTGCGAATCCGCCGCCCGTGAATCCATCACCCACGCCGAATCCGCCCACACCACCTTCCACGCCACCGCCCGCGTCGCGACTGGCGACACAACGCTATCCTGTCCAGCAATGGTATGGGATTTCCGCGCTGCTCTGCCTGGGGCTGGGGCTGGTGTTTGGCTGGCAATTGGTCGGGCAACTGCGCGCGGGCGCAGAGGCGGGCACGGTGCTGTTTCTGGGCATCTGTCTGGGCTGCGCCGTGTGGCAATGGCGCGCGGCGCGTACCCGTGTGATGCTGGACCGCGACCGCATGATTGTCGCGCCGCCGTGGCGCGCTGCCCACGAAATCGAATTTCGCCAGTTGCTCACTGTGGTGCAGGAAGGGCGCGTCAACCCGACGCTGCTGGTCATGTATCATCCGCGCGGGGCCAATGGGCTGGTGGATCCGGATGCGGTGCAGAGTGTGACTCTGCCGGGTGTGCAGGATCAGACGGCGTTGCTGGACCGATTGGAAGGGCATATTCCACGATGATCCCGCTGGCTCCGGCGATTGCCGTGCGCCCCCTGATCGATTCCGACGCGGGCGCGCTGGCCGAATTGCTGAATCCTCTGGTGGCGACTGTGCCCTATAGCTCGGAGATTGACGCGACGACCGTTTTGCGCGAGATTATGGCCGCGTCGCCGCCCACGATTTTCCCGGTGCGCTGGCAACAACCGGGCCAACAACTGGGCGCGTGGCGCGCCGGGCAACTGGTGGGCTTTCTGGATGCGGGTGTGGGCGTGGATCGAGATAATCTGCACCTGCCCGACTATCAATCGCTGGGGCTGATTCGGTTTCTGGCCCTGCCCGACCGGGCCGAACTGGTGGGCGAGGTGGCCCACGCACTCTTTACCGCGGTGCTGGCATTCTGGCAAAAGACGGGCGTGGCGCATGTGCAGGCCTGTCACATCAGCACGGGCTATCCCAGCGTGCATCTGGGTGCGGGTATTCTGGCGGGCGAATGGGCCGATCAGGTGCGCGTGTTCACTGCGCAGGGCTTTCAGTTTACCGAACGCTACTATTGCCTGCACCGAACCTTGCCCGAAGCGTTTGAAGAATTTGTGCCCGGCCCCGATTTGAGCCTGGCCCACCGGGGACGCGCGGGCGAACGGCTCTATCAGCTTTATTTTCGGCGTACCGATTGGGTGGCACAGGCGCGGGTGGTGGGGCGGCGCGTGGCGCGCACGCTGGATCCCCGGCGCATCGCCTATGTGACCGAATTGCACGTGCATCCCCAGTGGCAGCAGCAGAACATTGGGCGTTGGCTGCTGCGGCGGATGATCAACGATGCCGGGCTGGAGGGGTATCATGAACTGGTGGTGCATATCAACAGCCACCAACATGCCGCGATGAATTTGTTTGTGCAACATGGCTTCGAAGAGTTGAACTATCGGGGCTATAGTCTGGACATGGCACTGCGCGAGTGAGGGATGAAGGATGAAGGATGAGGGATGAGGGATGAAGGGTGAGCGCGGATTTTGTTTGTGACGGGTGAATATCCACCGATGCAGGGGGGAGTGGGCGCGTATACGGCCGAGCTGGGCGCGGCGTTGGTGGCGCAGGGCGCGGCGGTGCGGGTGCTGACCTCGACTCAGGCGGGGGCAGATAGGCCGCCGGGCGCGGATGATACGCGGCGCGGGGTGCAGGTGCGGCCTGTGGTGGCGGGCTGGGGTCCGTCGATATGGACGTCTGTGCGGCGTCAGGCCCGCGATTTTGGCGCAGAGTGGATCCACATTCAGTATCAGACTGCGGCCTTTCACATGAACCCGGCCGTGAATCTGGGTCCCTGGGGGTGGCGGCGGCAGGCCCGCGTGGCCTGGACCTATCACGATCTGCTGGTGCCCTATCTCTTTCCCAAAGCAGGCGCAGCGTTGCGCCGGTGGATCACGCATCTGCCCGCGCGGCTGTGCGATTTGCCGATTGTGACCAACGAGGGCGACCGGCTGGCGCTGGCCGCGCAGGGCATCGCCGCACAAAAATCGCCTATCGGCAGCAACATCGCGGCGCGCGCGTTTGCCCCTACGGATGTTGCCGCGCTGCGCCAGGCCCGCGGCTATGCGCCCGCAGATGTGGTGGTGGGCTATTTCGGCTTTCTCAACCGCAGCAAGGGTGGGCTGACGCTGGTGCGCACGCTGGACGCATTGCGGCACGCCGGTTTGCCCGCGCATCTGCTTATGATTGGCGAACGCGTGGGCGCAAGCGATCCCACCAACTATGCCTACTTGCAGGCCGTGGAAGCCGAAATTGCCCAGCGCGATCTGACGGCGCGGGTGAGCTGGACGGGGCGGCTGGACGACGCCGACGTGAGCGCGGCGCTTGCCGTGTGTGATGTCCTGCTCATGCCCTATACCGATGGCGTGAGTCTGCGCCGGGGCACCCTGATGGCCGGATTGGCCCACGGTTGCGCGGTGGTGACCACTTTTCCCCAGTCGCTGTTGCCCGAACTGGTCGATGGCGAGCATCTTTACTATGTGCCACCCGAAGACCCCCAGGCCGCGGCCCACGCCGTGCAGCGGCTGGTGACGGACTCCAGGCTGGCCCAGCGTGTGCGCCACGGCGCGCGCACAGCCAGCCAAGCCTTTCGCTGGGACACAATCGCCCGGCAGCATCTGGAATTCTATGCAACTCCCCAATAAGACCGCCATACCGCGCCAAACCCCTAGCCCCCGCGCACCCGATAAGGCTGTAAGTACCCAATTGCGTACAGGCTTGCATACAGGGTTGCGACTGGTGCTGCTTTTTCTGGTGTTGGCCGCGTTTGCCCGGCTCACCTGGCAGGTGGGCGCCAAGAGCATCTGGTGGGATGAAAGCCTGAGCTTGCAGCGCGCCGAACAGGGCTGGCTGCCGCTGTTGCTGGGGCATCTGATCATGGTTGATGGCATCGACAGCCAACTGACCATCGATCAACATCCTTTTTTCTATTTTCTGCTCCAGGGCATACTGGTACGCGTGGCAGGCATCAGTGAATATGCGTTGCGCTTTGTGTCGGTCATGGCCGCGACGCTCTTTGTGCCCGCGCTGTGGACGTGGAGCCGGGCCTTGGTGCGCCGGGGGAGCGCGCCGCCCGCCACGCCGGTTTTTGTGGCGCTGCTGGCGACAATCAGCCCGTTCTATCTCTGGTTTGGGCAAGAGGCGCGCCCCTATACGCTGTGGGCGTTGCTGGCAGTACTCAGCACCTATTGGCTGCTGCGTGTGGCGTGGCCTTTGGCCCTCCCATCAACGCATGGCCCTTCGCGCGGGGCGTGGTTTGCCTATGGCGTGACGTTGGCCGCGTTGCTGGCAACCCATTACTACAGCGTCTTTCTGTTGCCCCTGCACGCGCTGGCGTGGTTTTTGCGGCTCTATACGCGGCGCCCGCGGCTGGCTGTGGGCGTGGCGGGGACGTTGTTGCTGGGCGGCGCGGCGGTCTCTGCCCTCGCCAACTATCGCATCATCATTTTGCAGGGGGGCGGCGGGAATTTTTCGGCGATCCGTCTGGATGTGTTGGTGCCGGATCTGCTCAACGCCTATAGCCTGGGCCTGAGTGTGGACATTAACCAGGGGTGGTGGCTGGATCTGATTTACGGTGCGGTGGCTTTGGTGGGCGTGGCGTGGCTGATCTGGCGGCCGCGGCGGCTCTGGGCCGGGGGGTGGTTGCCGGTGCTGGTTGTGGGCGTGCCCGTGCTGGCCGTGCTGGTGCTCAACCTGATCATCCCCGCGTATATGACCGCGCGCCATCTGAGCCTGATCGGCGGCGGCTATCTGCTGCTGCTGGGGATGGGGCTGGCCGCATTGTGGGAGATACGCCGGGGCTATGTCTATCTGTGGGGGGCGGCGCCGCTGACTTTGCTGCTGGTGGCGGGCGCAGGCTATAGCACGCTGAATTTCTATACGGATGAGATCTATCGCCACAACGATTTTGAAGCGGTGGGGCGTTATCTGGCGAGCAATATGGCCGATGGCGATCTGATTCTGCTCAATCCGCCCTTTTCGTGGCGCATTTTTGAATACTATCTGCCCCTGGATGTGCTGGATCGGGCCGCGGCGCAGGGGGCGCAGGTGCAGCGGCTGGGCGTGCCCCGTTTTGTAGATAGCTGGGCGACGCGTGAAGCTGAGCTGGCCGCGGTCACCGCGGCCTACCGGCGCATCTGGGTAGTGAAATTGGGCACGCATCCCTTTCTGGATCTGGAAGGGCGCACTGAAGCCTGGCTGGATGCAAACCTGTTTCGGCTCAATACCCGCCAGTTTTTCAGCCATTCGGAACTCAGCGTGACAAACTATGTGCCCCAAGTGCCGGTGACGTGGGATGCGCCACCCATGCCCCAGCCCCACAGCGTTACCTTTGGCGATCAGATCCGGCTGGCGGGCTATGGGGTGGGCACAGATTTATCTGACACGGGGCTGTATGACCACCTGGGCCTGCCGGTGACGCTCTATTGGCAGACGCTGGCCGAAACCGACCGCCGCTATAAGTATCGGTTGCGGTTGGTGGCGGTGGCCGATGAGGATTCTGATCCCGACGCTGATCCCCAGATTACACAAGAGGCGGCCCTGACCGAGCGCGAACCTTATGACGGGGCGATCCCTACCATTTATTGGGCACCCGGACAGACCATTGTGGAGTATACGGAATTGGCCGCGCACGCCAATCACTGGCAAGACCTGCGCCAGAATCCCCAGTCTTATCGGCTGGCGCTGGAGGTCTACGATGCCGAAACGCTGGAAAAGCTGCCTGTGAGCGCCATGACCGGCGCGGCCCACAGCACAGGTGAAACGGTATTCCTGCCCTATGCCACCGACTGAGCGGGCTGTATCGCCGCCTGCACCCCTCGATCCGCGCGTGCCGCGCGACGTGACAGGCTGGTCTGCGCGCGGGGGCGCGCGGGTGATTCTGGCCTCCTTTCTGCTATTGGGGATGTGGTTCAGTCTGGTGATTCCGCCCTTCGAGACGCCCGACGAACACTATCACTATGCGTTTGCCCGCCATCTGGCCCAGGGCAATCCCTTGCCCATCCAGGCGGCAGAAGCGACGGGACCGTGGGCGCAGGAAGGCAGCCAGGCCCCGCTCTACTACTGGATCGTAGGGCGTCTGACCGCGGGCATTGATCAGCGCGATTTCGCTACTTACAGCACCCTGAACCCCGCGGCCAATCTGGGCGATCCGCTCTTTCCCGGCAACAAGAACCGGATGCTCTACAGCGCGGTGCAGTGGCCTTTGGCGGGTGCGAATCTGGCGTTGCATGTGGGGCGCTGGTTTTCGGTGCTGCTGGGCGGCATCACACTGTGGGCGCTCTATGCTACGGCGCGCCTGGCCTTTCCGCACCTGGCTAAGATTGCTTTGCTGGCTTTGGCCAGCGCGGCCTGGTTGCCCCAGTTTGTCTTTCTCAGCGCATCGTTCACCAACGATACGCTGGTCATCGCGCTGGCTTCGCTGACGGTATACTGGCTGGCGCGGCTGGTTGCGCGGGCGGCTACCACGTCGGACCCCATACGCTGGTGGGAATGGGGTGTGCTGGGCGTGTTGCTGGGGCTGGCCGCGCTGAGCAAATTGCAGGGGCTGGGCCTGTGGCTGCTGGCCGCGCTGGTGGGCGGTTTGATTGCGGGCTATCGCCGCGATTGGCGCGTGTTGCTGCGCGCGGCGTTGCCGGTTGCTGTACCTGCGTTGCTGATTGCGGGCTGGTGGTATTGGCGCAATATCACGCTCTATGGCGACTGGACGGGGTTGGATCACCTGGCGGCCATCACGGGCGCGCGCACCACGCCGCTGACCTGGGGTGGCTGGTGGCACGAATTTCGGGGCCTGCGCTATTCGGCGTGGGGACTCTTTGGCTGGTTCAATCTGTTGTTGCCCGTGTGGATCTATACGCTGCTGGATGGCGTCACGCTGCTAGCCCTGGGCGGCGGCGTGTGGACGTTCCTGCGCCGCCCACACAGCGCGGACGACACACCGCAATCCAGCCAGGCCGTGCGAATTGTGCTTTGGCTGTGGGTGCTGATTTCGGCTGCGGCACTGTTCTATTGGATCAGTCGCGCCGAAGGCAGCCAGGGGCGGCTGATTTTCCCCGCGCTGGCCGCGCTGATGATTCTGCTGTGTGCGGGGCTGGATGCCTGGCGCGGGCCTCTGCGCGCAGGGCTGGGCGCGCGCGCCGAAGGACTTGTGCGCATGTTGCGCCTGGCCTGGCCTGCGTTTCTGCTAGGCTGCACGCTCTATGTGGGGGGCTGGCTGCTGCCGCGCGCCTATGCCGCACCCGCGCCGGTCGCGGCCATTCCCGCCGATGCCACGCCCGTGGAATTTCGCTTTGGCGCAGACCAGGCCCTGCACATCCTTGCCATCGACGTGGCCCCCGGACACTATGTGCCCGGCACGCATGTGGAGGTGACGCTCTATATGAAGCAGGACCCGCCGCCCGCCGCACAAGCTGGCGCGCCCCCCCCAGACCATCCCGCCGCCACAGACTATCAGCTTTTTATTCAGTTTCTGGATGAGACGGGCAGCGAAGTGGGCAACCTGACCACCCATCCCGGCTGGGGACGCAACCCTACCACGCTCTGGGAGCCGGGCGCGATCTACGCCGATACCTATCCGGTGCGCTTTGACCGCGCCATCGCAGACTATTCGCCGCTGTTGGCGCGCGTCTATGTGGGGTTTGTGAACCCTGCCACCGCAGGGTCGGGGCTATTTCCGATTGATGCAGTTGACCGAACCGGCGCGGTGGTCGATCCGCCCATTGCCGGGCATGTGGTATTGCATCCAGCCCAGACGCCCACCGCGGCAGACTATGGTCTGGCGCCGGTGGACGCGCACTTTGGCGAGGTGCTGGCTCTGCGCGCCGCCGCTGTGGAGATGAGCGCGCTATCCGCGCCGAACGCCGCGGGCACCCGGCTGGATGTGCAGTTGCTGTGGACGGCGATTGGGCAGCCGCCCGCGGCGTTGACTGGCTTTGTGCATGTGCTGGATGAGGCGGGCAATTGGCACGCGGGGTACGATGCCGCGCCTTCGCCCCGTTTTCCCACAGACTATTGGCAACCCGGCGACGTAGTGTTATCGGAGTGGACGCTGGATGTGCCCGCTACTGTCGATATGGGCGAAATGGAAGTGTGGGTGGGGCTTTATCCCGCTGCCGACCAGGGCGCGACCCGGCTCCCTGTCACACAGGATGGGGGGCGGCCTGTGCGCCATGATCTGGTACGCATCCGCTGAGGGCGGCAAGGGGCCAGTAGCCAGGGAACCAGAAGCTACTGAAACGCACTTTAGGTTTCCTGCTGGTTGGCGGGTGCGCGGGTCCGACGCAGATGTTCCACGATCCACATGCGCGCCAACGTGCTGGGACCGACGCCTTTTTCATTGGCCTCGCGCCGCAGCAGGGCCAGGGCCGAAGTCGAGAGACGGACGGTGAGATTTTCGGTCAGGTTCTTGGCGAATTTCACATCGACTGCTTCGGTCTCCTCCCAGTAGTCGCCGAAGTCGTGGGTGTCCCAGAATTCAGCCTCTTGCTCACGGCTGGCAAATTCGGGAATGGCAGTCTTTACGCGTTCCTTTTCCTTCATGTTGATGAGTCCCCCTTGATTTCACGATAAATACGGCGTTCCTTTTTCGCCGCGGGCCGCGCTGTGACCACGTAGTAGGCGTCCTCTGCTTCCGGCGCAAGAATGACGGCCAGCAAATTGCCGGACGCATTTGGCCCGATGAGCAACAGCCGCGCACCGTAGGTCTGCCGGACCAGAAAATCGCCTTGGCAGACCTGCTCCACATCTTCCCAGGTGACATCATGCCGGGCAATATGGGCGATATTCCAATCATCCCAGATAAGACGTGTGATGGTAATCATTGCGGGGCATTGTACTGCATTGCAATGCAAAGTGCAACCGAAATTTGATTCGGGCAGGAATATGCCTATTTTGATGTTTAGCAGAAACCCGGAATTTCGTGGACTCTACGCATGATCACACTCTCCACAACGCAAGAGCGCAAAGCCAAGCAAAAAGTTCATGTTTTCTACTGAAACGCACTTTAGGGAACCAGAAGCGTAGGGCCGGTGTGATAGGCGATGAGCCGCGCCTGGCTGGTGGGGAAAATTACCGTGTGGTGGGGCGATCGCCGCGCCAAAATCGGCTCGGAACCATGCAGGTTTGCAGCCAGGGCGCCCGGTTTGCCCAGCGGTATGATCTCGATTTGCAGCGGCGTTTCGTGGCTCTGGGCATAGCCCTGGATCAGAGGCTCCAGTTCGGCCTGGAACGCGGCGGTGGCAGCATCCAGCGCGAGCTGGCCGTCGTCCGGCTGCAAGAGGGGCTGGAACCAGATATGCAGCTTGTGTTCGAAACGGGGCGCGAGGCGCAGGGCCAGG
>JBBDIO010000322.1:0-9555 GCA_040880365.1 Litorilinea sp.
GCATAAATTTTGCAACCCATTACTAACTCTCACGTAACGCATCACTTAACTAAGTCTGGTTAACGAAATCTGGATAACTACCGTCGGTTAAGAGCCTTGCCCGCGGCCATGCCAACTAGCCAAAGGGTATATAGCGGCGCACTTGTGGCCCCAGCCAGGTCGCCACTGCATAGGGCAAGCGGGGCCACAGACGGCGCACCAGCTGAAAACGGCTGTCCTCCTGCGCCTGGGTGGTCACCGTAGCCGTCCGTGTGCTGCCATCGGGCTGCCACGTCTGCTGATAGACGGGGACAGTCGTCCCGCCCCATTGGGCCTTGAATTTGGATGCATTGGAATCTGCCGGGCTGCGCCCCATATCCAGCGTGGTAAAGCCCTGGGCAACGGCATCGGCCATAATCGACCAATAGGCCAGATAGACCGTGCGCAAACTCAGCGCCGCGGGCAAGGTCGCACCCCAAGTGCCCACCAGCGTATCGCCGCGTGCCAGTTGAAAATAGCCGCCTACCGGCTCGCCGGCGTGATAGGCCATTGCCAGATGAATCCCCTGGGGAAATGCCGCCACCACTTCTTCCAGAAAACGCTGGGGAAAGATGGGCGTGCCTGCCAAATGGGTAAAGCGGCTCATGACCGTGTAAAAATCATCCAGCCGCGCGCCGGTTCGGTCAATTTCTACCACCACCTCGTTGCGTTCGGCCATGCGCACCTGCCGCCGAATGTTGCGATCCAGCCCCTGCCACAGCGCATCATGGCCTGCGCCCAGGTCCAGCAAATGCGCTTCGTGCAAGGTAACTGCGCTCAACCCGGGATGGGCCGCGCGGCTGTCTTGCAGCACCAGCGACTTCGCGCCCTCTTGCCGGGCATGGGTCTGGGCATAGGCCACCAGACTCGCGGCCGCGTCGGCGTCTGCGGCACACAGCCCACCGGGCGTGGTGGTCAGTGTCCGGCCCACCAGCGGCGTGGCGATCCAAAACAGGGGCAACACACCGCGAATGTGCGACGTAGCGGCGCGGGTATTGTCTCCTGCCACAGTTTCTACGGCCATGACAAAATGGGTTTCATAGCCATAAGTATTTGCCAGCACCCTCTGCCAGCCGCTCAGATGCTGGGGCAATCCGGTCGGCGCGTGTGTCACAAATTCATCCCACTGCCCCGCGTGTTCTGTGGTCAGCGGCACAATCTCCAGCGCGCGCGCCGGGGTTGTCACAGGCCCAGAAGCCGAGGCCGATGTCCCGTTGCCTGTCGCGTTCGCGGCTGCTTTGTGCCCATCGCCATTGGTCGGCGCGGCGACCGCCTCTGCTGGCTGCCGTTCGGCCTGGGTTGTCGGGTATTTCATACGACACCGGGCCTTTCTGCGTGTGCGGACATGGGTCTTTCCGCGTGGGCGGGCATGGGCGCTAAACCCGCGGAGGCGGTTGGGCCTTCTGCCGCCAGGTCATCAACCAGATCGACGGCGGGACCAAATGCAAAGTCGGCAAACAGCCGCTCCAGCTTCGCCGCCAGCGAGGCGCGTCCGTGATAGTGAGTAATCCGTTCGCGCGCGGTCACATGGGGATAATTCTGCCCCAGATCCAGCTCCCACGGATGCACATACAAGATGGCCGGACGACCCGCGGCGTTGAGATGCCGCACCGCCGCGCGCAGCGCGACATAGGGCATGGCGCGCACATAGAAACCGCCCGCCATAGGCCAATTGACACCGCCCAGGCGCACGGTCGAAGCGGGCAGTTGCCACAAATCGCCACTGGTCAACTGCATGGGATAGGGAAAACGCGGGGCACCGGGATAGCCATAGAGCATATTCCGCGTGGGAAACACGCTGCTGTCATAGCGCAGGCCCAGGCGCGCCAGTGTCTCAAAGGCCCAGGGCGTAGTTTGGTTCACCGAGAAATAGGGGGCGCGATGGCCGTGGGGTTGTTCGCCGGTGATGCGCATGAGCGCCGCCAGACTGCGATCAATTTCCTCGGCAAATTCCGCAGGCGAGAGGCGGTAGATGAAGCGGTGGTAGTAGCCGTGGATGCCCAATTCGTGACCGTCGGCGCGAATCTCGTCAATCAGCGCCGGATGATGATCTGCCACATGGCCCAACACGAAAAATGTCGCCCGCACCTGTGCCCGCCGCAACAGCGTCAGCAAGTGGCGCGTGGCCCCTACGACCCGGCTTTCGAGCCGCGGCCAACTTTCCACACGGCCATTGGTACTGGTAAGGCCGTGAAACCATTCTTCCAAATCCACCGTAAACACGTTTTGCACCGATCCACCCAATCTCTATACACACTCACTGCTCTAAACCCACCGACTTCTATACCCGCTGACATCTACACTCAATCCTGAACCTAGCCCACATAGCCCAGGCTGCGCAGCCGTTCGGCCAGCACATCGCGGTCCGCGCCGGTTAATCCGGCGTCGCGCCCGGCCATGTCGGCCAGCAGATCGTCATCCCCGCCTTCATCCGCCACACGGCGCAGCGCGGGCAGATGCGCGGCATCCAACGCTTCGTGCAATATCCGCCCGTCCATCTGCGCGCCCGCAGGCTCGCCCATGAGCCGTAAAATGGTGGGCGCCAGATCTTCCAGGGTTGCGCCTTCGACCATCGCCCCTTTGCGCACCGCCGCGCCATAGGCCATAAAGATGCCGTTCATGCGGTGTGTGCCCGAAATGCCCCGGCGCATGGATTCAATAATCTTGTGGCTGCCGAATTCATATTCGCCAAACCCAAAATATTCCAGCCGCCGCGGCAAAAAGACAATATCGGGCGCATGTTCAAAGTGCGGCCCGGCATATAGCTCCTCGCGCCGGTAAATGTGTTCGGCTACAGCCTCGCCGGTAGCAGGATCGCGCAGCTCTGCCAGCCGTGCGATGATGCGCGTGCGCGTGGCCTCATAGTCTTCGGGCCGAATCGAGCCGTGCGGTTCACGTCCGGCAACGTTCAGGTGGATCTGCCCCACATTGCCCAGCGAATAGGCCTGTGTGCGCGTCCAATCCACATCGTCGAACGAGAGAAAAAGCCGCTTGAGCAAACTTTGCCCTTCCCCGCGCACAACCCCACGCTTCAACGCGCCCAGCCCCACCCGCATAAGCATGTCGTAGATGTTCATAGGCGAAAAGCCCCGGTCGAAGAGCGCCTTTTTCAGCCGTGCGCGCAGAGCGTCCTGCACCTGCATAAAGCCTTCGTCCAGCAGCCAGTTATTCACATGGATAAATTTGTGAAACGGTCCAAAACCGTGGTCCGACATGACCACCAGCGTCACATCATCGGGCAACTCATCCACATACTTAGCCAAATGGCGGTCCAGATATTGATAGTAGGCGAGAATCGCATCGCCATATTTTCCCGCTTTTTTGGGGTCGTGCAAGGGGTGAGAGGCATCCATATATTTCCACATGGCGTGGCAAATGGTATCGGTACCGTTGAAAACCACCATAGCAAAATCCCACGCCTCGCGCCCCAGCAGATGATCCAGCGTCTTCAGCCGCAGATCAGTGGTGCGATAGAGCCGTTCCAGGAAGGCATCTACGCCCGAATCCGAATAGGCCTGTCCCGGGTCGGGGTAGAGAATATAGTCGCCTACTGCGTCCATGATTTCCTGGGCGAGCGTTGCCGGATAGGTAAATTCCACACTGGTGCTGGGCGCAGGCATCCCCGAAACCAGCACACCGTTCACCGGCGTGGGCGGATAGGTCATAGGCACATTGAGTACACAAACCCGACGCCCGGCATGGCTCAATAACTGATATAAGGTGGGGGCTTTGCAATCCAGCGCGGTGCGCGCCGAAAAATGATAGGTGCCAGGGTCGCGTCCAATCCAGTCATACAGACTGTGCTTGGCAGGATTAGCGCCCGTGGCAAATGTGGTCCACGCCGGGCCGGTCATGGGCGGCACAGTGCTGCGTACTTCGCCCTGCGCCCCGTCGGCCATGATTTTCCCCAGCGTAGGCAAATAGCCCTGCGCCACCCACGGTCGAATCAGATCAAACGTCGCGCCAT
Organism: Litorilinea sp.; assembly: GCA_040880365.1. Classification (GTDB taxonomy): domain Bacteria; phylum Chloroflexota; class Anaerolineae; order Caldilineales; family Caldilineaceae; genus JBBDIO01. The sequence goes on from JBBDIO010000322.1 coordinate 3,986, forward strand.
CCAGCCCCAATACCAAAACTCGCTGGGGCGTCGGCGCACCCGTGCCAGAAGCCCCGTTTGCGCTATTATCGTTATTGCCGTTTTGTTGCCCGTTGCCTCGCATGAACTACCCTCTCCACTCTATATGCCACTCTCTGTATTCTATTGATGTACTGCCCGCCGGTGTACTTGCCCGCCTGGCGGGCACGCATATTCGCCAGACTGCCAACCCCCTGGTCAGTGTGGTCAGCGGTCCGGCTGTGCGTGTCCCCTGTCGTCGGGGTGCGGTCGATCCGGATGATCCGGATCATCTGCCTCCGCATGTCCATTGCGATAGGCGACGCCATCTGACACGCCAGCGGCTGTCGCGCCCTGCGCGGCCTCGCCAATGGCTTGCACGCCATTCGGAACCGTCCCGTTCTGCGTGCCGGTCCCGCCCTGTGCCACCGTATCCGGTGCGCTACCCCGCTGCAACTGGTGAATCCGCCATTCCAGCAGCCCGACGCTTTGCGCCAGATCGCGAATGCGGTCGGCCTGAAACGAAATGAGTACCGATTGGGAGAGCAGAATGCTCAGACAGAAAAGCACGCCAAAAACGACGATCAGCGTGGGTGCATAGGAAACGGCAAAGAGATCGGCAAGGAAGCCCACCAGCGGATCAAAGACAGTCAAGACAAAGATGACCAGGCTCGCGCCCAGCCACACCAGCGCATATTCTTCGCGCAGCCGATGCTTGCGCACCAATTGCACTGTCACCAACAGCAAGATCAGGCTAAAGACCACAGCCAGAATCTGCTGTTCAACAGGAATCCGCATTCAGACTCTCCTTCATCAAGCCATACCGTCAATCTATACCGTCAATCTATACCGTCAAGCCAACCTGTCAAGCCACACCGTTCAGCGATATGCTACCCGACCCGGACAGCACACGCCCATACTATATCGATTCGCCCGGCGTTGGCTGCGTCGCTTCCACGGCGGTAGTCGCAGGCTTGCGCCGTGTTGTTGATCGGGGTGCGGGCAGAGGTGTGGATAGCGGCAGCGCCAGATTGACGGGACGCGCCGCCGAACGTTCGACGCGTGCCGGCGGGTCATAGGGCGCAATATCTTTCAGCGCGGCGGTCACTACGGCTACCGACACTTTGAATGCATAGTAAACAGATTTCCAGGCATTGATGGAACTGACGCCGGCCACGCGCGCCCGCATATTCACCGGCAATTCCAACTGCGAAAGCCCCGCCTTGTGCACAATCACGCGGCCTTCCACGTCGGGATAGTCCTGGGGCAAATAGGTCGCCAGCACATGAATCGCACGCCGGTTCATGCCACAAAAACCGGATGTGGTATCGGTCGCGCGCGCGCCAATCAGCAGCGAGACGATCCAGCCAAAAAAGCGGATGCCCACCCGCCGCGCCCACGGGATATGCCAATCTACATCGGCATTGATAAAACGCGACCCGATGATCATATCGGCGGCGTGCGTGCGCAACATTTGCAAAATCAGCTGCGCCTCGACTGCATTGTGCTGGCCGTCGCCGTCCAGCCGAATCACATAGTCATAGTTTTCGGCGCGCGCAAACTTCAACCCGGTCTGCACCGCGCCGCCAATGCCCAGATTAAAGGGATGTTCCACCACCAGCGCGCCCCCGGCGCGGGCTTCCTGCGCCGTGGCATCGCGCGAACCATCGTTGATCACCAGCACATCCGCTTCGGGCAGGGCCGCGCGTGCGCCCATCACCACGGCGCGAATCGCGCCTTGCTCATTGAGAGCAGGGATTATCACCAAAATTCGGTCCTGGTGCGCTTGTGCAACACCGGCAGCCGTCGCGACGTGCGGTTTTAATATGTGGGATTTTGTTCCAGACACAGTTTCCTTCGCCTTCTACACGCCAAGCGATTTGGCGTCAAATCGCCATCAGGACTAAACTGCGAAGAATCAGCGAAGAAGTTGTCGATGATCACGATCGATGGTCACGATCGATTGTCATCGAAACCATTTATTGTTCGCAGTTGTTTGCCAAAAGCTGCCGCAGCGAAATCACTTTTCACCACAACTTTTCGTCGAAGCAATCACTTGTATCAGACGTGTAGCACGCCAAATAGTTACGCTTTATGTAGAGAAAGAACGGAGCGAAAAATCGTCGGGCAGATCCCAGACCCATATGTCTATCATCAGGACGACAACCTGGCGGAGAATGTTGCGCGTATGGCGCAGGCATTCGGGCCGTTATTTACCCCGTCACCAACACTGTCGCCTACCCCGTCCCCTACTCTGTCGCCTGGGCGCATACCGTTCCTCCAACATACACCATGACAACACTGTGGTTCGAACAAATCAAAGCCGGCATGCGCCGCACGTTTGCCCAAGCCCCCGCCACTACGCGCTTTTGGGAAGTCGATGCGCTGCGTGGGGTCGCCATCATCATGATGATCATTTTTCATCTCATGTGGGATTTGTGGTTCTTCCGCATCCTGCCCGATGTGGTGCTGTGGGAAGGCTTTTGGAAATATTTTCAGCGCACGACCGCCAGCCTCTTTATCTTCCTGGTGGGCGTGTCCCTCTCCCTCAGCTATCGCCGCGCCGCCGGCTATTTTGCCAGCCAACGCGCAGCGCAAGTTGTCGATAAACCCAAGCACAAAAAGGCGCACAAAGCCCGCGCAAACGCAAGCACGGCCCCAACTGTGAACCAGAGTGCGCCGCGCGGCCTCCTTGCCAAATTTTTCGGGCGCGGGCTGCGTATTTTCGCCATCGGCCTGGTAATCTCGCTGGGGGTCTGGCTGGGCGGCACGGGCTATATCCACTTTGGTGTACTGCACCTCATCGGCTTTTCCATTGCCTTTGCCTACCCGTTTTTGCGTCTGGGCAAGGCCAATATCGGCCTCTGGCTGCTCTTCAACCTGGTTGGCTATGTGCTGCTCGATATGCGCGTGCCCACTCTGTGGTTTGTCTGGCTGGGGTTGGTGCCCTTGGGATATGCGCCGGTCGATTTCTTCCCGGTATTTCCGTGGTTTGGCGTGGTATTGCTGGGGATTGGCGTGGGGAATCTTTTCTACACGCGACAAGGTCGGGTTATCGAGCTACCCGACCTTGCCCCGCTTGCGCCGATTCGCGTCCTGAGTTTTCTGGGAAAGCGCTCACTGCTTATCTATGTGATCCACCAGCCCGCGCTGCTGGGCATCCTCTACCTGCTCGGCCTCATCTGATACGCAGCGCGTACTTCTACGCAGCGTCTTTTGATTCGGGCGGCACTTTTGAAGCAACTGCCGCTTCCATCAAGGTCTGAATACGGTCAACCATATCCACCGGGTTAGCCGGCTGACCGTCGAGCAACTGGGCATTGCTGAAGAGTTGTTCAATCGTCGCCGTCACCAGCAATTCATCGACATCGCGCCCGATCATGCGCCCCAGATTCACAATCAAAGGATGCTTGCGGTTGAGTTCCAGCAACTTGGTCGGCGCTTCATAGCCTTCTTCGGTCATGCGCAAAATGCGTTGCAAATCCCGATCAAAACTATCTTCGGGCGAAACCAGACGGCACGGACTGCTCACCAACTGGCGTGACGCGCGAATCCCGCGCACCCGTTCGCCCAGCGTCGCGGTAAATTTCTCCACCAACTGGGTAAACTGGGCATCATCCAGTGCACTGTCGTTCTGGGCATCTTCCTCTGTCGCGCGCGCTTCTGCATCCTTTTCCGGCAAATCCAGCCCGGCATCATCCACATTGCGCAGCGGCTTGCCCTCAAATTCGCGCAGGCTCGACACCATAAACCCATCAATGGGGTCCACCAGATAGAGCACTTCCAGCTTCTGCGCGCGGAAATATTCCAGATGCGGGCTGCGCGCCGCCGCCTTCACATCCTCGCCCAACACATAGTAAATGGCTTCCTGATCCGCGGCCATCGCAGCCACATAGTCATTCAGAGAAATCCAATCGTCCCCACGGGTCGAGCTTTGGAAGCGCAGCAACTCGCGCAGCGAATCCTGCCCGGTGAGATCCATGGCAATCCCTTCTTTCAGGAAAACGCCAAACTCGCGCCAGAACGCTGTATATTTTTCGGCGTCGTTCTGGGCCAGATTCTTCAGCTCACGCGCAATCCGATTCGCAAGCGCACGCTGCAACTGGCGCATAACGGGATTACTCTGCACCATCTCGCGCGAAACATTGAGCGGCAAATCGTCGGAATCCACCACGCCATCCACAAATCGGTAGTAATCGGGCAATAAATCCTGGTTGCGCTCCTGGATCAGAATCTTGCGCGAATAGAGACGCAATCCATGTTCGCGCGCCATGCCCATGCGCCCGCGCTCCCGCTGGGTGGGGATGTAGAGAATGGCGCGCACATTCACCGGCGCATCGGCCACCATATGCACATGCACCAGTGGATCGTCGCGATCCAGCGTCAACTGGCGATAAAATTCATTATATTCATCGGCCTCCACCCCGCCCGGCCGTTGCCGCCACAGGGCCGTCTGGCGGTTCAGCGTCTTTGGTTCGGGCGCACGGGCTTCGCCGTCAGCATCTTTCGCGTTTTCCACGTCTTCCGTATCTGGCGCATCACCGATCAACACAATCGGAAACGAAACATAATCCGAATGGCGCTGCACGATCTGTTCAATGCGCCAGGCACTAGCGAATTCCTCGGCATCTTCCTTCAATTGAATGAAAATTTCAGTGCCGCGACTGGCTTTTTCCAGCGGCTGCAACGTAAACTGGCTATCGCCCTGTGAACGCCACTCCCAGCCCTGATCTTCCGTGCGAAACGAGCGCGTGCGCACGCGTACCTCGTGGGCCACCATGAACACCGAATAGAAACCCACACCGAACTGGCCGATAATCTCCTCGACCGTAGCCTGATTTTCGCGGGCATTTTGCAAAAAGTTTTTAGCGCCCGAATGCGCAATTGTGCCCAGATTCTCGATCAGCTCATCCCGATTCATGCCAATGCCGCTGTCGGCAATCATCAGCGTGCGCGCCTCGGCGTCCAGCTCGATCCGAATGGCAAGCTCAGCGTCGGCATCCACCACATCGGGATTAGTCAACATCTCAAACTGTACCCGGTGCAGCGCATCCGAGGCATTGGAAATTAACTCGCGCAGAAAAATCTCGCGATCCGTATAGAGCGAATGGGCCAGAATGTCCAGCAATTGCTTAACTTCTGTGCGATACTCCATAGGTTCTGTTGCATTGGGTTCTGTTGCGTTCGTTTCTTCTGTCATCGTTCCATCTCCCACAAATTCATATCTGGCAAATTTCTATCTGGATTCCCAAGCGTGAAACACGCACTGCGAAATTTTACACAGGGGCATACCTGCCCAACACGCGCCCAAGATGAACCACGCGCGGCCTGCAAGCCATAAGAATAACAAAAGCCGCGTCAAACGCATAAAGTGGCCCGAAATCAACCCACTGCCAATCTGCCACATGCCTGCCCCAGCCATGAAGCGATTCTCGTCTACCCAAAACCGTGCGCGCACAGCCGGTCCCCCTCTGTTCACATGACCCGCAATCCCTGCCATTCATAGTGGATTACCCGCCGCAACGGTTTGACTATTTGGGCGAAGCGCGGCTATACTATTTTATATACTTTCG
>JBBDIO010000323.1:0-9553 GCA_040880365.1 Litorilinea sp.
CGTATGACCACTGCAATGACCACTGCAATGAACACAGCAATGAACACCGAAAAAATTCTACTGGATACGGATATTGGCTCCGATATTGACGATGCGGTCTGTCTGGCCTATCTCCTGGCCAAGCCCGAATGTGAGCTGCTGGGCATCACCACCGTCAGCGGCGAACCCGAAAAGCGGGCCATGATCGCGGGGGCGATCTGCCAACACGCGGGTCAGGAGATACCCATTTACCCCGGCGCGGGCGATCCGCTTTTGGTCAGCCAGCGTCAACCCCTCGCCCAACAGGCCGCCGCGCTGGACAAATGGCCCCACCCCCAGGATTTTCCCCGCGGGCAGGCGGTGGAGTTCCTGCGCACCACGATTCGGCGCAACCCCCACGAAATCACGCTGTTGACCATCGGCCCGCTCACCAACATCGCGCTGCTATTTGCCGCCGATCCCGAAATTCCCAGCCTGCTCAAACGCCTGGTGCTCATGTGCGGCGTCTTCACACCCGACCTGCCTGCGCGTCCCAACAAACTGGAATGGAACGCGCTGCTCGATCCCCATGCCACCGCGATGGTATACCGGGCGCAACCGCCGGTACATCGTTCGCTGGGTTTGGATGTCACCACGCATGTAGTCATGCCTGCGGACCAGGTACGCACGCGCTTCAGCCAGGGCTTGCTGCGCCCGGTGCTCGATTTTGCAGAAGTCTGGTTTCAAGAACGCCCGTCGCTCACGTTCCACGATCCGCTGGCCGCCGTCGCCACCTTCAAGCCTGATGTCTGCGAGTTTCAGACAGGCACGGCAGAGATTGAACTGGACGCCCACGATCTATTGGGCCAAACCAAGTGGACGCCCGGTGCAGGCTATCACGAAATCGCGACCGGCGTCGACGCTGCGCAATTCTTCGACGAATTTTTCGACGTCACCGCCGGCGCACCAACGCGACCCGCTTAACAGGAGACTGCGCCATGCGACTCTACGACACATTTCATACCCGGCGCGCGGTCGAAGCGCGCACAGGCAGCCTGGAACAGGTGGCCGGTCTGCGCCGCCTGCGGCTGGACGAAGGGCAGGAAACCGGCGTCGCCCAGGTGCAGGTGCGCACAGGCGGCGGGCTGAGTTACTATGTCTCGCCCGACCGGGGTCTGGACATTGGCCTGACTGAATTTTGTGGCGTGCCCCTTTCCTGGCAAGCGCCCAACGGCGATGTGCACCCGGCCTATTACGACGCACGCGGCCTGGAATGGCTGCGTACCGCGGCGGGCGGCCTGCTCATGACCTGTGGGTTTACCTATGCCGGTGCGCCCAGCCTAGACGGCGACCAGGAATTGGGGCTGCACGGGCGCGCCCACCATCTGCCCGCACGCCAGATTGCGACCGAAGGGCATTGGCACGGCGACGAATATCTCATGCGCATCGCAGGCACCGTCGAAGAAGCCATCATCTTTGGCGATAAAGTGCGCCTGACCCGTGAAATTCGCAGCGTGCTGGGCGAAAATCAAATCGCCATCACCGATATTTACGAGAATCCCGGATTTGAACCCGCGCCACTCATGCTGCTCTATCATTTCAACTTTGGGTTTCCCCTGCTTTCCGAAGCCACCGAAATGCACTTTCCCTCGCGCCAGGTGACGCCCCGCGATGCGGACACCCCCCTGGACGACTATGATCGCTGGCAGGCACCCGAATCGCCCCATGCCGAACGCGTCTATCTGCACCGCGATCTGGAGACCGATGACGCAGGCTGGGCCACAGCCAGCGTCCACAACCCTGCCTTCCCCCTGGCAGTCGGCGTACCGCCCACGCCGCTCACTGTGCGCCTGGCCTGGAACACGGCCACGCTGCCCAATCTCGTCCAGTGGCGTATGGCCGGTTCCGGCGAACATGTGCTGGGCATCGAACCAACCAATTGCAACGTGTTGGGGCGTGCCGCCGCACGCGCGGCGGGCGATCTGGAAATGCTGCAACCCGGCGAACAACGACGCATCGAAATCACACTAAACGTCACCGCCGGTTAACCACCCCACCCTTGTGGGCAGAAATATCGGTTAACCACTCACACGAATCAGGTTCGAAAGGAACTTTTTATTATGCAAGCGCTTGTATGGGAAGGCCCACGGCAAATGGTCATGCGCGAAGTCGCAGAACCGGAACCCGGTCCCGAAGAAGTTGTCGTGAAGGTCCGCTTTTCCGGCATTTGCGGCTCCGAATTGGGCGGCTATCTGGGCCACAATTCTCTGCGCAAACCGCCGCTGATCATGGGACACGAGTTTGCCGGAGAAATCGTCGCCTTGGGCGAACGAGCATCTGAAATTAAACCGACCCTGGCTCTGGGACAGCGCGTCACAGTCAACCCCCTGATCCACCGCCCGTGGTCAACGCCCGGCCTGCAAGGTCGTCAGAATCTGGACGCCGAACGCAAGATCGTCGGCATCCATCGCCCCGGCAGCTATGCCCAGGCCGTAGCCGTGCCCGCGGTCAATGTCTACCCCATCCCCGACGCGCTCTCCTACGAACGCGCCGCGCTCACCGAGCCGATGGCCTGTGCGCTGCGCGCCGTGCGCCTGGCCGGCGTGCAACCCACCAGCACCGTGCTCATCACCGGGCTTGGCCCCATCGGTCTGCTCGCCCTGAACGTGGCCCTCGCCGCAGGCGCACGCCACATCATCGCCACCGATATGGACCCCGACCGCTGCGCCATTGGGGCCGAAATGGGTGCAACCGTCTATAGCCCCGCCGATACCGATGTGGTCGCCGCCGTGCGTGAAGCCACCGATGGCCGCGGCGCAGACATGGCAATCGACGCCGTCGGCGCGCACGCCACGCGCCGCGACTGCATCCAGGCCGTAGCCTGGGGTGGGCGCGTCATTTTCACAGGTCTGCACGAAGAAGAAAGTACGATTCAGGCCAACTATATCATCCGCTCCGAAATCGCGGTGCAGGGCAGTTTTGCCTATACGGCGCTGGATTTCGAAGACGCACTGCAATGGCTGATCGATGGGCGGTTGGATGTGGATCAGTACATTATCAAAGCGCCCTTAGCCGAAGGCGGACCCTGCTTTGAACGGCTCTTGTCGAAACCGGGGGCAGTCGCTAAAATTCTCCTGGAATCATAGACGGCACACCCAGGGCACGGTACCCGCCCTCGCGCCCGAAGAAGCGGCCCAGGTGATCGACTGCCGGGAAATGTTGATCACGCCCGGCATGATCGATCTGCATGTGCACGTCTTCTGGGGCGGCAGCCATCTGGGCATCGAACCGGATCCCAACTGCATTGCCAAAGGCGTAACCACTGCCGTGGATGCAGGCTCTGCCGGGGCCGATAACTTTCCCGGCTTCCGCAAGTTCAATCATCGGCATTGACAAAATCTACAACTAGAAACAGGGTAAGCGATTCATGTCCCAGATAGCGACCGATTTTGGTCAGTTGAGCGCAGAGTGGTTGTCCAAACTTGTGCAGATTCCCAGTGTGACGCCCGCGCAGGCTGGGCCACGAGCCGGCACAGCCGGTGAGGCTGCGATTGCCGCGTCCATCGCCCAATGGTTCACCGAGCTGGGCGGCGAGGTGCATGTAGATACCGTCCACGAAGGCCGCCCCAGTGTCTATGGCATCTGGCGCGGGAAATCGGATCAGTGGGCCGCGGTGGATGTGCATACCGACACCGTCGGCGTCGAACAGATGACCACCGAACCGTTTTCGGGCGACATTCGCGAGGGGCGCGTCTGGGGGCGCGGCGCGGTGGATACCAAAGCCACCCTGGGCATTGTGCTGGCGCTCCTTGACCATATGCAGGGAAACGGTCTGCAACCGGCCCAGAATCTGTTGATTGGTGCGACAGTGGATGAGGAGTTTGGCGCCACGGGCGCGCCCGCCTTTGCCCGTTGGATTCAGAAACAGGTCATCCCCATCGATCAGATGATTGTCGCCGAACCGACCAAATGCGTGCCCGTCTACGGCCATCGGGGGGTAGCGCGGTTCCGCTTCACGGTGCGCGGCGAACCCGCCCATTCGTCCCAGCCGGATCTGGGCAAGAATGCCATTCAGGCCGCAGCGCGCATTGCTTTGGCCTATGCCGAAGAACATGCGCGCCTGCAACAGCTGGGCGATCAGGCCGCGCTGGGCGTCGCGGCGCTCACAGTCACCGAGATCCACGGCGGCACGGGGATCAATGTTGTGCCCGATGCCTGTATTGTGTCCATCGACCGCCGCATTGTCGACGGCGAAGACGCGGTGCAGGTCATCGACCGGCTCGTGGAACTGGCCCAGGCCCAGACCGAGCTGCCGCTGGAAGTCGTGCGGCTACGCGAGCTGGACGCCTTTCTCGAAGCGTCCGATTCGGCATGGATTCAGCAGTTGGCCCAATGGTCGGGCAATGCGCCCGCGTCCGCGCCCTATGGCACCAATGCCTGGGCCTATCGGGGCATCCCCAAAGGCTGCGCCGTCATGGGACCCGGCTCCATCGACCAGGCGCACGGCGCAGAAGAGTGGGTCGAAGTGGGCGAACTGGCAAAAATGGCAAATGTCTACGCCCAGTGGTGGGAACTGACCTAGCGTGGACTGCATCCCACCCGCGTCATCCAGCGTACGACCTGCCCCTGCGTTGAAAAGCGGCAAATCCACGCCACGCGAATTGATTAACACCAGAGGAGAAGTGTACCTATGCGACTCGTACAGTATTTAGAAGATAACGGACGCCGGCGGGTTGCCCAGGTTGGCGACGACGACAAATCGCTGCTGCCCATCGCAGGGGCCGAATCTGTGCGCGAACTGGCATTGGCCGCCGCGCGCGCAGGTCACGGGCTGGCCGAACACGTCACCGCGCTGGGCACCGATGCCGCCATCGACTACGACACGGTCATCGACGCCGGGCGCATCCTGCTCCCCATCGATCACCCCGATCCGGCCCACCTCATCCTTTCGGGCACCGGACTCGATCACCTGGGCAGCGCCCAGGCTCGCGACGCCATGCACGCCAAGCTCAACGCCGGGGAAGATGAGCTAACCGACTCCATGCGCATGTTCAAGCTGGGGCTGGATGGCGGCAAACCCGCGGCGGGTGCAGTGGGTGTACAGCCCGAATGGTTCTACAAAGGCGACGGCAGTTGGCTGGTGCTGCCCGGCGCACCGCTGGAACTGCCGCCCTTTGCGCTGGATGGCAGCGAAGAACCGGAGTTGGTGGGTCTCTACGTCATCGGCGATGACGGCGCAGTCTTGCGGGCAGGCTTTGCCATCGGCAATGAATATTCGGACCATGTGACCGAACGGCAAAATTATCTCTACCTTGCCCACTCCAAGTTGCGTACATCGTCGTTTGGCCCCGAATTGCTGGTAGGCGAACCGCCCGCCAACATCAAAGGTGTCAGTCGGTTGCTGCGCGATGATGAAGAAATCTGGCGCGGAGATTTTCTCACGGGCGAAGCCAACATGACCCACACCCTTGCCAACATCGAACACCACCACTTCAAATATGACCGTTTCCGGCGTCCCGGCGATGTCCACTGCCATTACTACGGCACGGCCACGCTGAGCTTTGCCGCGGGCATCACCACCCAACCGGGCGACGTGTTTGAAATCGGCGCTCCCGAATTTGGACGGCCGTTGCGCAATGGCCTGGTCCGCACGGCCGAGACTGAAGAACTCACGCCGGTTCAGACGCTGTAGCGGCATGGCAGATACGCTACCCGCGCCCAAAGCCGATGCGCATATTCATCTCTTTGATCCCGGCTTTGCCCAGGGTCGTCCCGCGGTGTGCCGACAGGTGCAGCCCACCGAAGTCACGCTCTACACCGAATTGATCCGCCACCACAATCTTGCCGCCGCGCTGGTGGTCGGCTATGAGGGAGATGACTGGGCCAGGGGCAACAATGCCTATCTTGCCCAGCTCCAGCCGCAGCACCCGTGGCTGCACCCCGTGGCCTATGTGCATGATCCGCGCACGCTCGATATCGCCACGCTGGAACGCTATGCGACCCAGGGCTTTGTGGGCATCAGTCTCTACATTTTTGGCGATGATCCTGGGCAACTACGCAACGACCCGCGCCTAACTCAGACCCGCCCCGAAATCTGGGAATGGCTAGTCGCGCAGCGCTGGCTGATCAGTGTGAATTCCACTGGCGCGGGCTGGTATGCCTGGGCCGATGTGCTGTCCCGGCACCCCGACTTGCGCCTGCTCCTCGCGCATCTGGGCCTGCCGCCACGCCTGGATGCCGCAGCCACGCGCGACTTGGTACAGCAGAATCTCGCATCGGTTCTGGCGCTGGCAACGGCTTCTCAGGTCGCGGTCAAAATCAGTGGACTCTATGCACTCTCCGAACCGGGCTATGCCTTCCCCCACACCACCGCCTGGCCCTATATCGAGACCCTGCTCCACGCCTTTGGCCGCGCGCGTATGCTGTGGGGGTCAGATTTTACCCCTGCGCTGAATTCGGTGAGCTTTGTGCAAACGGTCAATCTGCTGGAGACCATGCCCTTTCTCACACCCGCAGATCGCGCCGCCATCGAACACGACAATCTAATGCGCATGTTACAGGAAGTGCGCGCAGCAAGGAAAGAGCCGACATGAGTACACCCAATCAGGTATCCAATCAAGTGCCCGACGCATTACCCGGCCAATTACCAGTGGTCGGCTTTGTGGGCCTGGGCGCGATGGGGATGGGGATGGCGCTATCGCTCTTGCAGGCGGGGTACAGCGTGCAAGGTTATGACATCAACGACGCCGCGCGCGCCCGCTTTGCCCAGGCCGGGGGCCAGGCTGTAGACACGCTGCCCGCGGTGGCGCGCGGTGCGGAGATCGTGGTGCTGATGGTGCTCAATGCCGAACAGATCGATCAAATCCTGTTTGGCGACGATAAAATGGCAGGCATGGTCGGCGCGCTCGCCCCTGCCAGTCTGGTGATAGTATCCAGCACCGTGAAACCCACCTATGTCGAAACGCTCGCCGCCCGGCTGGCCGCACACCAGATTGATTTGCTGGATGCACCTGTAAGCGGTGGCACGAGTGGCGCCAACGACGGCACCCTGAGCATCATGGTCGCGGGCGCGCCTGCCTCTATCCAACGCGCCGATCCGCTGCTGCAAGCGATGGGCAAAAACATCTATATCATGGGCGAACGCCCCGGCATGGGTTCTACCATGAAAATGGTGAATCAGGTTCTGGCCGGCGTCCAGATCGCCGCCGCGGCCGAAGCCCTGGCCCTGGGCGCGCGTGCCGGGCTGGATCCCAACCGGGTGTACGAAGTCATCTGCAACAGTGCGGGCGCATCGTGGATGTTCGAAAACCGTGTCCCTCATATTCTCGCCGATGACTATCGCCCGCACAGCGCCGTGGAGATCTGGCTCAAGGACCTGGGGCTGGTGGTAGACACGGGCAAGGAGTTGCATCTACCCACTCCGCTGGCTGCCGCCGCCCAGCAGCTTTTCATCATGGCCGCCGCTGCGGGCCATACCCGATTGGATGACGCCGCGGTCATCAAGGTCTATGAACAACTGGCGGGCTTCCGCGTGCTCGATAGCGTCGCGGCCCCCGAATCCGACTGACTAGCATTTATAAAATCTATCTAAACCGCATCCGGCATGGTCCATCACCGGGCCTGCCGCCAGCAGAGGAACAAACCCATGCGCAAAGCCGTCATTTCTGCCAAAGGCGTCACGCCCAAAGGCCCCTATACCCCCGCCATTCTGGCCCAGGGACCCACGCTCTACGTTTCGGCCCAAGGCCCCTATAACCCGGTCACCGATAAAATCGAGGCGACATCCGTCGCGGATCAGGCCCGCCAGGTTTTCGACAACATCACCGTACTGTTGGAAGAAGGCAGCGCAACCTGGGCGGATGTGGTCAAGGTCACGATTTTCATTGCCGATTTTGCCGACTTTGCCGAAATGAACGCCGTCTACAATGAATATGTGGTAGAACCCTATCCGGCGCGCACCACTGTCCATTCCAAAATCGGCCAGTCTCTGGTTGCCGCCGATTGCATTGCCGTGCTGTCTACCCAGGAGTAACCTCCATGCCGTCTAGCCTGGAAAACAGAATTGCCCTGGTGACGGGCGGTGGCTCTGGCATCGGTCAAGCCATCTGCACGCTCTTTGCGCAAGCCGGGGCGCAGGTCGTCGTCCTGGATCGAATCGCCGACCGCGCCACCGCCACCGCCCAAAGCATTAACGCGACATTCGGCCCGGTTGCGCTGGCCGTAGAAGCAGATGTCACCAACGCCTATACGATTGCCCGGGCCGTGGAACTGTGCGACGCACAGTTTGGCCCGCCCGATATTCTCGTGAACAATGCCGGGCTATCGGCTGGCAACGACATCACCACCATTGATGAGGAAACCTGGGACCTCAATTTGAACGTTGTATTGAAAAGCGTATTTTTGTGCAGCAAAGCCGTGCTGCCCCACATGCTGGCAAAAGGACAGGGATCCATCGTTAACATCGCTTCGATCAATGGGCAGATGGGCATCGGTGAAGAACCCTATTCCGCGGCCAAAGCCGGGGTGATCAACCTGACGCAAAATCTGGCCGTTCGCTATGGACCCAACAACATTCGCGCCAATGTGATCTGCCCCGGCACCATTGCCACGCCGATCTGGCAAGACCGGCTGGCGGTGGATCCAAAAGTCTTCGACCGCCTGGCCGCCTGGTATCCGTTGGGGCGCGTGGGACAGCCTGAAGATGTGGCGGAAGCAGCGCTCTTTCTCGCTTCCGACGCCGCGCGCTGGATCACGGGCAGCGTCTTGAATGTGGACGGGGGCTTGCTGGCGGGCAGCTACCGCATGTCGGTCGATCTCAACGCCGATGCGCCGGATGCGCCCAAAGCGGACGCCCCCAACTGAGTAGCTGATTTTTTCGTAACGTATCGTTCTGTGGGATATCGTTCTGAGGGATGAGGAATCCGAGCCTATGCGCTGTCCATACTGTCAAACTGAAAACCCTGCGGGAAGCACCACCTGCGAAAATTGCGGACGCGATCTCACTGCGACCACGGACGCCGAAACCCCGGAACAAGAACGCGGCGCGCGCGTAGGTATGGGCGTCATCGCCCTGGTGCTGCTGGTCGCGGCCATCCTGGTGGCAGGCGTATTGCTCTTTACACGCCAGCAACGGCAGCGCGAACAGGTGGCCCAGGCCACAGCCGTTGCGGTCGGCGCGCTTTCCACTGCCACAGCCCAGGCCGAACTATCCGCCGGCCTCGAAGCCACCGCGATTGCCCAGGCCACCCGCGCCGCCATGGCAGCTGCCGATTCTGCGCCTACCGCGACCTATGAAGCATTGGACGCGCGCTATCAACGGGGAATCTCTGCGGCAGAAATTGGCGACTATGCCACCGCCGTAGAGGAATTTCGCGCCGTGTTGGCCGTGGATCCAGACTTCGCAGACGCGGCAAGCCGTCTCCAGGCCGCGCTGGCCGTGTTAACACCCGCGCCGGGCGAGGATGCGCCGGATGTGCCCGCTACGACAACCGCGCTACCCGCGGGCGATGCTACTCCCATCCCCGTGCGGCCCACCAACACCAACACGCCCACGCCAGGCTCACAAACAGGTGCGTCTACCGCGACACCCCTACCC